>CAZYDJ010000005.1:0-52512 GCA_964646035.1 uncultured Fibrobacteraceae bacterium | reverse complement strand
TGCCCGCGATCTCGGAGTGGCACACGTCGCAGGCGCCGGTGCGGCTGGGATCGGGCACCATGCCCTCGTGGGCCTCGGCCATGGTCTCGAAGTAGAAATCATCGCGCCCGCCGTGGCAGCTCTGGCAAGTCTGCCGGCCATGGGTCGATGCAAGAAAGTCGTCGGCGTTGCTGCCGCCGATAAAAACCTTTTCCCAAGCTTCCAGCTCGGGTACGGAGCCGCCTCAGCCATCCGCCTTGACGGCGACCACGAGGTCGACGCTCTTGGAGCTGGCGTTGGCGCGCAGATCATCCTCGCTCGAGTGACAGCCGATGCAGGTCAGCTCGGAAACCGGCTGATTGCCTTCGGGCATCTCGGTTGAGGTGTCGTTGTCGCATCCGTAGAAGCCGATCCCGAGGACCAGCAGCACGGCTGCGATTCGAAGGGCTTTCAACATGGTCCGGAACTCCCCTGGCAAGGGTTTCAATTTTGATCAGCCCCGTCCTGGATGGCCAGGCCGCGGGCGAAGATCGGAACATTGTTACAAACGACGTTCTTGGCCGAGAAATCCTGCTTATCCAGTTCACTCCAGATATTGGCGTTCAAGGCGCAGTCCATCACCATCCCGACGAAGCAACGGGCCGTGATGTAGGGATCGACCTTCCGGATGGCTTCGCTTTCGACCAGCATAGTCAGTTCTTCCCTGAGGTATTGGATGTACGGATAACGCAATTCCTGGAAGAGAACCGTGCTGACCCGGTATCCCTCGAGAGTGTTGAAGAACATGAGGCGGACCAGTTCGGGATCTTCGGCGGAGATGCTCAGGATGTGTTCGGCTACGGTATGCAGGGCGAATGAAACGTCTCCACTGCCCCGTTTGTCGGCCAGGAATGAGCGAATGTCGAACTCGCTGGCCTTATGGCGGATCACCTCTTCGTAGAGGTGGAGCTTGCTGTCGAAATGTCGGTAGATCGCAGCCTCGGTAATGCCGCAGGTGCGGGCAATCTGGCGGATGGCGGTGCCTTCATAACCGTGAGCAGCGAACAGATGTCCTGATTTCTCCAGGATATCCAGTCGCCGGTTGGGAACACGGGCGGGATTTGCCATGCCAGTCCTCGATTCGGCACCAAGTCAACGAACGTTCACCAACTAGATAAATCTAGCATCTGTTAGTTGTTTGTCAAGTGCCGTTGAAATAATCACGACATCTTCGGTCTGTTTTTGTTTTCCCGTTGCTGTTCGCCGGAAAAGTCCGGAAAACGAGAACGACGGCGAGCGCCAATCCCCCGAAAAAAACTGATTCAGGTTCCACCCAACGCCCGCCGTCTTCCCGGACATCCCCGCCGCCGGGACGGGAACGTCCGGAATCGGAATCAGAAGCGCTTCGTGAACGAAAGCGCGTAGAGATCGGTGATCGCGTCGTCCCACCGGTTCTCATCGAACTCGTAGCGGCGGTAGCTGGCAGCCACCGTCGTCATCTCGTTCCAGCGATAATTCGCACGGAAGAACCAGCGATCGAAATCGGAGTCGATCGAGTCGCGCTGCCGGACGCCTTCGTAATGGCCCTCGAGTTCGAGGTCGGCCAGGGGCCGGTAGGACATCCCCGGCGAGAAGCGCCAGGTCGTGCCCTCGTACTGCTGCCCGCCCTCGGATTCGAAGCCGTCGATCGCGTAGTCTTCCTTGCCCATCGAGACGGCGCCCAGGACGGTCACCTTCGCGGTGGCCAACCAACTCGCGGTGGCGAAGGCCCGGTCGGAATCCCAGGTGGTCTCGACGCCGTCGATGTCGTCACGCTGGAATGTCTGACGGATCATCTCGTAGCCGGCGTCGAGATGGACGCCGTGCACGGGACGCGTGTCCAGGGAGATCCGGCCGCGGGTGCGGTCCTCGGAGCGATCGCCCTGCCAATAACGCAGGTCGTCGCCGGACACGGTCTCGTCGATATCGCTGGTCGAATAGGCGAAGCGGGCCCGCACCGAAGCCTTGGGCGAGAGACGCCGCCGGGCCTTCACGGTGAACTCGTGGGTCTTCTGCTGCCGGTCGCTCGACTGCGACTCGATCGCCGGACCGGAGAGCACTTCCTGGATCGCCAGCATCTCGTCCTGGTCGGTCGAGAGATAGCGGTAGGTACCCGCGAGACGAGTGTCCTTCAGGCCGTTGAATCCGATATCCGCCCGGACGGTCGTGCTGTTGCGGTCGTTATTCACCGAATCGTAGTCTTCGCCCTGCAGCTTGCTCCAGGCGTCGGTGTCCCGGGTCTGGTAGCGGCCGCTGAGCTTGAGGTTCAGGTCCCGCCGCGGGCGATAGATCAGACCGCCGACCACGGTATGGACGGAAGTCTCGCCGTCGAGGCTGTAGATGTCGTCGCCGTTGACCTCGGTCGGATTGCTGCTGCGGTTGGCGTAGCCGAAGTTGCCGAGCAGGCGCAGCTTGTTCGAGAAGTCGTAGCGGGCCCCGGCCCGTGCGCTCCAGGCGATCGCGTCCACGTCGAAACCGTGATCGAGGTCGGCCTGGCCGCCGCGATAGCGATAGCCGCCGTCGGCCTGGAAATCGCCGTTCCAATTCGCGGCCAGCTTGCCGGTGGAACCGGAGCCGCCGAGCCAGAACCGGTGCGTGTCGGCTGTCCGCGCCCAGAGCGAGGGCAGGCCGGAGTCGACCGCCAGCAAGGTCTTGTCGCCGTTCTGGGTGGTGTATTCATAGCCGGCGTCCAGGCGCACGGCGTAGGTTCCGCCGAGGTTCTTCTTCAGGCCGACGGTCAACTGGTTGCGCCGCAGCGTAGGCAGGAAATCCAGACCGGCCGGCTCGACGAACATCGGGAACGGAGTCTCGATCGAACGGTCGTAGTAGTGGTCGAAGCCCTTGTAGACGACACCGAAACCGACGTCGCCCGGCCGACCGCCCCACATCCCGACGTAACCGCCGCCGGAATCGCCCCCGTTATCGCCGGAAGCCTTGAGGGTCAGCCAATTGCCGTTCTCGGCGACATCGTGCCGGAACAGGCTGCCGGCGAAGCGGAAGTCGTCGACCAGCTGCCAGTCTTCGGCGATCTTGGCGTCGGAGCCGTAGGGATCCATCAGCCAGAGGGTCTGGGTGAACTGGTTCTCCAATCCGATCTGCTCGCCGGGTTCGGCCCAGACGCGTCCCACTGCGGGACCCGCGTCCAGCCCCGCCGCCGCCAGCGGGGCCGCGGCCAGCAGGACCGCGAACAGCACCAGCACGGTGGTCTTGCGATTCTCTTTCATGGCCGCTCTCCTTTACTCGCTGAACTTGGGATCGATGTTGGAACCGTGCACCTCGCTGTGGCAGTCGTAGCACCGCCGGGTGCCGGATAACGGGCCGCTGTGATTGACGGCTCCGATGACCGGATAATCCGGCTGGTAATGGCACTGCAGGCAAAGCGAGTTATTGTCCTGGGTCAGCAGCTTGTCGTTGATCGAACCGTGCGGCCGGTGGCAGGCGATGCACTCCTCCCCCTGGACGGCGTCGTGCTCGAAGACGAACGGACCGGCCATGGGTTCGTGACAGCGCAGACACATCTGGTTCTCGCCGCCGATACCGTAGACGCCGATGACCTCGCCGTGGGGCGAGTGGCACTCGGAGCAGTCCATCTGGCCTTCGAGAACGCGATGGCGGTACGGCAGACGGAAGTCGGACACCTGTTCCTGATGGCATTGGATGCAGAACTCGCCCTCGATGCGATACTGCGACCGGGGCAGGATCGATCCGCCGAAATGGACCTGGTCGGCGTGGCAATCGACACAGGAAGCGGCGGACCCCGCGTGGGGGCTGTCCTGCCAGGAGTGATCGAGGCCGGTATGGCACTGGAGGCATAGCGCGGCGCGGTCTTCGGCGCCCAGGGAGTTCAGGAACTCCGCGCCCCAGATCGGACCTTCGCCGCCTTCGTCCACATGCAGGCTGCCGGGCCCGTGGCAGGACTCGCAACTGGAGACCGCGGTGCCGGGAACGGTCAAACCGAGCATCGGATCGTGGGCGGCGTGTGCATAGGACTCCGCGATGTCATCATGACATTCCGCACACGTTTCCGACCCGGCGTAGGTAGCGCCCGCGGGCAGATCGAAGCGATCGGGAAACGCGTACCCGCCCGCCATGACAGCCACGGGCAGAAACAGCGCGGCCCCGACCAGAAGGGTCAGGAATTTCTTCATTGGGGATCCTCCAGGAAGGTCCAGGGATGACGGCTTGCCGTCGCCACTCGTCCGGAACTCATAGGAGGATAGTACCTGTGACAATTGTCAACAAGTCAAAATGTTAACGAACACTTACCCCATCCGAATATAGGTTTGACGTACGGATCGTATAACATATGTTGCTTCGACCAATAGCCCTGGAGGAACAGTAAAGTGGATGTTTACGGCTTCTGTCTCTTCTCCCTGTCTTCCCTGTTCGCGGTCATAGATCCCCTGGGCTGCATCCCGTTTTTCAGCGGGTTGACCGCCGGCAGTACCGACGCTGAGAAAAGAAAAACACTCGTCAAGGCGCTGCTGATATCGGCCGTCGTGCTGCTGGTCTTCGCCTACGCCGGCAGCTACGTGCTGACGGCCTTCGGAATCACCATCTCCGCCTTCAGGATCGCCGGCGGCGTGATCTTCTTCGGCATCGGCCTGGATATGCTCCAGTCCCGGCCCAGACGCTGGCGAACCGGTCTGAATCGGGCGATGGAGGCCGATCGCGGGGCGACTCAGTCCAACCACGCCGACGAAGACGACGACCCCGCGGTAACCCCTTTGGCCATCCCCATGCTGGCCGGCCCGGGGTCGATCACCACCGTGATGGTGCTGCGGGCGGAAGCGGGCGGAATGACCCAGATCGCGCTCGTCGGGATCGCGGTCATCGCCATCCTGATCCTGTCCGGGATTATCCTGATCGGAGCCGACACCGTGCTCAGACGGCTCGGGCAGACCGGCATGCGCATCGTCGAGAAGTTGATGGGATTGCTCGTCACGGTCATCGCCGTCCAGTTGATCATGAACGGCTTGATGCCCTACATCTCGAAGCTGATCGCCGGCTGAAAATCAGGCCGCCGGCAAACAGGGGCCCCCGATCGGAATCGACCGGGGGCCTTTTTGCGTCCGGAGCCGCCCCGGCTAGAACGAGGCGGTCATCATCGAGTAGAACCAGATCGCCGTGTCGGGATCCTCGACGCCGGCGAATCCCGAATCTTCGTTGGCGCTGAAGATGCCCAGACCGTTCTGCCAACCGAGCCTGCCGTCGGTGTAGTTCAGGACGATATCCACTTCGTTGCCCAGGGAGTTCTCGCCCTCGGGATTGAAGTCCTCGGCCGTCGAGAAGATGTGGGCGTCGGCCTTCAGCATCCAGGCGTCCGAAAGCGGCGCCGAGAAACGCAGGGCCAGATCCAACAGCCCGGCGTCGTAGTTCGGGAAATACTGGCTGAGGATGATGTCCATCAGTCCGTGGAACTTATGACCCGTCATGTAGAGGTTCGAGAAGGCGCCGAAATCCTCCTCCTCGGGATCATCGCCGGACGTGTAGTCGACAAGGCCGGCGAAGCGCAGCCCGGAATCGTTGGTATAGCCGATCTCGGTCCGCAGCAGATAGGCGGCGATGTCGATGTCGGTGTCGTCATAGGAACCCATCTGGTAGGCCGCAATGGCTTCGTAGTCGAAGCCCTCGCCGAACTCGCGCTTGGACCAGGCGCCGAGCGTGGTCCGGGTCATGTCGTCGTCGCTCTCGTCGCGATCCAGATAGCCGAAGAGATCGAAGCCCGACTCCGGGAACGAGGCGACCAGGCCCCAGAAATACCGGTCGGGCAAACCGCCGTTGTCGCCGGACTCGAAGAGCTGGCTGCCGAAGGCCTCGAGTTCGGCCTCGCCCAGGTCCATGCCCACTCGAACTCCCTCGAAACTCCGCGCCACGTTGCTCCAGCCGACGGCGCCGACCAGACGCTCGCCGTGATACTTCATCTCGAAGCGCCCGGCCTGGACCCAGAAATTTTCCCGGGGCTGGTAGGCCAGGAATCCCTGGTGCAGACCGAGATCGACGTCCTCGACCAGGCCGCCGGAGTTGTCGCCGATGGTGCGCGAATCCTGGAACTGGAAGAACAGCTTCAAACCTTCCTGCGGTCGGACCTTGACACCCAGCCGGGTGCGCAATTCACTGTAGCCGTAGGCGTCGGCGTCGGGCGAGAAGTCGGTTCCGTCCTGGAACCAGCGGTAGCGAACTTCTCCGTTCACTTTCATGTCCACTTCGCCGGCCACTGCGGCTGCAGCGGCGGCAAGGGTAATCAAGCAAAAAGCAGCCAGTGCGAGCTTTTGAAGAATCTTCACGTTGATCTCCTCCCGGGTTGAATAAACAGGGGATCCGATCCGTGACCGGTCCGTCTTGGACATCCCGATTAAACAGGATCACGAAAGTCCTACAACCATTAATTTCGCCTTGGCGGATCAATAATCAGGATCGCGGAATGCGTCCGGTTTTTGACATGATTAACCCGGACGGCTAGCTTCTTCGGAATGTCCGACCCGGGACGCAGCGCGCCACGGAAGATGAATCGCGCCTCAACCCAGCCGGGAGCTGAAATGAAATCGACCCGAATTCGCCAACTCAACCCGATCCTCGCGGCGGCAGTGCTGCTCGTGGGTATGGCCGTCGTCTTCGCGGCTGCGCCCGTCGCCGCCCAGGATCACGGGCAAGACGCCGAGTCAGTCGAAGCGGCCGCCGTGTCCGCCGAGACCACCGCCGAAGCGCAGGCTGAACACGCAGCGGTGGACGCAACCGGAACCGGGCACGGCCAGGGCCACGAGGGGCCCGCCCTCGGATCCCGCCTGCCGCTCTGGAGCGCGTTGCCGTTCATCGGGATCCTGCTTTCGATCGCGCTTTTTCCGCTCTTCGCGCCCCACTTCTGGCATCACCACTTTCCCAAGATTTCCGCCATGTGGGCGCTCCTGTTCGCGATCCCGTTCGTGATCGCGTTCAAGAGCGAGGCGGTGCAGGAGATCCTGCACATCTACCTGATCGACTACATCCCGTTCATCGTCCTGCTCTGGGCGCTGTTCACCGTGGCGGGAGGAATCTTCGTGGGCGGATCGCTGCGCGGATCACCCCGGGTCAACCTGCTGCTGCTGCTGATCGGCACCGCCCTGGCGTCGTGGATCGGCACCACGGGCGCGGCGATGGTGATGATCCGACCGCTGATGCGGGCCAATTCCTGGCGCCGCCACAAGGTCCACCTGATCGTCTTCTTCATCTTCCTGGTGGCCAACATCGGCGGCTCGCTCACCCCGCTGGGCGATCCCCCGCTGTTTTTGGGCTTCCTGCACGGCGTGCCCTTCTTCTGGGTCACCACCGGCCTCCTGACCGAGATGCTGCTCGTCTGCGGCATCCTGCTGGTGGTCTTCTTCCTGATCGACACCTATTACTTCCGCAAGGAAGAGAAGCCGGCCCCGGACGACGGCAAGGGTGAGGGAATCCACATCCAGGGACTGCATAACGTCCTGTTCCTGCTGGGCATCATGGGCGGCGTGATCTTCTCGGGCGCCGTCTCGTTGAAGCAGATCCCGATCATGGGCCACGTGTACGTCGAATTGCAGAACGAGATCAAGGATCTGTGGCTGGTTCTGATGGGAGTGCTGTCGCTGATCACCACCAAAAAGATGATCCGCAAGAACAACGAGTTCACCTGGTTCCCGATCCAGGAAGTGGCCTATCTGTTCGCGGGCATCTTCATGACGATCATCCCCGCCCTGGCCATCCTGCGCGTCGGCACCGCGGGAGCCCTGGCCGGACTGATCAGCTTCGTCGATTCTCCGGCGCGTTATTTCTGGGTCACCGGCGGGCTGTCCAGCTTCCTGGACAACGCGCCCACGTACCTGACCTTCTTCAACACCGCCCTGGGCAGCTTCGGCATGCCCGAGTCGGCCGTCCCCGGTTTGCTCGGCTACGGAGCCGAGGCCCTGGCCAACCCGGATTTCATCCATGACCTGAAAGCGATCTCCTCCGGCGCCGTCTTCATGGGCGCGATGACCTACATCGGAAACGCTCCGAACTTCATGGTCAAATCGATCGCCGAGGAATCAGGCATCCCGATGCCTTCCTTCTTCGGATACATGCTCAAGTATTCACTGCCGATACTGGTCCCGACGTTCATCATCGCGACCTTGGTGTTCTTCCTGTAAGGGGGCGGAAGATGGCTGCACAGAACAACAACCGGCTCGGTTTCTACGAGATGGTCCTGGCCGGACCGCTGGTGCTCGTCCACGGGCTGCTGGCGGGTCTCAAGATGGGTTCCGGAGAGACCGGCGGGATCTTCTACAGCTCTGAAGAGAAGATCACGGGGCCGAAGATAGCCGACAAGGTCAAGGAGTTCATCCACTTCCAACCTCGGGAATGCCATGTGGTGGTCGACTCGAAGATCCGCGCCCTGATCAAGAAGCGCGCGAAGGACATGCTGGCGGAATGCGATGTGGAGCTCGTCTCCGAGCGCCGGGTCCGCTCGGCCTCGTTCAAGTTCTCCTACCAGGCCTTTGCGCCGCGCTACGGCCGGGAGATCCAGAAGGTGATGCACTCGCTGCCGGACGGCCTGAAGCTGGTCGACCATGTCTTCGACCACACGCTCGACCCCGACGCCAAGGGCATGGAGGGCTATACTCCGGCCCACGACTACGAGGTCAACGGATCGGGCAAGGTCATCGGCCGCATCGACCTGGTGATCGAGGCCCGCAAAGCCCTCGACGACCACCCGCTGATCCAGCCCGCAAGCATCGAGCTGGATCTGGCCTGATCCGGCGCTGATCCATAGCCAAGCCAGAGGCCCGGCCTGTTCAGGCCGGGCCTCTTTTCTTCTCTTCGCGATCCCCGCCGGGAAGAATCACTCGATCCCGTTGCTGGCTTCATCGTCGCAGAGCGTCGCCCAACGGCCGGCGAAGAAACCGGCGGGTCTGTCGGTCGCCAGGAACCACTTGCCGCCGAGCTTGCCTTCCACGCCACCGGCGCGGTTGGTCCAGTGGCCCCGGAATTCGCCGTAGCCGTCCCCGTCGGCCGATCCCCAGGCCCCCCTGAGCAATCCCTTGAAACGGCCTTGATTATCGATCCACTTCCCGGCGAAGACCTGCTCGCCCTCGCCGTTCACTCCCCAGGCGCCGCGGACCACGCCGCGGGCGATGCCCAACACATCGATCCAGCGCCCCTTGAAGTGGCCGCGGACACCGCGGTCATAGGCCACGGTATCGACGGCCGGATCGATGCGCATCCACTTGCCGGACAGGAATCCCTTGGGGCAGAGATCGATCTCGCTGAGCCGGAATCCCTCGCAGCGGATCGCATTGCCGAGTTCATCCACCTTCTCGACCAGATCGAGGTCGGACAGGTCGGAGACCGGGATGTCCAGACGGAATTGCGGAGTCACCAGATGCAGCAGGTTCTGGATGATCGGCGCGGTGGAATCCGGATCCAGGGGCGGCTCGATGATCTCGATGATCAAGCCGTCGTAGCCGGGTCCGGTATGAGACGTCCAGGCCACCGTATGACGATCGATCCTGGGCAGGATGAGATGATCGCCGGGCTCCTCGAAAAGGATCGTCCGGCGCGCGATCGCGATGCCCCGGTCCACGTTCAGCATACCGGTCCAGTCGAGGCCGGCCGCATCAATCGCCGGATCGTCGAGCGCCCGGTCGAGCATGCCCCAGGTGATCTTGACAAAAGAGAAACGGGGCCGGTCGGGATCGGCGGGATCTCCGCCGGCTTCCTCGAGCAGCAGGACCTCCGGATCGACGGCCATGGGATCATCAGCCTCGGCGAATTCCGCGGCCACCGCTGCGGCCTGGAAATACTCATCGGCGAAATCCGCCGGCTCGTCGCTGACGGTCAGGCCGCCGTAGACATCGTCCATGTCCATCGCCACATAATCGTCTCCGCCGGTCGGCTCGGCGCCGGCCAGGCCGTTGTCGCTTTCGCTGCAGCCGCTCAAAGCCAACGCCAGCAGCAGCGCCGGCAACAGGCTTCCCGCAAAGAGTGTGCGCCTCATCATCATGACCTCCGCATCCTGGGATCCAGTAATCGTGGGCCGTGGATCGGATCCGCCCGGCCGCTGTGTTCGTCGCCCCGGCGATCTCCCCTTGCAGCGGCAGTGCCATCCCGGCTTCGGCGGCGTAATCGACATGAAATCAAATACTTGCTATAAAAAATCGCCCGAGCGGAGAAGCCCGGGCGACAGCGGAAACGTACCTGGAGGGACATATCGGCGAAGCGGAGTACATCCGGAGAGACTACTCGCCCTTCACCTTCAGCTTCAGGGCGATCAGATCGTTGTGCCGCAGATCCAGCAAACGGCCCAGCTTGTGGAGCAGGGCGTCCTCGTGGGCCTCGAGCGTACCGTCGCTGTAAACGACCCGCCACAACGACTCCACGACGGCCAGTTTTCCGGATCGATCCAGGCTCTCGCCGATCAGGCGGGTGAACTGGAAAAGATCGGTGCTCTCGCGTCGTTCCTGTTCGGCCAGGGCGATCAACTCGGCGGCTTCCGCGGGGGACAGACCGAATTCGGCCCGGACCAGGCCGACGATGGTTTCCTGCTCCTCGGCGGTGAACTCGTCGTCGGCGTGGGCGACCTCCAGCAACAGAGCGCAGGTGGCGATACCGGTCGCGGAAACCGCTGCGTTCTGCGCGTCGTCCGGATCGATGCGATCGTGCACCCGTTCCTCGAAAAAGCGTTTGATGGCGTCTATCATTCTTCCTCCCGCGGCCGATGACGGCGAATTCGCTTCAAAGCGGAATGCGGCTCCAGCTTCTTCCCGGCAGGGTCAGCACCTCGTAGGCGATGGTGCCGAGCCATTCGGCGATCATCTCGGCGCTGACCGATTCCTGTCCCTGGGTTCCGAGCAGCACGACCTCGTCGCCGGGCGCGACGTCCGGCACGTGGCTGACATCGACCATGCAGAGGTTCATGCAGATCCGTCCCCGCACCGGAGCCCGGCACCCCCCGATCAGAACGTGGGAGCGTCCGGAAAGGGCTCGCGGATAGCCATCGGAATAGCCCACCGGCAACACGGCGACACGGCTGTCCGCCGGAGCCTTCCAACTCCGCCCATAACCCACCGTCTGACCGGCGGGAACCCGCCGCACCTGGGCCACGCATGTCTTCCAGGCCATCGCGGGGCGCAGATCGATCTCGGCCCGGCCGGCCGCCCGCGAAGAGACCAGGGTTTCACGAGAGGGCCAGATGCCGTAGGCGGAGATGCCGACGCGGACCATGTCCCGGCAGGAGTCCTCCCACAGGATCGTCGATGCGCTGCAAGACATATGACGGCATATCGAGTCGAGGCCGCGAGCGGCAAAAAGCCTTGCGAAAGCCTCGTAACGCTCTTTCTGACGATGGGCGAAACCGTGGTCGGTCGTATCCTCGATGTCGGCGAAATGGCTCGAGAGGCCGACGATGTCCACTCCGGGATGCTCGCCCAGCATATCGAGCAACGGGCCGACTTCTTCCTCCACGATTCCCTGGCGGTTGACCCCGGTCTCGACCTTGACGTGGACACGGAGCGGGCGCTCGGCCGTAGCGGCGGCCTCGACCGCGGCGGCGGCGTACAGCGAACCCACGGTCACCTCGGCGCCCAGTTCCGCGGCCAGCACGGCTCCCGCCTCGTTCAGGGGACCGAGCACCAGCACCGGGGCGTCGATACCGGCGTCACGCAGGGCTGCGGCCTCCCCGACGGAGTGTACGCCGAGCATGTCGGCGCCGCCGGCCAGGAACTCACGGGCGGAAAGGGCCAGGCCGTGGCCGTAGCCCTCGGCCTTGACCACGGCCATCAGTCGGGAGTCGGCGGGAACCAGGCGGCGAAAGACCGCCATGTTGGAGCGCAGGGCCCCGGCGTCGACCTCGATCCGCAACCAGCCGGATCCGTTGCTCGGGTCAGGAGACTTTGATGGCGAAGATTTCACGCGCCACCTCTTTCTCGATAGCCACTTCGGTGGCGCCGATCCTCAGAACGTAGGTGGGCTGCTTCTGGTGCAGCTGGATTTCGGCTCCGGGCAGGATGCCGAAGGAGTTCAGCCGGTCGAGCCGGTGATGGAACCGCGGGGACAGGAAAACGATCCGGGCGGTGGAGCCGGGAGCGAAATCGCTGAGCGGCCTGACCACCGGCGCCACGGCCTGGGCGGAACGCTGGCAGCAGGTTCCGGGCGGGATGCGTCTGCCGTGGGGGCATGTGGGCGGATGTCCGAGCAGGGTGCAGACCGAGTCGGTGACCTCGTCGTTCAGGATATGCTCGAAGCGGCAGGCGAATGTGGATCCTTTGCCGTCGGTCTTGCCGCGCAGCAGATCGCTGTAGAGCCGTTCGGCCAGCCGCAGCCTGCGGACGATGTTGGCGGCCCTGGTTTCGCCGGCGGTCGTCAGTTCGATGTTGTCGTCGCTGCTGGAAACGAGTCCCTCGGCCTCCAGCGAAGAGAGAAGTTCGTCCTCGCCGATGTTTCCTTCGGCCGGTTCATCCGGGCCGCAGATGAAGTCCTTGCCTTCCTCCCGGCTGATCCAGAGCCGGCGCAGCAGATCCTCCATCGCGTCTCGACGACAGTTGTCCATTTCAACCTCCCGAGGGATGTCCCCGGAATCAGAGTCTGATATCCAGAAGCCCCAGCACGCCGTTGAGCGCGCCTCCGACCGAAAGAGCGATGACGATGATGACCCCGAGCATCAGTCCCGCGGCCTTCCATCCCCTCTCCTTGATCATCACGAAAAAGTTCGCGATGCAGGGCACGAAGAGCGTGATGATCACCAGGCTGACCACGACCTGCCGGGGATCCATCATTCCCTGTCGCTGCAGATCCAGCAGGCCGGCGGCTCCGTAGTCGCGGCGCAGGAATCCCACCATGAATGCGTCGGTCGCTTCGACCGGCAGCCCCAGGAAACCCTCCACCAGCGGTGCGGCCACTCCGTGGATCACCTTCAGGACGTCGAGGCGGTCCATCGTGAACAGCACCACGGTGCCCAGGATGAACAGCGGCACGGCCTCCTTAAGATACCACTCCATGCGGGCCGCCGTCTTGACCAGGATATTCTTGATTCCCGGCAGCCGCATCGGCGGCAACTCGAGGATGAAATCGCTGGATTGACCGGGAATCAGCCGGGCGGCGATGGATCCGGTGGTCACCATCACTGCGGTCACCACACCGAGCCAGATCAGCAGCCCCCAGGCCGAGACGGAGCCGAGCATGCCGAATATCACGGCCAGTTGCGCCGAGCAGGGAACCCCGAGCGCGAGCAGCAGGGTCACCATCATCCGTTCCTTGCGGGTGTCGAGGATGCGTGTAGTCAGGGTGGCCATGGTATCGCAACCCAGACCGAGGATCATCGGCAGGACCGCCTTGCCGTGCAGGCCGAGGCGCCGGAACAGACGATTGGCCATCACCGCGAGGCGGGGCATGTAGCCCGAGTCCTCCAGAATGCCGAAGGCGATGAAGAAGGTGCCCACGACCGGCAGGATGATGGCCAGGCTGTAGGTCAAGGCCATCGTGATCACGCCGTAGTCCCCGACCAGGAAATCCCTCACCCCGGCGAAAGGCAGATACTTGTCGGCAAACGATATGACCGCCGGATTGAGCAACTCGGCAAAGAGCTTGTTCTCCATCAGGTCGACCAGGGTGCCGGCCCCGAAGACACCGACGAACTCGTAGACGAGGAACAGGACCAGGCCCGCCATGCCCAGGCCCCAAACCGGATGCGTGCACAACCGGCCGAGGCGGACGGAAAAACCGCCGGGTTGACGTCCCGGAGCGTATTCGAGGCGGTCGAGCAGCAGGTTGATCACGGCCCGGCGACAGGCCGATACGGCCGTGTTGACCGAGACGTCCAGCCCCCGTTTTCCCATTGCTACGTTGCGGTTGATGCGGTCCAGCCGCTGCCGGTCGATTCCGGCGCGCAGCTTGACCGGCATGGAGTGGGGCTCGACCAGCAGCCCCTGGGCCAGGAAGCGGGCGATATGACCCGGCACGTCCTGCTCCAGATCGGCGGCCACGGCCTCGATCGCGTTTTTGAAATCATCGGGCAGCGGACAGGTGAAGTTTCCCGGAACAGCTTCCGCCATGGCTGCTTCGAGTTCCTTCATACCCTTGCCGGTAGTCGCCACCGTGGGAACGACAGGTACGCCGAGAGCCGAGGAAAGAGCGGGAATGTCGATGCGGAAACGCTGACCGAGAGCTTCGTCCATCATGTTGAGAGCCACGCAATACGGCACTCCCAACTCGCTCAATTGCTGGGACAGCACCAGTCCCCGCTGCAGGTTCTTGGCGTCGAGAACGAGTACGACCCTGGCTTCCGGATACTCCAGAAGCAGGTCCCGCGTCACGATCTCGTCTTCGGAATGAGGCAGCAAGGAATAGATTCCCGGCGTGTCTATCACCTCGGAATCCACTGCGCCGCGACGGAAGCGACCGCGAGTAACGTCGACCGTCGTGCCCGGATAATTGGATACCGTGACGTACTTGCCGGTCAGCCTGCTGAAAAGCGCACTCTTGCCGACGTTGGGATTGCCGACCAGGAGCAGGACGCCGGCGGCGTCCTGATGAGATACTTCCATGCCCAACTCTATCTCCCGACCAGCTCCCCGACGGGGAAACTCAGCCACCGATGCGTCCGCCGGAAGCGTTCTTGCGCTGCCGGCAGGCGTCCTTGTCCTGGCAGGCTCCGTAGAGTTCCAGGCGATGGCGATAGACAGTGAACTGGTTCTCGGCAGCCAGCTTTTCCTGCAGCTTCTCGAGGTCCGGGTTGAAGAACTCGAAGATCTTGCCGCATTCCAGACAGATCATGTGATCGTGATGCTCGACCTCGGAATGACCTTCATACCGCGAAAGGCCGTCACCGAAACGGCGCTCCTCGACCAGCCCGCTGTTGACCAGCAGATGCAGGGTCCGGTAGACGGTTGCGTAGCCGATCTTCGGATTGACCTTCTTGACCTGATTCAGCAGTTCCTCGACCGAGATGTGCCCGCGCAACTTGAAGAACACGTTGACGATCGTGTTGCGCTGCTTGGTGGTCTTGAGGCCTTCCTGCTGGATGTACTTCTGAAAGCCAAGTTCCTTCTCCCGCACGACCTCAGGAGCTATTTCCTTTTTGACAGACACTCCAATCAATCCTCCGCTCAAGGGAAAATCAAGCCTGACTCTGAAACTCAAAATCAGGTATAAGATAGAAAAAGCCGCTATCCCCGCCAGAGCGGGCAAGGAAAACCCGTGTGTCAGGTATGGGCTTGGAGAGACAGCCTATTCAAATCTGATCCGAACCGCCACAGAACCCTCCGGGGGAGCGAACCACAGCGAAGATCCGTCCCAGGCCAGGGCCAAATCCCGTCCCCGGAAGGACCAGACATCGGCCGCAACCGAGCCGTTCCAGGTGCCGGTATTCCGCGCCAATCGATAGAGTCTGCCGGTCCCGCTGTCGCTCACCCAGAAGAAGCGGCCGTCGAACGCCAGACCGTAAGGCGAGAAGCCGGGGGTCAGGATCGAGCGCGTCACTTCCTCATGTTCGGTGTCGAATCGATCCAATCGCCCGGTGTCGCGATCGACCAGCCAAACGAATTCACCGTCCCAGGCGGCGCCGCAGGGCCGATGACCGGGCGTGGGATAAGCAGCTTCGACGGTGAGCGTGTCGGATTCGATCTTGTAGAGCAGCGCTCCCCCGTCCTGGGAGTCGCCGCAGCTCCAGAGGTACTTGCCGTCGAAGGCCAGGCCGCGGGAAAGGGTGCCGGTGAAGTCCTCCTCGCGATCGGCCTCGGCGCCGGTCGAGAACCAGGCGAGACGGGTAGAAAGCGGGGGCAGTTCCGGCAGCGTGTCCGGCTCGGCCAGCAGGACCACATAGCGGACCTCGTCGAGCCAGGCCATACCGCGGATCTCCATGCCGGCGAAACCCAGCGTATCGACCGTCGCGATCCTGATGTCGCCGGCCGCCGGAGCCGCCACGGCCGCGGCGGCGGAAAAGACCGCCAGACAAAACATCGTCACGGCTGTGGCCAGGCGGCCCGGGCCGCGATCAAAATTGCGCTTTCTCATCTGCCGCCCTTTCCTGTTTCCCGGTCGGCTTTCCGCCCGTCGCCCTGGTCGCCAACTGGGTCGGGGCCTACCGGCGCCGAAATCGTCCAGCCCAAAGTGATCCGGGTGCCCCAGACGCGGTCGCTGCGGCCGGCCAGATCCTGCGCGACGCCCAGCGTGAACCTGCCCGTCGCTCCCGAGGGAACGACGCCCTCGATGCCCACGACCTTCGAATCGATCCCGTCCCCGGAAGCGAAGTCGGCCGTCAGGCGTAGATAACGCCCGGCATCGGCGCGCCAGGTCAGCCCGCCTTCCAGAACCGTCGCCGAACTGAAGGCCTCGCCCGAAAGTTCATCACCCGGGGAGTCGACCTGCAAGATCATTCCCGCACCGAAAGCAAGTTCGAGGCCCCTACCGATCGCCAGCGGGCGGTGCAGATGGAATCTCACCGGCATGTTGCGCCCGCCGAACGGGTAGAGCGAATCCTTGCCCAGCGGCAGATCCAACGCCAGAGCGTAAAGCGATTTTCCCGCAAGAGGCAATCCGATCCTGCCGATCAGCCCCACGCCGGGCCTCACCCAGCCGCTCATGCGTCTCTCGCCGGGCCAACCGGCCGCGGCTTCCTCCGTGGCCAGCTCCGGCCACCGATCCAGCACCGACACGTTGCCGGCGGTGAAGGAAACGTAGTCGAAATGCATGAACAGGACCGAAGACCTGGTGGCCCGGCGAACGCCGAACAGACCCATGCGATCAGCCGACCAACCGGTGTCGGGGTCGTCGAATCGACCGACGCGGAAAGTGATGCTCGATTCATCATCCAGCGCCGGCCAGGGTATCGGATCCATCACCGGCGACCGGCCGAAGGATACCGCGGCGGGAAAGAGAACAGCGGCGATGATAAAGAGGGAGACTCGTCGTGCGCGACGGCGGGAAAGGGATCTGGCCGCGTTCAAGGCCGACTCCCGTCCTGTTCGATCAGGCGGATGACACCCGACTTCTCGAAGTGGACCTTGACCACCAGGCGATTGCCGGGAATCTGTTCCTTGGCCACCACCACTCCGTAATCGTCCCAGGCGAGATGCTTGATCACATCGCCCACTTCGTAGGCGCTCCACGACCTGTAGACCACGGCTTTGTCCGGGTCCAGATCGGGCAATGATTCAGCGGTTGCGGATTCCGCATCCTGCCCGGCGGCGCCGATGACCGCATCGGATCCTTCCACCGCGGGAGCGGCAGCGGACTCACCGGCGACGGCATCGCCGGAATCGGCGGTCGCAGTCTCTGCGCTCGCGTCCTTTTCGGCGGAGTCCGGGCTTGGTTCTTCCTGGGCTGATCGGGCTGCGGGCGGATCGACCGGGGGCAGGTCCAGACTGCTGCGGATCTTCGGCAGGAACCCCTTGCAACTGGGGCACTGCAGCCAAACGACTCCGTCGTCATCCCCATCAGCGGTGGGAACGACTTGCATTTCGAACTCCGTCTTACAGACGGAACAATACTGAAGGATCTTCATCGTAATCGACGGGTCCCTGATTCGGAGTTATCTGGCTTGTCTCGCTAAGGGAGAATCTTGCAGCAGTGTTCCGCCTCTTCCTTGGTGGCGTAGCGCATACCGCAGACTAGACACTTGCAGGGGCCGTCGATGCGCCCTTCGACTTCGGCCTTGGCCAGAAGCCTTTCGAACTTCACGAAACTCTTGTCCCGAACGAGAACTCCCCCCTCTTCCCTGACGCGCTGCATATGCTCCTCCTTGATTCCTCGGGACCCACATGAAGTCCCGCGCATACCAGCTTCCGATCTTCCCCGTACGGTGAGGCATACTACACCACGGCAGGACAGGAGTCAACCGGGCCGCGCTTCAGAATGTGTCGGGGAT
Source organism: uncultured Fibrobacteraceae bacterium (assembly GCA_964646035.1). Lineage (GTDB taxonomy): Bacteria > Krumholzibacteriota > Krumholzibacteriia > LZORAL124-64-63 > LZORAL124-64-63 > CAYLMM01. Next base: position 34,670 of record CAZYDJ010000005.1, on the reverse strand, counting down.
TGTGGCGATATCTCAACCGGCTGCGTGGGCCTCGAGGGCGTCGTTGCCGTCCCCTGCAGCCGCGACCGTTTCGGCGTCCTTGCTCTCATGCAATCTGAACAATCCGGCCAGATCGGAAACACCCTGCTCGGCGGCGAGATCCAGTTCGCGCATCAGGACTCCGGCTGTGGCCAGGGCGTCGTCGCCGGCGCGATGCGGATGATCCAGGGTCACCGCGAAGCGAGCCGCCAGATCCTTCAGCCGCCAGCCGTCCAGGTCGGGCCAGAGCACTCGGGCCAGACGCAGGGTGCAGAGGGCCACCAGATGAGACATCTCCCGGCCGAGCCGGGAAAGTTCCCACCGCAGGAAAGCGAGATCGAACCAGACATCGTGGGCCACGAAGACATCCGCGGACGCCAGCAATTCGTAGATCCGCGGAGCGACCTCGGCGAAGGCGGGCGCCTCCTTGAGATCCTTGGTGCTGATTCCGGTCAGGCGCCGGACGTGAGGAGATACCGGCCGCGAGCAGCGGACAAGCGAGCTGAACCGGTCGATGACCTCGCCGCCCCGCACCATGGCGATGCCCACTTCGATGATCTTGTCGACCCCGATGAGGCTGCCGGTGGCTTCGAGATCCACCACGGCGTAAGTGGCAGCGGAGGTTTCCCGGCACAGATGGGGAGCGGCGGCGGCGGCCCAGCAACCGTCGTGGACCTGGACGAAGCCCGGCTCGTCCTCGAGCAGCTTGCGCAGCACGAGTTGAGCCACGGGATCCTCGTGACGGCGAGCGCCGAAAAGCTGACGAGCTACGGCACGGGCATGGCACGGCTTGTTGGCGGCTTCAAGGTACTTGAGGGCCTCGACCCGCAGGGACTGGAGTTCACTTGAAAGCATAACTCATTGTACCATAGGGAGGTAACATGGTCAACCCCCATCGAGGACGGGAGTCGCATCGTCGCCGTAACCGATCAGTTCCATTATCTCGACCCTGATTTCCGGGGGCGGAGCGCGGCGGCGTCCGGCGGGAACGATACGCGAACGGGTTTCTTCGCGCTCGGCCGCGAAGACGATGCCCAGAAACGGAGCCTCGCTGTTCACTGCAGCCGTAACGACACGGCTGTGCACCTGTTCGAGGTCGCCCCGGGGCATGCTGATCAGCACCGTGTCGGCGGCCGACATCTCCAGTTGCTCGCAATCCAGTTCCCTGCCGGCGACAACGCGGACAGTCGATCCGGCGCTCGCGACCTGCCCGGGAACGAACTCGCTGCGCAGGGACGCCTGCACCAACGGGTCGGAGCGCCACTCCTCGGGATCCATCATCCGCGGCCGGCCCCGGCTCCACTTCTCGACCGCCCGCACGTGGTCGGCCAATTCACCGGTCCTGTCGAGCAGTTTCCGGTCGATGACGAGCCGCCATCCCTCCCCCGGTTCGGCAGAGAGAGCGCCGTCGCCGTTCTCGATCAGGGGAACCATCTCGACCGTCCAGCCCCGCGAGTCCTCGGCCACGCATTGGATCCTCAGCAGGCCATCCGAACGCCGGCCCGCCGCCAGTTCCTGGGTCCGGTATTCGGCCCAGTCGCCGGCCGCAATGCTCAGCGTTATCTCCGGCCGCGACCAGAGCGTGAAGATGTCCAGGGCCGTCGCCGGAACGGCCGCCATCAGGAGCAGCACGCAGATGACCGGAGCCGCGAAGCTCCGGTCACGGCGGTGTCGGACCGGTGATGCAGTCGAATTAATGACTGATCTTCTCCCAGTATGTGGCGAAATCGAACTCGGGACTGTTCTCCTGGTCATGACAAGTGGTGCAGGAATTGCGGGCTTTTTCGCCCCACTCGCCGTCGCGGGCGTGAAGAGTTCCGTAGCCGTGGCAAGCCTCGCATTGGACGTTCGCCAACCGGCTGTACGGAACCATGCTGTCGTATCCGTTCTTGTAGAGATAGCCGGTCGTGTGGCAGACCAGGCACTCGGGATTCTGGGACTGCCCCTTGATCGAGAGACCGGCCATGGCCCGGCTGTGATCGGAGGAGCGTAACTTGTCCCAGATCTCCTCGTGACATTTGCGGCACTCGTTCTCGGTGAGGAACTTCTCGTCCTCCGACCCGAGGGTGGGCTGGAAACGGCCGCGCGCCGAGAGCCTCACCTCTTCGAGATGCTGCTTCAGGTTCTGCACCCTTTCGATCAGCGCGGGATCGTCGGCGATCTTGTCGTCGAGCGACGTCACCGCGACCTCGAAGGACTGCACTACCCCGGAATCGTCCACGTCGGCCTTCAGCCTGCCGATGACCCTGCCCTCGAAGGAGCCGGCGAGCAGGATCGTCTTCTCGAAGACCCGGGGACTGTTGTAGAAACGGGTGGTATGCCCGACCAGGCAGATGTCGATGCCGGCGACTTCACGCAGCAGCGACTCGGTGGCCGTATCGCCGAGGTGGCTGAGCAACAGGACCGTCTGGACCCCCGCCTTGCGCATCTCGGGAATCAGTTCACGCATGGTGGCCACGGGATCGTCGATCCTGATGGCGTCGTCCTTGGCCGACATCGAGATGATCTTGAAATCCGGGGAAATGACCGAGACGACGCCGAACATCACGCCGCCCTTTTCGACCAGCAGATAACGGGGCAGCAGCGAATCGCCGGACTCCCCGTCGAAGGCGTTGGCGCTGGTATAAGGCAGGCCGTAGGCATCGATCATCTCGCGCAGGAATCCCAGACCGTAATTGAGATCCTTTTCGCCCAGACCGATCGCGTCATAACCCAGTTCTCCCGAAACATCGCAGAGAAAACGGGTCTGCTCCCGCTCCACCATGGTGCGCTTGCCCATCATGTCTCCGGAATCCACCAGCAGGACGGGATCGCCTTCGCTCCAGACCTGATCGAGATAAGTGGCCCTCCGGGCCACACCGCCGCGGCGGTTGTTGCGTCAGCCGCAGGGCTCGATATGTCCCCCCACATCTCCTTGGTAGATGATCGAGACCCGGCTCCACTCGTCCTCGGCGGCGGCGGGACCGGAAAAGACCGATATGCCGGCCACCGCTACTATGGCAAGCAGCAGCAGCAGGATCGGCCGACGGACGTAGCTGTATCGGAAGACTTGGCTTCCAGTCATAACCGTTATCCTCTTCCTTGTTGTTGTGGGGTCAGACTCGACGAGGTCCCGGATCGAGGTTGGGACCGTGACGGTTCGACAACAACCTATTGGGCGAATCGGTTCCCTGCCATCCGGGGCTGGGCGTAGCATCATTGCCAATGAATTATACCCGGCTATGCCGGTCACGGCAAGAATCCCGCAAAAGAGAAGGGAGGCGGCAATAGCCGCCTCCCCGGTCCGATACGGCTGAAAAGCGTCTAGCGCTTCTTGCCGACACGATCCTTGAGAGCCTTGCCCGCGGAGAACGCGGGATACTTCGTGGCGGGGATCATGATCTCGGCGCCGGTCTGCGGGTTGCGGGCCTTGCGCTTTTTGCGGTTGCGCCGCTCGAAAGTACCGAATCCCGTCAACTGGACCCGCTCTCCCTTGGCGACCTCGGTCACGATGATACCCTCGCGGGGCACCGTCGAGAAAATGGCCAACACCGCACTACGGGAATCCTTCAAGGACAATCCGGTCTGCTGCGCTACTTTCTGAATCAACTCCGTTTTGTTCACAAGAATCACCTCCTGGACCCGATGAAACCCCGGTCCCGAACCCCCTGTCAACGTAAAAAATCGCGATAATTCAGTCCTGGACCGGGATTCCGGATCAGAAGATGCCGCCGCTGAGAGTCGATCCCACCCCCGCGAGATCCTCTTTGCCTCGGGTCAGCTTGATGGCCGGGATCTGCTTCAGCGAGATGATGAAGCCGTATTGCGAGTCGACAGCGCTGATCTGGCGCGAGAAGCGCAGGCTCCAGCAATGCAAATCGCGGGCGATCTGCCATCTCTGGTTGGTGACCGTCCCCTCAGCCAAGTCATAGCCGGCATTATACTTGAGGCTCCAGGTGCGCGTCACCGTCAGGCTCAGATTGAGATCGGCGCGGGCGGTGATGCTGCCCGTATCGTGGTTCTGGGTATAAGAGAGGTTGGTGCCCACGCGCCAAGGCATGTACCGGCCGCCGCGAGTGGGATCGCGATCCTCGCCGCTCTCCTTGAACCGGCCGAAACCGGCGAATTCATCCTCGTATCCGTCTAATTCATCCTCGCTTTCGAGATAAGCCTCGTAATCCTCCTGCTCCCGATCAACTCCGCCGGAGACCGCCGTGCTGTCCGCATCCACTCCGAGCCGGTCCAGGGCCGAGTTGCGCTCAACCTCCTGGCCGGCCACTTCGGCGCCGGTGTCGAGTTCCCCGGACAGGTTCAAGCCGTAGTTCATCCGGGTGGTCTTGATGTGGAAATCGCCGGAGTCGATCAGGTTCGAAACCTTCAGGGTCAGGTTCCGGCTCTGTCCCGGACTGACCTGCAGCGTGCTGTTGATGTCGCTCCAGCCGGTGCCTGTGGTCGCCTCGGGGTTGTAGCTGGTGTTCAGGCGCCAATCGAGCAGACCGTCCAGCTTCTTCTCCTCGCGCGTCGAATCTCCGGCCGCCTTGCCGGCGAGATACTTGATGTCCATGCGGTTGCTCAACGAGAACCCGTAGCTCTCGCGTCGCGTCTGTTTGCCCTTGATCGCCGGCGCCAGGGAATGGCTTACCCCCAGGCCGAACGTATGCCTGATCCCGGTCAAGCGGCCGAGTTTGGGCTTCATCACTCCATAGAGGGTGGTGCCGATGTTCGAGTTCAGCGTCATCCCGGTCTTGGTGCTCTCGGATCTCTCGTAGATCTCCTCGAAGAGCCCCACCGTCACCAGCGAATCCGGATTGTCGGGCGACGGCTCCTGGAACTCCGAATAGCTCTGCCCTTCGGTCGTCGAACGGGTCCAGCTGTGGTTTCCGCTGACGCCGGCTCCCAGCTTGAATATCCACAGCTGAGGCGGCTTGACGCTGAGGCTGGCGTTGCCGGATGCGTTGTCGACCTTCTCATCGGTCAACTCGTAGCTCTGCTTGGACGAGCCGAACTTGTAGCTCTGGGAGAAATAGGTGTTGCGGAGCATGTCCCCGAGGAACGATCCCTTGGCGCCGCGCTTCGCCGCCGGCATCAACGGCGTGCTCTTGAAGGATAGCGAAAGCTGGGGGAAGGATTGCGACGACAGCCGGTTGTTGGTGGTCGGGTCTGCGTCCTTCTTGTTGACGAACTCGTCCCGCTTGAAATTCAGCGAAGCGTTGACCTTCCCGAAATTGCGCTTGATGTACATGGTCGAGGTCTGCTGGCCGCCGATCTGGTCGACGCCCACGTCATTCAACAGATCGCTGCGCGATATGGTCTGGCTGGACATCTTGAAACGAGCCTGGAACTGGTAGTAGTCGAAGAGGGTGTTCTGGGAATGCTCCCAGTTGAACTGCCACTCCTTCACCTTGTCGCCGTCGCCGAGGGTCGTACGGCGGGAATAGGAAGCGCTGCCGTCGAAGCTGTACCGCTTGGTGTATCTGTTGTCGAGGCGCCAGGTCAGCTCCCGCCGTTCGTTATAATCGCCGCGCATGGCGATGTCGGTGTATTCGTTGGTCGCCCAGTAGTAGCCCCAGTCGCGGACGTAGCGCCCGGTACGCTGCGACCAGCCGAAGTTGAAGCTGGGGAACAGGATTCCCGACCGGCGTCCCGTCTTCAGGGACTTGAAGTAGAAGGGCAGGGCGAAGACCGGCACTTCGCCGATCTTCATCACCACCGGCATGGCCACGACCTTGTCGCCGGGCTTGATCTTCATCCTGTTGGACCAGAAATGGTAGTGGGGCCGCTCCAGATCGCAGGAAGTCATCTTGCCGGAGCGGATCTTCAGTTCCCCGTCCTCGAAGCGTTTGATGTTCTTGCCGACGTAGTAGAACTGGTCCTGGGTGGTGACTCCGTCGCCCATGGCGCCGGACTTGTGCTCGAAGTTGTACGACATGCGGCGACCGGCGATCTTCTGGGCCCGGTCCTCGAGCAGCGGATTGCCGTTGGCGTACAGCTCGCGGGTGACGGTGTTCATGTCGATGCGGTCGGCGGTGAGGATCATCGTGCCGTACTCGAGCCGGCCGTCCTGCTTGATCCCGATGCTGCGGTCGGCGAAGTCGAAGCTCACTTCGTGACCGCTGTAGTCGACCTTCTGCAGGTTGCCCCCGAAATCGAAGCTGAGCGGCGGCCCCCCCTCGGCCGCGGCCAGGGAATCTCCCAACGAGGGCTCCGGCAACTCGTCCATGCGGGCGAAGGAATAGACGCCCTCCATGTTCCCCCGCACCTCGACCTGAGCGACCCTGCCTTCCTCGAAGTAGATATCGATGGTGTCGCCGGTGACGTCGTTGAACGAGATCTCGTCGTCGACATCGGTCGGCACATAGATGCTGTGCGCCGAACCGACCACTTCCGACCGACGCGCCTCACCGCCTGAGAAATGGACTGTGATGGTGTCGCCCTCCAGCAGGCTCATCGGCGGCAGGCCGCGGTAGACGGCGGCCAGGCTGTCCGGCGAGGCGTCCTCGACCCGGGCGTCGCCCCTGAGATGCACCAGCTTCAATTCCCCTTCCCGGTAGACGAACTCGACCTCGTTGCCCAGGAAGGTGCTGCCCTGGCCGTCATCCATCCGGGGGGATCCCCGGAGCAGCATCTTCTCCCTGCCGGTGATCAGGGCCGTGTCCGCGGTGGCCAGGCTGGCCGCCTGCCTGATGCGGACGTCGTCGACCATCAGGATCCTGTCGTCCTGGTAGAAACTCATCACCCGCGCCCGGGCGTTCAATTCATCCTTGCCCTGCTCCCTGCTGATCAGGACCGGATCGATATCCACTACGGCCTCGCCCCCGACCCGCGAGAAGACCGCGTGCTCGCCGGTGACCAGCGATTGGGCGGCCGGATCGACGATGCGGACCGAGCCCGAGGCTTCGCCCCTCGAGCCGCCCGTGGTCCGGGTGATGGTATCGGCCCAGACCACGTAACTGGGAGCGACGAGGCGGGCGCCGCCGATCATCCGCAGCAGATCACCCCTGTCGCGCAACTCGCCGCGCTCGCTGGTGCCGATGCCGTCGGGGTCCTCGAGCCTGACATCCCGGTAGAAATCCGCGGTGCCGTTCCCGTCGTTATAGACGGCCCGGCCACAGGTCAGGACCGTCGTGTCGCTGGTCAGCACCACCGAGCCGCGGCAATCGAAGACTTCGCGGTCGCGGTAGGCCAGGGCGGAGTCGCAGCGGACGGTCAGGGTATCGCGGTCGATGAAGACATCGCCGAGCAGATAGGAAACCGGCTCGCCGTCGACCATCACGTCGCGAAAGACATCGGCGACGTAACGGGTCAACGAAGCGGAGGTGTCGGCGGCGGCAGGGGTGTTGTCGCCGGGATCCTGGCCGGTGGAGACGGTCGCCGCCACGGCCAGGACGGCCCAGACCAGGATGGTGATGCGGAGGGAAGATCCTCTCACCGCGGCTGCTCCAGATCTCGAGACATCATTGCGGCGCCCAGGGACGCTGCGTGTGTGCCCAGTTCGGCCGGCTGCAGATCGACTTCCCGGCTGCGGCGGGACATCACGATCCGATGGGCCTCGGCCAGGCAGGGTTCCAGCAGATAATCCCCGGCCCGGGCCACTCCCCCGCCGATGATCACTCTCTGCGGATCCAGGACGTTCACCAGATTGCCGACCGCGACCCCGAGCATGCAACCGGCCCGGTTCAGGACTTCACGGGAAGCGGGATCGCCGCCGAGAGCCAGGTCGTGCAGGTCGCAAGGGCTGAACAGATCCCCGCGTTCCTTGATCCGCAGCGCGAGCTTCTCGCCCGCGTTACCGCAAAGCGCCTGCTCGCGGGCGGCGTGGACCAGTCCCCTGGCGCCGGCATAGGACTCGAGACAACCCCGGTTGCCGCATGAGCAGAGCGGCCCCGCGGGATCCAGTATCATATGGCCGATCTCGCCCGCGCCGTCGCGGCTGCCGGTGACCAGCTTGCCGTCGATCATCACCGCGCCGCCGACACCGGTGCCCAGGGCGATCATCACCAGATCCCTGAACCCCCGGCCGGCGCCCAGGCACCACTCGCCGTACAACGCAGCGTTGACGTCGTTGGCCACCACCGCCGGCAGACCGACCGACTCGACCATGGCGGAGATCAGATCGACGCCCTCCCAGCGGGTCAGATTCGGCGCCCGGCCAAGAATTCCGGTCGCGGGCGACACTATGCCGGCGCAGGCCAGTCCGGCGGCCTTCAACACGCCGGCGCCCGCGGGCAATCCCGCCCGCGCGGCCGCGGCCATGTGGGCCAGGGACAGTCCGGGGTCCGACAGTTCGGTGGCTATGTCTCCGGTCAGGATCACTTCACCTGATGCCGAGACCACGGCGAACTTGACGTTCGTGCCCCCCACATCGGCTCCGAGATATAGATCCCGGGTCATTCCGCACCTCCAGGAACGTCATCCGTCCGGCCACACGCCGCCGCCAGCACCGGCCCCGCGGGACGAAGGCCCCTTGTCTGCTCCAGATCCCGGAAACCCAGCTTGTATAGGACTTCAGCCACCATGAAACAGGATCCGGTCACCAGGACCGAATCCCGGGGCTCGAGTTGCGAGCTCAGCGCGGCCAGCGCCTCGCCGACGCCGGATGCGATCAGGACCTCGGCGCCGGCATCGATCCGCCACTCCCGCAACAACTCCTCCAAACCGGCGGAGTTCCGCGACCGGGGCAGGGAGACCGGCGCCGCCACCACCAGATCGGCCGCCGCGAGAGCCCCGCCCACCGCCGGCCCGAGCAGCTTGTCCTGCATCCCGCCGAAAAACACCACGCGGCGTCCTGCCGCGGGACCGGACAGGAAGGCGGACAAGGCCCCGCCCAGGGCCTCGTCGTTATGAGCGGTATCGAAATACCAATCCGGTCCGGTCAACACCTTCTGGAACCGGCCGGGCAGAAAAAGATCCGCCAGGGCTGCCGCCGGATCCTCCGGCAGACCGAGTCCTCCGTCACGGGAAAGCTCGGACAGGGCCAGCACCGACAATGCCACGCTCCGGCGCAACGGCGGCGAAGGCAAAGCCGGCAATCCGGAAACCACGAGGTCGCGGGTGGCCAGATCCCAAGTCCCGCCATGATCATCGATCCGAGCCATCTCATCCAGGAAAACACAGGGGCTCCCCGCGGATACCGCGGCCGTGAAGGCCTGCCCGCGCAACTCATCCGGCAGGGCGGCGAAAAGAGGAACGCCCGGCTTGAGCAAACCCAGTTTCTCGGCCAGGATCTCTGGTCGGGTTCCGCCCAGGATGTGCGTGTGGTCCAGCGATATCCCCGTCAGCAGAACGGCCTCGGCAGGCAACGCGTTGCTGGCGTCGAGACGGCCTCCGAGCCCGGTCTCGCAACATAAGACTTCGACCCCGCTGCGCCGGCAGATCTCCAGCGAGACGGCGGTCAGGGTCTCGAACCAGCTGGCCTCGCAGCGCTCGGTGAGCGGCCGCACACGCGCCACGGTCTCGGCAAAGATATCCGGATCCACCGACGCGTCATCGATGGCCAGGCGCTCGTAGACCCGCAGCAGATGGGGGCTGGTATAGCAAGCAGTGCGGTGGCCGGCGGCGCCGAGCAACGCGGCCAGGGCACGGGTGGCGGTCCCCTTGCCGTTGGTGCCGGCTACCACCAGGGTGCGGAAAGACCGTTCGGGATGCCCCAGATCCGCCAACAGGCTGTGAATCCTCTGCAGTCCGGGGCGGATGCCCATCCGATTCAGCGAGAACAGCCAGCGCGTCTGCTCGTCCTCGGCGACGAACGGCGGCTCCCCGCGTGTTTCCACGCCGGCTTCACCGGGAAATTCGGGATGGGGTTGGGGGTTGTTCGGGGCCATGCGTCCTCACCCGCGAAAAGGCTGCCGAACGGAGATGTCCCGTCCATCGACGAACCAGTTCAGGATGTCGGACAAACCGGATTTCAAATCCTTGCGATCGACGATCCGATCGAGCATCCCGTGCTCCAGGAGAAACTCGGAGGACTGGAATCCTTCCGGCAGTTCGCTGTTGATCGTCTGCTGGATGACCCGGGGGCCGGCGAATCCGATCAGGGCGCCCGGCTCGGCCAGGTTGATGTCGCCGAGCATGGCGAAACTGGCGGTCACTCCGCCGGTCGTCGGATTGGTCAGGATGGAGATGAACGGGATACCGGCCTCGCGCAACCGGAAAAGGGCCGCGCTGGTCTTGGCCATCTGCATCAGGGAGAGCAACGACTCCTGCATCCTCGCCCCGCCGGAGCGCGAGAGGATGATGGCCGCCTGCCGCCGGCTCAGGGCGTCCCGCAGCATGCGCGCGATCTTCTCGCCCACCACCGATCCCATGCTGCCGCCCATGAATTCGAAATCCAGGATCGCCAACTGCACCGGCGTCCCGGAGATGTCGCCGCGACCGGTGACCACCGCGTCGTCACGTCCTGTCTTCTTGATGCTGCTCTTGATGCGGTCGCGATAGCGCTTCGAATCCTTGAAATCCAGGGGATCGCGCGACGTGATGCCCCGGTGGGTCTCCTCCCAGGTGCCTTCATCCACGATCAGCTTGATGTAGGCGTCGGTGCCGATACGCAGGTGATGGTTGCAACTGCCGCAGACCCAGAGGTTGCGTTCCAACTCACGACGATAAAGCACGTCGCCGCATGAGGGGCACTTGCTCCACAGGTTGTCGGGAATATCCCGTTTGTGGGCCAGGGCCTTGATGCCCTTCGCGGCCTGGGTCAGCCAGGACACAGGAGACCTCCTCGCCTCGCATCTCAACGCAGTCGGGTGCCGGGGAGATTGAGCGCGTTGCGCTCCGAGACACCAACGGTAGCCTTTTCCCGCCCGGGCGACAACCGTAAACGCCCCCCGCCGGCGGCTCTTTAGATCTCCGCGGCCAGATCCAGGGTCATGATCACGGCGTCTTCGCACGGATCGCGATAATAGCCGCGTCGCCGCCCCCGGGTCCGAAAACCGTTTCTTTCATAGAATCCGCGGGCCTCGACGTTGCTGTCGCGAACCTCCAATGTGGCCAGACGGCATTTCCTGCGCCTGGCCTCGGCGCAGATATCGGTCAATAGCAGGGTGCCTATCCCGGAACAGCGTTCCCGGGAGTCGACAGCCAGGTTGATGATATGCAGTTCATCGGCGACGAACCATCCCATCAGATAACCGATCAGCCTGCCGCCTCTCTCCGCCGCGATAGGCCTGCGCAGCCTGTCGGTCTTCAACTCCTGGAGCAACGCTGATCGCGGCCAGGGATCGACGAAGCTGGCCCTCTCGATGGCCTCGACCACCAGCAGGTCGGCCGGTGTCGCGGGGCGTACCGTAGGAGCGGAGTCTACGCTCAATCCACATCCCCCTCGTCTTCGTCGTTTCGCCGCGAAACCACTTCCCGCCCCGGTTCCAGCGGCGTCAGATCCAGGCCCCGCTTGACCTCAGCTTCCGATGCGCGCAGATAGAGGGGCGTCAGCGTGAAAGGATGCACGGGCTCCAGTTGGATCTGCGGGTCGTCGATGGCCCGGGCCAGCGACCTGGCGGTGGCCGGATGCGCCGCGTTCCAGCAGCGCAGCGACGGTTCGCCCCTGGCCTGCAGTTCCGGGCGCAGGTCCTGTCCCTCTCCGAGGAGCATACCGGAGCCGTTGCCGGCGTAGGCAGGAACGTCGGGATCCGGCGACACCTCGAGCAACCGGGACCACCAATCGCCCGCGGGCAGTGCGGCCGGAGGGATCACTGATTCCACCCAGCGGCCCCGGCGTTTGAATATCGCGGCGAAGATCTCGCCCCGTCTGGCGTCGAGCGAAGGGACGGCCAATTCCCGGTCCGGATGAGCGTCCAGGATCGCGGCGGCCATGGCCTCGAGGGTCGAGACCGCGAACAACGGCACCCGCAGCCCCCAGGCCAGACCCTTGGCTGTCGCCACGCCGATCCGCAGGCCGGTGAAGCTGCCCGGTCCGTGCACGATGCCCACGCGGCCGATGTCAGCCAGGACGCGGCCGGATTCCTCCAGCATGCCGTCGATTACCGGCAGCAACGCATCGGCATAGCTCCCGCTCACGTTCACGGGTCGATAGACGATGACTTCACCGTTCTCGGCCAGGGCAAATCGGCCCCAGGTGGTCGCGGTGTCGAAAGCCAGGCTCAGCATTCCGGATCACCCCCGGAAATCCACTCCAGCCATGGGTCCGGAATTCCGGGCTCGCCCCGCAGATGCCAGATCCGGCTTTCGGCCGAGTCGCCGGGCAGGACCAGCAACTCGATCCTCTCGCCGAGCAGGGGCAGCAACGGCTCGGGCCACTCCGCCAGCACCACGGCCCGGCCGGCTTCCGCCTCGTCCAGGACGGCGTCGATGCCGATATCGTGCAGATCATCCCCCGGTTTGATGCGGTAGAAATCGAGATGGTGCAGGACGAGATCGCCGGCTTCGTAACGGTTGGCCAGAGTGAAGGTGGGCGATGTGACATCCCCGGTCACGCCCAGGGCGCGGGCCAGCCCCTGCACGAACAGGGTCTTGCCGGCGCCCAGGGGTCCCCAGAGCAACAGCACCTCCCCGCCGCGCAGCAAGGGAGCAGCGGCGGCGGCCAGGGCGGACGTCGCCGCCGGTGAATCGGTCACGCGCCGGCAGCGAAAGTCGGCGGCTTCGGGAATGGGATGTTCCGGCATGGATGTCCTCGTCTGACTATTTGGGCCGCATGACCACGAACGGCACGATCATCTCCTCGAGGCTGATGCCTCCGTGCTGGAAACTGTCGCGGTAGAGACGTTCGTACTCGTGGAAATTTGTCGGATAGACCAGATAGTAGTTCTCGGTCGCGACGGCGTAGTTCTCGATCGCTCCCTGCTGCGGCAGCATGTACTGCTCGGGCTGCTTCATCAGGAAGACTTCCTTCTCCTCCACGCCGAGATTGTCGCCGTACTTGTACCGGACGTTGGTGCTGGTGTCGCGATTGCCGCGCACCATCGTCGCGCGGCCGCAATGAGCCGAACCGTGGTCGGTGGTCAACAGCACGGTGACGTCGCGTCGCGCCAGTTCCTTCAGCACCTCGAACAAGGTCGAGTGTTCGAACCAACTGCGCATCAAAGAGCGGAACGCAGCCACGTCCGGCGCCAGTTCCTTGAGGATCTGCGACTGGGCCCGGCCGTGGGCCATGATGTCCAGGAAGTTGTAGACCGCTGCCACCAGTTTGACGTTGCCCAACGAGCCGAACTGCTTGCGCAGATCGTCGGTGTCGCGCGCGTCGAAAACCTTGTAATAACGGAAATTGCCTTCGGCCGGCGATTTCGTGCGCTTCAGCATCGTCCCCAGCAGATCCGCCTCGTGGGCGTTTTTGGAATGCTGCTGCCGGCTCGATCCCTTCCACCAGTCGGGATGTTCGCGGGAGATCTCCAAGGGGTAGAGGCCGCTGAACAGGGCGTTGCGGGCGAACGGGGTCGCGGTGGGCAGCAGGGACCAGTAGAGCCTCCGCTCCAGGTGATAGAGCGGTTCGAGAAGCGACTCGACGTGCCGCCACTGGTCGAGGCGCATGCAATCGATCACGATCCAGTAGACCTGCCGGCCCTCGGCGATCTCGGGCGCGACCCACTTCTCGAAGACCGCGGGGCTGAACAGGGGGGCATTCGGATTCTCCCCCCGCACCCAGGAGCCGTAGTTCTGCCGCACATACCGCGAGAAGATGCGGTTGCACTCGGACATCTGCTCCTCGTGGGTCGCGAGCAGGCCGTGATCGCTGTAGGAGAACAGGTCGAGCTCCCACTGGACCAGATCGCTGTAGAGGGAATCCCAATCCCCGGGCGCTTCCGCTCTCGCGGCGCGATCCTGGACCGCGGTGAAATGGGACATGAAGTCGCGTGTGATCTGCTCGCCGCGCAGCTTGCGTCCCTCGAGCAGACGCTTCAGCACGGACATGATCTGCAGCGGCGAGACCGGCTTGACGAGGTAGTCGTCGATGCGCTTGCCGATGGCCCGCGTCATCAGATCCTCTTCCTCGCTCTTGGTGATCATCACCACCGGCACGTTCTCGCGGATCTTCTTGATCTCTTCGAGGGTCTCGAGCCCGCCGATGCCGGGCATCATCTCGTCCAGGAGCACCGCATCGAAGTTATGCTGGCGCAGCATCTCCAAGGCGTCCCGCCCGTTGGTGGCGCCGGTGACGTCGTATCCCTTCTCCGCCAGGTAGATCATGTGGGATCGCAGCTGTTCGATCTGGTCGTCAACCCACAGGATGCTGAACTGCACCGTTACCCTCCTCACCCGGCAGATTTATCGCGAAGGTGGTTCCCTTCGGGCCGGTCGATTGCAATTGGATCCTGCCGCCGTGGTACTGCTCGACTATCCGCTTGACCAGGGCCAGTCCCATCCCCCAGCCCCGGCTCTTGGTGGTGAACCCGGGCTCGAAAATACGATTCCTGGCCTTGGCCGGAACTCCGCAGCCGGTGTCGGAGACCAGGATCTGGATCGAGGAACCGGGGCCGTCGGCCAGCCGCACGGTGATCGATCCCTTCTCGCCCTTCAACGCATCGATTCCGTTCTTGATCAGGTTCTCGAGCACCCATTCCATCAGATCGTGGTTCAGGCGGCAGACCCGCGTCGTCGATCCCTCGCTCAAGAGATCCACTTCTCCGCCGAGATGGGGCAGGCGCCGCGAAAAATAGGCCAGGGTCGATTCGATAATCCCGCCCAGATCGGTCGGGGCCAGCGAGGGCCGTGAACCGATCTGGCTGAAGCGTTCCGATACCTTGCCCAGCCTGCGGACATCGTCCGCCAGTTCCTCCACCACCAGATCCCGCTGGGGCTGCCGCTCCCGCAGCACTTCCAGCCATCCCATTATCGATGTGATCGGCGTGCCCAGCTGATGGGCTGTCTCCTTGGCCATCCCGGCGAAGAGCCGTTGCTGGTCCCCGCGCCGCTTCACTCCCAGGGCCCAGAAGATCAGCATGAAGAAGCCCGCCATCAGGATCATCTCGACGCGCGGCAGCCATCTCGCCGAGCGGCTCAGGGACGAAGAACCGTAATGCAGGGTTCCCACCCGGACGCTCTTTTCCGGGCTGATGATGGCGAACGGCTCGTGCTGGCGGTCGTAATGCTCGACAAGATCCAGGATCCTCTCGATATCGGGATCGTTCTCACCTTCGGGATCGACGGCCTGCAGTTCCAGCATCCGCGCCGGCATGGGAATCCCGATCACGGGCTCGTTCCAGAGGACGGGCCGTCCCTTGTTGTCGGTAACGATGAAAGGAACCTCGATATCATCGATGCGGCGCACGAGTTCGCGCATCGAATCAGTCGAGCCGGTGCCGATGTTCCGGCTGGCGTAATGCGAGAGCAGCCAGGTAGTGTGCTGGGCCTCCGTCTCGATCCGGTTGGCCAGACGAAACGTGAAGAAATTGACGCCCAGGAAGATGGTCAGGCCGCCGGCCAGCAGGTAGAAAGTGAAAAGGCGGCGCTTGGCCACACGGAACAAGGGACGAGACCGGCTCATCTTCAGGCCCTTTCGTCAGCCAATATAGTCGAGGCCGCCCAGGTAGCCACGCAGCGCCTCGGGCACCCGGATGCGGCCGGTGGCGGTCTGGTTGTTCTCGATCAGGGCCACCAGCAGACGGGGCAACGCCACGCCGGATCCGTTCAGGGTATGGACCAGGGCGGTGCGGCCGTCGTCGGTCTTGTAGCGGATCCCGGAACGACGGGCCTGGAAATCCTCGAAATTACTGCAGGAGGAAACCTCGAGCCACTGCTTCACTCCGGCCGCCCAGATCTCCAGGTCGTAGCATTTGGCCGCGGCGAAACTCAGATCGCCGGTGGCCAGGCTGACCACCCGATAAGGCAGTTCGAGACGGCGCAGGACCTCCTCCGCGTCGGCGGTAAGGGTCTCCAGTTCGGCGTAGGAATCCGCCGGCTCCACCAGCTTGACCAGCTCCACCTTGTTGAACTGGTGCACCCGCAACAAGCCCCTGTTGTCCTTGCCGGCGGCCCCGGCCTCCCGGCGAAAGCACGGAGAATGGGCCACGTAGCGCAGCGGCAGGTCCTGCGCCTTGAAGGTTCGTCCGGCGTTGATGTTGGTGACCGGAACCTCGGCGGTGGGTATCAGGAACAGATCGTCCACGCCGCAGTGGTACATGTCGTCTTCGAGCTTCGGCAACTGGCCCGTGCCGGTCATCGCCCCGCGATTCACCAGATAGGGAACCGCGACTTCCTCGTAGCCGCGTTCGCGGTGCAGGTCGAGCATGAAGTTGACGAGCGCCCGCTCGAGGCGCGCCCCCATCCCCTTCAGGAGGGTGAATCCGGAACCGCTCATGCGTGATGCGGCGTCGAGATCGAGGATTCCCAATTCGGTTCCGATGTCCCAGTGGGTCCGGGCCGGGAAGTCGGGCTCGACGACCTCGCCGACGGTCCGCACCACGACGTTGTTCTCCTCGCTCCCCCGCGGCACCGATGGATGCGGAACGTTGGGGATGGCCAGATAGAGTCTCTCGACTTCCTCTTCGGCCGCCTTGGCTTCCGCCTTCAGGCTCTTGATCTCGGCCGCGGTCTCCTTCATCCGTTCGATGTCGGCGGCCACGTCCTCTCCGGCCTTGCGCCGGGCCGCGATCTCCTTGTTGGCCCTGTTCGCCTCGGCCTGGAGGCTCTCGTTTTTCTGCAGGGCTTCGCGGCGAATCGCGTCGCGTTCGTAATAGGCTTCGATGTCCACGCTTTCGCGTTTGAGCGCGACGGCTTCGACGACGCGTTCGCGGTTCTCCCTCAGGAACTTCCTGTCCAGCACGACGGCCTCCCGAACCCTCAGATAAGGGGAGTTTTCGTTGCATTCGCGGGTTTTGATTGCTAGAAGGGTATAAACAATAGGCTACGACCGGGCAAGGCAAATCGGCTTCAGCCCTCACCACTTCCCCGGGAATCCGATATGGACAGATCAGACCTCATCGCCTCGCTGCGGGAAAATTCCCCGCGGGACAGGATCATAACCGCAGTCGACGTCCCGGACATCGACTCGGCGATCGAGCTGGCCGCGTCGCTCGGTTCGGCCGGCGGCTTCGTCAAGGTCGGGATGGAACTGTTCACCGCCGCCGGGCCGGCGGCGATCGCGGCGATGACGGCGGCGGGCAAGGAAGTCTTCCTGGACCTGAAGTACATGGACATTCCCAACACGGTCGCCGGAGCGGTCCGCTCCGCCGCCGGCCTGGGCGTCTCGATGCTGACATTGCACGCCCACGGAGGCCGCAGAATGCTCTCGGCCGCCGCCGCTGCCGCCCGCGCCGCGCCGGTCGGCCCCCTGGGCAGGCGTCCGGCCTTGCTTGCGGTGACGGTTCTGACCAGCTTTTCCCCGGAGGAATACGCCGAGGTCGCACCCGGAAACGAGACTCTGTCCGACCGCATCATCCGCCTGGCCCGCCTGGCCCGCGACAGCGGCTGTGACGGCGTGGTCTGCTCGCCGACCGATCTGCCGGCTCTGCGGGACGCGATCGGTTACGACCTGCTCGCGGTCACGCCGGGGGTTCGCCCGGCCTCCGCCGCGACCGATGATCAGCGCCGCACCACGACGCCGGCCGCGGCCATGGCGGCGGGCGCCGATTTCCTGGTGATCGGCCGTCCGATAACCCGCGCCCCCGATCCCGGGGCCGCCCTGTTGGAAATCCGCAAGGAGCTGAGCCCGAGATGAACGAACCCGATATCCTCGACCTGATGACCGAGTTGGGAGCCCTGCGCAAAGGTCATTTCCTGCTCAGCAGCGGGCTCCACAGCGACACCTACTTCCAATGCGCCCAGGTGCTGCAGTTCCCCGAGCTGGCCTCCGAACTGGGGCGCCGGGTGGCCGCGGCCTTCGATCCCCTCGACTACGACCTGGTCGTATCGCCGGCCCTGGGAGCGGTCCTGATGGGGCATGAAGTCGCCCGGGCCCTCGGCCGCCGCTTCGTCTTCACAGAGCGTGTCGCCGGAGTCATGGAATTGCGCCGCGGTTTCACGATCGAGCAGGGAGAGAGAGCCTTGATCGTGGAGGATGTGGTCACCCGCGGTACATCCACCCGCGAGGTCGCCGACCTGGTGGTCGCCAACAAGGGAATCGTCGCCGGCCTGGCGGCGCTGGTCGACCGCACCGGCGGCGAAGCCGATCTGCCGGCGCCGCTGCAGTCGCTGGCCAAGGTCGAAGTCGTAGCCTGGGATGCCGACTCCTGCCCCCTTTGCGCGGCGGGCGGGGTCGCGGTCAAACCGGGCAGCCGCGCCCAGGCCTGAGCCCTTGCCGCGAAGAGAAGGCCGGCTGTTTTCGCATCATGCGATCAGCCGGCCGTTTTCTATTTCATGAATTCGGGTCGTTGTCGATACACGGGCCTAGCCCGCCAGCAGCAGCACCAATCCCCCGAGCAGGCATAGCGGCAGAGCGACCAGGACCAACAACAGCGGCAGCGCGGTGGAAGCCAGAACGCCGATCAGGATCAACAGCGGAATTCCCACCACCAGCAACAACAGGCCCTTGGTGCAGAAGAAAAGCAGCTTCAACGGCAGCAGGGCGACAGCGAAGACGACTTTCAGCAGGAATATCCCCACCGACAACAGGATCATCAGGGCGAGAAGCCCGAGGATCAATTCCACGAACATGATCTCCTCCGATCTGAAACCCAAAAATCGGGTCTGATTACAGTCCCAATCGCTAAAGTACGCAAACATACTAATGCGGTTTCATCATTCTTGACTTTCACCGTATCACAGGTTTTTTTGAAAGTCCGCTCCATTTAAGAGCAGATCATGATATAATTATGATCAAGGTTCAAAAAGAAGCTGCTCACATCGGTGACTCCCCGGGGTTCGACAAGGCCAGCGCTACCTACGATGGCCCGGGTGACCATGTAGCGGCTTCTTTGATTTCAGGGAAATCGGCTCCCCGACGGCAAACGGGCCCCACCTCGGTGGGGCCCGTCATTTTCAATACTCCGCACGCCTACGGCTTAACGAATAGCGAATCATCGATCTTGGGATCGATATCGAAACCGTCGTAGGTCGCCTTCGCGAATTCCTCACCGTCGTGGAGAATCACGAAAGTAGCCGGCATCTTCAGCCCGCTGAGAGTCTGGTACTCGCCGTAGATCGTACGGCGCACTACCGGTCCCTGGGACATGGGATCCTTGCCGGGAGCCTGTTCGGCCCGCGGCAGGGAGTTCTCGGCGTCCAGATAGACCAGCAGATAATCATCGCCGAGGCCGGTGATGTAGACCCGGTCGCAGACGCGGCCTTCGATCTCCTCGGGCTCCAGCGCCTGGCAGACGAGCTGCGAATGGTCGCGCAGAACCGAGATGATATCGGCGTCGATCTCGCGCCGCAGATCGGCCAGATCATCGCCGGTGACGTCCTGGATGCCCGCCGGTCCCTGCGCCCAGCCGCCGTCCGCGGTCACGGCCTGGGCCATGTTTCCGAACGGAGTCTTCTGGAGCATATGCAGCCGGTCGGGATAGATGACCGTCTTGACGACGTCGAAGTGCAGATCCATGCCCTGGATCTTCAGGTCCAACCCCATCTTGGAGGCGAAGGACTTCAGACCGGCCAGCTTCTTGCCCCCGACGGCGGCGGCGGCCTTGTCGAGCAGGGCCTGGCCCTGGGCCAGCGACTCAGCGGAAACGGCGGGAATCTCGAGCGTCATTTTCGGCTCGGGAATGGTGATGTCGATGGTGTTGACCGCGCCGAATTTGGTGAGGTCGCCGTCGAAATCAGCCGGATTCCCGACGGCCAGGATCGACATCTCGTCGGGCTTCCAGACGGCCTGGCAGGCGGCCAGGATCTTGTCGGTGGTCATATTGCGAACCTGCTCGCGGTAGGTCTGCAGGAAATCACGGGGATAGCCGTACATCTCGAACAGGACCTGACGGTCGAGCACCTCGCGCTTGGTGTCGTAGTTGAAGACATCGCTGTTGAGGATGCCGTCGACCGCGACCCGCAGCTCGGCCTCGGTGACCGGTTCGGTGATCATCTTGCGGATCTCGTCCAGGATCACCGTGGCGGCCTCTTCGGTCGACTCGCTCTTGGTGCCGGCGAAGGCCATGAAGGTGCCGGGGAAGCGCCAGCCGGTGCCGCCCCTGCTGCCGGTCGAGTAGGCCAGACCGCGGTTGCTGCGGACCTCGACGAAGAGGCGCGAAGCGAAGCCGCCGCCCAGGATGCGGTTGGCCACCGCGATGCCGGACATGTTGGGGTCGTCCTGGCGGATGCCCTTGTGCCCGAGCAGCACGATCGACTGAGTGAGATCTTCCTTGGCCGCGACGTTGACCGTGCGCGGCAACATGGGAATCTCGGGGTCGGCCGGCAGCGGCTGATCGGCCTTCTGCCAGGCGGCGAAGGCCTTCTCGATGCGGGCGACCATGTCGTTCGACTCGAAGTCGCCGACTACGACCAGCCAGGTGCGGTCGGGATGGAAGTACCTGGCGTGGAATTCGACCAGGTCGTCGCGGCCGATGGCGCCGATGGTGTCGTATTCCTCGATCCGTGCCAGGGGATGATCGGGACCGAATACGACCCGCGAGAACTCGCGCTGGGCGATCGACATCGGCTCGTCGTTGCGGCGCGAGATGCCCGCCTTGTGCTGGGTCTTGGCCAGGTCGATCTTGTCGGGGTCGAAACGGGGGCTCATCAGGATCTCGGCCAGGATCCCGAGGGCCTGGTCGGCGTCCTCGGTCAGGGTCGACATGTACGCGCCGCCGGAGGAGCCGCCGACCCATGTCTCGACGTTGGCGCCCATGGCCTCGACCATCTCGTCGATCTGGTCGCCGGTCCAGGAAGCAGTGCCGCCGCTGCGCAGCACCGATCCGGTGATCGAAGCCAGGCCGACCTTGTCGCCGGGCTCGTAGATCGCGCCGGCCTGGATCGTGGCCGAGAGCTCGATCAGGGGCAGTTCATGATCTTCGGCCAGGAACAGGACCATTCCGTTGTCCAGTTCGACCCGGTCGTATTCAGGGATGTTGATCTCGCCGAGCTCGGGAAACTTGAATTTCTCCCAGGGCTTCTTTTCGGCCGAGGCGTCGGGAGCGGCCAAAGCCAGCGCCACAAGCACGAGCAGCAGGCCGGTCAACGATTTCCGCATATATCCGGTCATTGTCAATCCTCTCTATTGCCGCCGGACGGGCGGTGTTCCGATCTATTCCTCGACCGTCTCGATGTAGGCGACCGTGCGGTTGTTGGGCACGAAGATCTCTTTGGCTACCCGCTGGACGTCTTCGACGGTGATCGATTCGATCACTTCGACCTGCGAGAACATCTTGTGCCAATCGCCCCGCTTGCCCTGGAAGTAGGCCAGCTGACGAGCCAGGCCCTGATTGCCCTCCAAAGAGCGCACGAAGTTGGCCTTGGCGCGGCGCTTGACGCCGGCCAGCTCTTCCTCGGTCACGCCTGCGTCCACGATCTTCTGGATTTCCTCGAATATCGCGGCCTCGATCTCCATCGGGGTCACGTCCTTGGCGGGAACGGCCATCATGGCCAGCAGGGTCGGATACTTGTCGTCGGGGAAGCCGGAGAAGCAGAAGGCCTGGGCGGCGATCTTCTTCTCCTTCACCAGGGACTTGTAGAGCCTGCTGGTGCGGCCCTGGCCGAGGATGTCGGCGATGGCGTCGTAGACGGGATCGTCGGGATCCTCGACGTTGCCGATGTGGAAGCCGCAGGCGTAGACCGGCTGGGCGGTATGTTCGATGACCATCCGCCGCTCACCGACCTGGGCCGGCTCGACCGTCTCGACGACCGGCGGTTCGGCGTCGGAGATATCCGTGAAGTACTTCTCGGCCAGCTTCTTGACCTCGGCGAAATCGACGTCGCCGACGACTGCCACGGACATGTTCTGGCCCACGTAGTGGCGGTCGTAGAAGTCGCGGCAGTCCTGCCGGGTGATCGTGTTGATGTCCGACATCCAGCCGATCGTGGAGTGGTGGTAGGGATGGGCCATGAACGCCAGGTTCTGGAACTGCTCGATGAGCATCCCGAACGGGCTGTTGTCGGTCCGCATCCGACGCTCTTCGGTCACCGGGCCGTCCTTCTCGGTGTAGAACTCGCGCAGCGACGGATGAGCCATCCGCGATCCCTCGAGATAGGCCCACAGCTCCAGCCGGTTGCTGGGGAAGCTGTAGAAATAGGTCGTGTCGTCGGTCCAGGTGCCGGCGTTCATGCCGCGGCCGCCGTTGTTCTCGACGATCTGGCCGAACTCGTTGCTGACGACGTAGGACCGAGCCTCGTCACGGGCCTCGTCGAAGGCCAGCTGCAGGGTCTCCAGCTTTGCCGGATCAGCCATGTCGCCCTTGATCTTCTCTTCCTTGAGGGCCAGGTAGGCGGCGTCCTCGGCCTGCATCGCCTTGAATTCCTTCTTCCAGTCCTTGGTGCCGATCTCGTCGGTGCCCTTGAAGGCCATGTGCTCGAGGATATGCGCGATGCCGGTAATTCCGGTCACCTCGTCCGAGCTGCCGACGTTCATGTGGGTGGAGAAGGAGAAGACAGGAACGTCGTGCCTTTCCAGGACCATGAAATGGATTCCGTTATCCAGGGTGAATTCCTGGATCTGGTCCGCCAGTGCGCTCTGGCCGTCTCCTTCTGCACCGGCAGTCGCTGCGACGGCGGTCAGAAGCAGCGCCACCGCGAGAACCGGTAGGATTCGCTTGAATCGGGGCATTGGTGCCTCCAATGGTTAACCCCGGAAAAACGGCCCGCAGACGAGCCTTGCCGGAGAGTGGAAACAATCCCGGCCTCATTGCGCCGGG
Source organism: uncultured Fibrobacteraceae bacterium (assembly GCA_964646035.1). GTDB lineage: Bacteria > Krumholzibacteriota > Krumholzibacteriia > LZORAL124-64-63 > LZORAL124-64-63 > CAYLMM01. Next base: position 12,009 of record CAZYDJ010000005.1, on the reverse strand, counting down.
AATCGGTGAAAAACAAGCGGGGACTTCGAATCGAAATCGATCGGGTGGGACGTTACCAATACTCGACCGAGGTGTCAAACATCCCGATCCCGGGATAAGCCGGGATCACGTGGAATCGACGCTGATAAAGCGGCTCCCGGCCTCGACGAATCGATAAGGAAGATCCACCGCCTTGGCGATGCCGATGCGTCTTGAAACAGCAACCTTCGCCGGAAAGCTCTGTGGGGACCGAATCCGCAGCCGCGGTCCCCGCAGGTTCGCTCCGTTGCATGACAAATCTATCCCGAAGGCGAGGCAGAGTTTAGCGGGACCGTTGCAGAGCTTTTCCGGCGGCAGCCGACGTCCCCTTCGCACCGCCATGAGATCCAATCCGGCCAACGGCTCGACCGCCCGGATCAGGACAGCTCCCGCCTCGCCCTCGGACTCGGTCACGGCGTTGAGGCAGTGATGCATGCCGTAGATGAAGTAGACATAGGCCCGGCCCGGAGGGCCGAACATGGCGGCGTTGCGGGCGGTGGGACCGTTGGCGGCGTGCGAGGCCGCGTCGCCGGCCCCGAGGTAGGCCTCGACCTCGACGATCCGCCCGGCGGTCAGTTCGCTTCCGGAACCGGTAGCCAGCACGGCGCCGACCAGTTCGCGGGCCGCCGTCAGGGTCGGGCGGTCGTAGAATGATCTCTTCAGCAGTTCGGACATTGTTCTACCGCAGTAATTCCTTGCGCCGCAGGAACCACACGCCCAGCACGACGCTGATCACTATGACCGCCAGCAACACGGCCAGCGATTGCCACGACGGCGGCGGGACCTCGTTCAGCAGGGCCTTTTTCAATTCCTGCAGGAGGTTGGGCATGCTGTCGATCCCGGCAGCGGGATTGTGGATCATGTTCCGCAGGTGGAAGACCACCGTCATCAACTGCAGTCTCAGCGGAGCGTTGCCGCTGATGGACTCCCAACCGAAGGCGTAGAGGATGGCCAGCAGCATCGGTTTGCGCAGCGCGGTGCCCAGAGCGGCGAAGATCGCGGTGTAGACCACGGCGCCGAAAACGATCACCAGGCACGTCTCCAGATAGATCCGCAGGAAAGCCATGTCGATGATGCCCAGGTTGCCCGTGACCATCACCAGGAAACACGCCGCCAGGGAAAAGACGAGCAATACCGCCGCCACTGTCTGCGCCGCCCAGAGGCGTCCCAGATAAATGGAGAAACGGGTCAGGGGCCGGGTCCAATAATAGACGATCGATCCCTCGTCGATGGGCTCGCCCAGGGCGGAAAGGCCGAAGGCCAACGACACCACCACGATCATGAAATGCACGTAGACCATGCCGCTGAGGTTGGCCAGCAGCAAACGGGCGGAAACCATTCCCTCCGTGTCGAGGATCCGCCAGACCGCAGTCAGGGCGACCGGCAGCAACAACACGATTCCGACCATGACGACCCGCTTGCGGCGGATCATCTCGCGGAACGAGAACAGTCCGATCCAGAAGGCGGACCGTAACAGGCCCAGCGGGGATTCGGCGACGGCGGCGAGTCTTGCGGCGTTCATGGATCAGCTCCCCACCAGATAATCGAAAACCGCCTGGAGGCTGTCATCGAGGGTTTCGAACTCGTCTACCTGCAGATCGTTCTCCAACAGCCAGCCGGGCAGATCCCGATAGAAGCCGGCGGCGTGATCGGTACGGACCACCACCCGCTCCAGCTCATCGACCTCGACGCCCACCACCAGATCCCGCCCGGCCAGGAACGAAGCCAGCCGGCGCGGCTGCGGACCGGTGAGAGCCACGATCGTCGGCTGGTCGTGGATGGTGTCGCGGATCTCGGTGATGTCGCCCTCGGCCAGCAGTTTGCCCCGGTGGATCAAGGCGATCGACCTGGTCATGGTCTCGATCTCGGGCAGGATGTGGCTGGAGACGATGACCCCGCGGCCCTCCCCGCCGAGTTTCTTCACCAGGCCGATGATCTCGCGGCGGGAGACCGGATCCATTCCGTTGAGCGGTTCGTCCAGGAAGATGATGTCGGGGTCGTGGGCAAGGGCCTGGGCCATCTTGATCTTCTGGCGCATCCCCTTCGAATAGGCGCCTATCCTCTTGTCGCCCTCGCCGGTCATCCGAACCATTTCGAGAACCCGGTCGCTGCGGCGCTTGACCTCGTTACCGTCATATCCCATCAGCCGGAGCATCAGCGACAGGAACTCGCGACCCGTCAGCCAGTCGAAGAGGGCGTCGCTTTCGGGGCAGAAACCAACGCGGCGGAACAGGCCCACATCTCGCCGCAGGCGCTGATCGGCCACCAGGATCTCGCCCTGGCTCGGGATTATCAGCCCGGCCATGAGCTTGAAGAGCGTCGTCTTGCCGGCGCCGTTGAGACCGAGTAATCCGGTCACTCCGGGGCCGATGGTCAAGGTGCAGTCGTTGACGGCGATGACTTCGCCGAACCATTTGCTGACCCGCTCCGCGTGCAGGGAGACGCTTTGGGCCTTCATCTCCATCACGCCACCTCCACGGGGCGGATCCGGCGCCGGAGAACCGCAACGGCCGCGGCGGTCCACAGGGCCACGATCACCAGGCTCATCCCCGAACTGACGCCGTCGGTCGCTCCGGCCCCGAACAACGGCGCGCCGGCGTTGATGAACTGGGCCAAGAAGTCCACCCCGGCCAACCAGGGCCGGAACAGAGCCATGATCTCGCCCAGGCTCTCGGTGCCGGACAACAACAGGACCCACCACAGGGCCACGAAGATCGTTCGCCGCCCCAGCGACGACAGGGCCAGCAGGGCCAGGGCCAGGCACGCACCCGAGACCGAGCAGTAGACCACCGCCCGCAACGGCGTGACGATCAGCATCTCGACCCCGCCCGCGCCGTGGGACATCACGTAGCCGGCTATGCATAGAGCCAGCAGCGGCATGAGGGTCACCGACCAGTAATAGAAGATGATGACCGCGGCCTTGCCGCAGACATAGTCCACCAGTGTCAACGGCCTCGCGAAATAGAGGGCGATGCCGTTCTCTTCGCGATCGCGGGTGATCAGTCCCGAGCCGACTATGGCCAGGATGATCAGCACGAAATAACGCTGCCACTCGATGAATTTCAGGAATCCGGCCGGAGTGATGTCGGTCCAGGAAGATCCCAGCAGACTCGTGATATCCGAAAAGTAGATGAAGCCGCCCTTGATCACCGCCGGCACCCAGGCCACCGCGAGCAGCAACAGGAACGCGCGGCGACGCAGCGGCGCCGCGATGCCGCGACGGGCGATCGCGTACCAGGCCGGGGCGACGCGGCGCCCGGAATGCTCCCAGTGTCTGTATCCACGTTCGTAAACCGGCATCTCTACTCCAGATCGTCGCCGACCAGCTTGAAGAACAGATCCTCGAGGGTTTCCTGCCGCTTCTGCATGCGGCGCAAGGCGAAACCGGAATTGAAAGCGGCTGCGAGGATGGCGCGGCCCCCCTCGCCCCGGGGCAAGGTGACCCGCATGAAGCGGCCGTCGCGGCCCAGCACCGCGCCGGAAGCCTCGAGCCCGGCCTTGAAGGCATCGTTGTCGCCAAAGCCTTCGACCAGGAATTCCTCCGGAGCCTCGCCTTCGTTCTTGCCCACGGCCGCATGGTCGAGCAGCCGGCCGTCGCGCAGGACCAGGATCTCGCTGCAGACATGCTTCACATCAGCCAGCAGGTGGGTGGAAAGCAGGACGCCGAAACCCTTGTGACCGGCCAGATCCAACACCAGGTCCAGCAGCGAAAGACGACCCTTGGGATCGAGGCCGCTGGTGGGCTCGTCGAGGAAGAGCCAGCTCGGATCGTGGACCAGGGCCTGGGCCAGTTTCAGACGCTGCCGCATGCCTTGGCTGTAGGTCTCGGCCCGGCGATATCTTTCGTCGGCGAGACCGACGTAGTTCAAGGTCTCGTGGGCGCGCTGCAGGGCGTCGGTCGCCGGCATCCCGCCCAATTCGCCGAGGTAGGCCACCATGGCGACGCCGCTCATCCCGGACAGGATCCCTCCCCGCTCCGGCATCCAGCCGATATGCCGGCGGGCGGCCCGCGGATCGATGGACATGTCGACGCCGTTCACCGAAACCGAACCCGCGACCGCGGGCAGATGTCCCAACAGGACCCGCAGCAGGGTGGTCTTGCCGGAACCGTTGGGACCGAGCAGGCCCACCGCCCGTCGATCGAGGCTGAAATCGATGTCGCGCAGAACGATCTGGGAGCCGTACCCGGAGCTCAGCCCCTTGGCGACGATGGCGGTCCGGTCGCTGTTGACATTGTTGAGCGAACTGTCCATTATGAATCCTGGCAATAGGTTATCAATGTGAAGAAGACACCCGCGAGTTTACGCCCGCATACGTTGATTGTTTCAGGCCACTGCTCAATTGCAAGTTTTTTCCGCCGCCTCAGAGATCGGCGAGGAGGCCCCATGACCAAGAACAGGATCTGTTCGGCTGAATCAGTTACAGCCGGCCACGCCGATAAGCTCTGCGATCTGATCGCAGACTCGGTGCTGGACGCCATCATTGCCGAGGACCGTTTCGCGCGCGCCTCCTGCGAGGTGATGGCGACGACCGGCATGGTCGTGGTCGCCGGCCAGATCACCACCAAGTGCTACATCGACATCACCCGTGTCGTGCGCGAGACCATCAGGAACGTCGGCTACGACGATCCGGCCCTGGGCTTCGACTACCAGAGCTGCGCGGTTATCGTGCTGCTCGAGGAGCAGTCCGCGAACGTGTCAGCCGGCATCGACCGCAAGGGCGCCGGCGACACCGGAGTGACCATCGGCTACGCCACCGACGAAGGATCGCGGCTGCCGGTCGATGTCGGCCTGATGCCGGTCCCCCAGTTTCTCGCCAACCGGCTCACCGACCGCCTGACCAAGGTCCAGCGCGGCGGCAAGCTCCCCTATCTCTACCCCGACGGGAAGAGCCACGTCTCGGTCGTCTACGGCGCCGGCGGCCGTCCCCAGCGATTGTCCCATGTCGTTCTCGCCGCCCACCACCACGACTCGGCCGACATCAGCACGATACGCCGCGACCTGAAACGGCTCGTCGTCAAGCCGGTGCTCGGGCCGACCGGTCTGCTGGACAAGCAGACCGAGATCGTCATCAACCCCATCGGCGCCTTCCTCGAGGGCGGTCCCCGGGGTGATTCCGGCGTCACCGGCCGCAAGACCGGAGTCGACTGCTACGGCACCGCCTGCCCCCACGGCGGCAGCGCATTCGCCGGCAAGGATCCGACCCAGCCCGACCGCACCGGTTGTTTCGGCGCCCGCTGGGCGGCCAAACACCTCGTCGCGGCCGGTCTGGCGAAAAATTGCATGGTCGAGACCGCCTATCTGATCGGGCGACCGGACCCTCTGTACATCCAGGTCGATTCACGCGGCACGGGCCTCCTGCCCGACGCCGAGTTGAGCCGTATCGTCGCCGAGAATTTCGATCTCAGCCTGGCCGGGATCATCGAGACCCTCGACCTCAGACGTCCTCTCTACTCGGCTACCGCGGCTGGCGGCAGCTTCGGACGCACGGGTAAGAATTTCCCCTGGGAGAGCCTCACCCTGCTCGAGCAGATCAAGCCCCTGAAACCGAAAAAGGCGACCAGCCGCCGCTAGGACAGGAGTGACGAAATGGCCAACGATCGTAATTGGGGATTCAGCACCCTCTGCGTCCACGGCAAGAAGCACACCGACAAGCACGACGACGGCCGGCCCATCCGCGCCGTGTCGACGCCGATATTCCAGAGCTCGACCTTCGCCTTCGAGAGCGCGGACCACGGCGCCGCCATCTTCGCGGGCGAGGATCCGGGATATGTCTACACGCGTCTCGGCAACCCGACCCAGGCCGCGCTCGAAACCGAAATGGCCTATCTGGAAAAGGGCGGCGCGGCGCTGGCGCTGGCCAGCGGCATGGCCGCCGCCACCACCGCGGTGCTGACCTGCTGCCGGGCGGGGGAACACATAGTCGCCGGGGATACCCTTTACGGCGGCACCCACCAGCTCTTCACCCAGACACTGCCGCGGCTGGACATCTCGGTCACCGAGGTGGACGCCCGCGATCCGCGCAACATAGCCGCGGCGATCACCAAGAAGACCCGGCTGATCTACGTCGAGACTCCGGCCAACCCGACGCTGGTGCTGACCGACATCGCCGCAGTGGCGGAAATCGCCCGCCGGCACGGCATCCCCTTGCTGGTGGACAACACCTTCTGCACGCCCTACCTGCAGAATCCGCTGGAACTGGGCGCCGACATCGTGCTGCACAGCGCGACAAAGTACATCGGCGGTCACGGCGACACGGTGGCCGGCGTCCTGGTCGGCGATCAGGACTGGATCATGCAGGCCCGCATGGAGACGCTGCGCGATATCGGCGGCTGCATCTCGCCCTTCAACGCCTGGCTGTTGCTGCGCGGGCTCAAGACCCTGACCGTGCGCATGGACCGGCACATGGAAAGCGCGATGGAGATAGCGCAGTTCCTCAGCTACCACCCCAAGGTCAAGGAAGTCATCTACCCGGGCCTCTCGACCCATCCCCAGCACGATCTGGCTTCCCGCCAGCAGCGGGGCTTCGGCGGAATGATCAGCTTCCTGGGCGAAGGCGGCCGCGACGCCGGCAAGGTGGTGCTCGACAGTTGCGAGCTCTGCACCCTGGCGGTCAGCCTCGGCGACGTCGACACCCTGATCGAGCATCCCGGCAGCATGACCCATTCCACCTACTCGGATACCGATCTGGTGAGAGTGGGCATCGACCCGGCCATGATCCGCCTGTCGGTCGGCCTGGAGAACGTCCAGGACATCACCGAGGATCTGCGTCAGGCGCTGGCCCGGATCTGATCCGCCGCGTGCGGCGGGATATGAAAAAGGGGCGACGCTTCGGCGCCGCCCCTTTCATGTTTCCGTTCAGTCGTAACGGGAGCTATTCCGCACCCACGACCTCGGCGACATCCGCCTTGCCGATCTGCTCCGCGTTCCATTCGTCGGCCAGGACCAGCAGTTCCGGCAGCGTGGGAGCCTTCTCGAAGAGCTCGATCGTATCGTCGAGCTGTTGATCCTTCTCGATAGCCACCTTGTATGCGGCCAGGGGTCCGAACTCGCGCCGCATGACCTCGCGCCGGATTCCCCAGCGGATGTACTCTGCGTTGGCGTCGAGCAGCGAGTCGGACAGGGCCAGTTCGTAGACGCCGAGGTAGTCGTCGATCTTCTCGCGCCCGGCCAGGAACTCACCGAAGGAATCGGTCACCGCGTCATCGGCGTTGAAGGCCTCGTCGACGGCGTTGCGCGACGCCCACTTGGAGGCGAAGCTGAACAGGGCCCCGTCACGTTCGAGGGCGACCTCGAAGTCGCTCAGGTAGGGCTGGTCGATCTCGATGTCCGGGGTCACTCCGCCGCCGCCGAATACCACCCGGCCCATGTCGGTGCGGAACTGTTCCTTCTCGTGCCGGGGCTGGTTATCGGTTTCCGCTGCCGCCGCGGCCGCCGCGGCGTCATCGTGCGGCGAATCCATGGTCAGATCCATGTCGCTGTCATCCAGATGCCGGTCCTTGTGGATGGAGCGGCCCGAGGGAGTGTAGTACTTGGCGGTGGTCAGCTTCAGGGCCGAGTCCTCGCTGAGGCGGTAGACGGTCTGCACCGAACCCTTGCCGTAGGAAGTCTTGCCCACGACCAGGGCATGGTCATGGTCCTGCATCGCCGCGGCCACGATCTCGCTGGCCGACGCCGACGAACCGTTCACCATCACCACGATGGGAACGTCAGTGACTACGCGACCGCCGTTTTCGGCCCGATAGGACCTGTTCTGCGAATCGAGACGGCCCTTCGTATAGACGATCAGCTGGCCCTGGTCGAGGAACAGCTCGCTGACACCGTAGGCCGCGTCCAGCAAGCCGCCCGGATTCCAGCGCAGATCGAGAATGAGACCCTTCATCCCCTGGTTTTTCAGCTCGGTGATGTTTTCGATCAGTTCCTGCTTGGTCGTGCGCGCGAAAGTCTGGACCCGGACATAGCCGATGTCGTCGATCATGAACGCGTAGGGAACGCTGTCGACCTTGATCACATCGCGGGTGATGGTCAGCGGGAAAGGCTCGGGAAAACCTTCGCGGGCGATGGTGATGGTGACGTCGGTGCCCGGATCGCCGCGCAGCAGTTTGACGGCCGCGTCGCTCGAGAAGTCGTAGGTCGACTCACCCTCGATCTCCACGATCTGGTCGCCGCCCTGGATGCCCATGAAGAAGGCGGGCGTGCCCTCGATCGGCGATACGACGGTCGGGAAGTGGTCACGGATGTTGATCGTGATTCCCAGGCCGCCGAACTCGCCCTCGGTGGACATCATCAGATCCTCGTAGTACTTCGGCGTCAGGTACTGGGAATGCTCGTCGAGATGTTCGAGCATGCCCTGGATTCCGGCGTCGAGCAGATCCTGGGCCTCCACATCGTCGACATAGCTGTAGAAGATGCGCTCGTAGACGCTGCCGAGCACCTTGAGGCTGTTGATCAGGCTCTGGCGCTTGGCGACCTTGTCCCGCTCGGCAGCCGAGGCCGAAGTATCCACGACCACGGACAGGAAAGCTGCCGCGATGATCAGGATCAGGGAGGTTGTCAGGAAACGGCGGGCGGCTGCCGGAATTCTCATTTCATCAACTTTCTGGCTGCGATTTCGGTTGAGAGGCTCCGAAGACAGGGATATCCAATTATAGGGTATTCAGCAATCCGTGTTCCAATCCGATGATACTTTTCCAGGCTGCTTCGAGAATCTCCTCCGGTGGCGACGAGGCGTCCAGGGTCACGAACCGGGATGTTCCGCGCTCGGACATGGCCCGATACGAATCGTAGACGCGGGAGTGGAAATCGGCCGATTCCTTTTCCAGGCGGTCGGGATCACGGTCGCCCAGCCGGGCCCTGCCGGCCTCCGGCGGCAGCAGACAGAGCAGGGTGAGGTCGGGCACCAGGCCGTCGATGGCCAGATCGTTCAGGGCGTGGACGGTTTCGTAGGGCAATCCGCGCCCGCCGCCCTGGTACGCCACCGAAGCATCGCTATAACGATCGCAGATCACGAGCTTTCCCTGCTCGAGAGCCGGCCGCAGTTTTTGCCGGGCCAGTTGGGCCCGGCTGGCCACCATCAGCAGCAATTCGGTAACCGGATGCAGTTCCGGCAATTCCGGGTCCAGCAGGATGTCGCGGATCTTCTCGCCGACGGCGCTGCCTCCCGGCTCGCGCAGCAGCACGGGTTCCACTCCGACAGCAGCCAACCGGGCGGACAAACCCTTGATAAGAGTTGATTTACCGCTGCCCTCCGGCCCCTCGAAGGTGATCAGAAGCCCCGGCAGACCATGGGGAAGTTCCGGATGCACCGGACCTGAATTCACGATGTCCCCTCTCCGGCGGCCGCGTCCTCCTCGGCGAGAAGGCGGGAGGTGGAAACGATGCGCTGCACCGTAGTGATCACCGTGGCCACCGCGAGCACTATCACCACGAGTTCGAGGATGCGCCAGCCGAGCAGCATCCCGAGAACCACCAGGACCATCCTCTCGGGTCGCTGCATCCAGCCCCCCAGGCAGGTGGAGCCCAGGCCTTCGGCGCGGGCGCGGGCGTAGCTGGTCGTGAGCGACCCGGCCAGAGCCACCATCACCAGCAGGACAGTCGCGCGATGGGGAGCGGCCAGGGCGGTCATGTAGAACCAGGCCAAGCCGATGAAAAGGGCCGACTCGGCCAGGCGGTCGAAGTTCGAGTCGATAAAGGCTCCCTGGCGGCTGACTCTGCCCTGCAGCCGGGCCAAATCCCCGTCGAGCATGTCGAAAAGCGACCCGACGAGCAACACCAACGCACCGAGGAACAGTCCTCCCTGGGCGATGATCCACGCAGCCACGAAGGTCACCAGCAGGCCGATTACCGAAACGCTGGTCGGAGTCAGGCCCAGCCTGTCCAGGGCCAGAACCAGCGGCCGGACCTTTGCCCGGGCCGTCTCCTTGATCTTCTTCCTGTCCATCCTTGCGCCATCCCTTCCCTCTGCCGGCGATCGGCGACCGCCGGGATAATCGGTTTCAATCAGCTTCCGTACGGCCCCGCATCAGCAGGACCAACTCCCCCTTGAGACGCGGCCCGGTCATCAGTCCGGCCAGCTCCGCGGCTTTTCCCCAGAGGGTCTCCTCGTGGATCTTGGTGATCTCCCGCGCCACGCAAAGCTCGCGCTCGGGAGCCAGTTCTTCAATAGCCGCGATCGTCTTGAGGATCCGGTGGCAGGATTCCAGCATGATCACCGTTCCCCGCTCCTCGAGCAGATCGCTCAGGAAATTCCGCAAACGGCCGGGCTTGCGCGGCGGATAGCCGGCGAAGAGGAACCGGTCGGTGGGAAATCCAGACAGCACCAGGCCGCTCAACACGCTCGAAGGCCCCGGGACGACAGACCATTCCAGGCCGGCGGCCCTCAGCTCGCGCACCAGGGCGTAGCCGGGGTCGGAGATCGCCGGCATCCCGGCGTCGCTGACCACGGCCACCCTCTCTCCGGCCCGCAGACGATCCAGGATGCGGGGCACCGCCGCTTCCTTGTTGTGCTCGTGATAACTCTCCATCCTGGCCCGCAGGTCGTATCGCTGCATCAACCGGCGCGTGCGCCGGGTGTCCTCGGCATAGACGACGTCGGCGTTGGCCAGACAGGCCAATCCGCGCAGGGGCATATCGTCCAGGTTGCCGATCGGGGTCGCCACGAAAAGGCATTTTCCCCGGGGGAAATCCACGTCCGGCAACTCCAGCATGGCCATCTTCATCTCCCGTCGGGCGAAGGACGACCGGGGAAGGCGGCGACCGGGGGAAGATTCCGCTTGAAGGCCATGGCGGCGACCCGGGTGCGAATCCTCACGATCAGATCCGCAGCGAATCCCATCCCGACCAGGCCGCTTTCATCGACGCCCTCGTCGATCATCTGGTGCAGCAACTCGTCGGCCTCGGCATAGGTGAAGCCCAGCTCGTCCTCATCGGACTGTCCTTCCCAGAGATCGGCGCTGGGCGCCTTCTCCAGCACGACCGCGGGCAATCCCATGTGGGCGGCGATCAACCGGACCTCGGTCTTGTAGAGCAGCCCCAGGGGGTTCAGGGCGCAGGCGTTGTCGCCGTGCATCGTGGTATAGCCGAGCAGATCCTCGGTGCGGTTCCCGGTGCCCAGCACCAGGGATCCGTCGCGCGCCGAGATGTCGTAGAGCGTGACCATCCGGCAGCGGGCCATGATGTTGCCGGCCCGGATGCCGGCGCCGGCGTCCAATTCGTCGATGAAGGAATCCGCCATCGCGGAGATGTCGCGCAGTTCCGCCTCGACTCCGATATTGGCGGCGACTTCCCTGGCGTCGGCGAGGGATGACGGGTTGCTCCGGCGATGGGGCATGTAGACGCCCCGGACCCTGCCGGCGCCCAGGGCGGCCGCGGCCAGAGCCGCCGAGACGGCGGAATCGATGCCGCCGGACAGGCCGATAACCACGCCGCCGGCATCCGCATTCTTCACCGTAGAGGAAATGAAATCAACGGCGACCGCGACCGCCGTGGCCGGATCGATCGCCCAACGGGGTTTTGCCGAGCCAGACATGAATCCGGTTCCCTTCTCCAGCTACGCCGTTCGCGCGGCGGGTCAGATCTTGCGCCAGGTTCCCGGCATCAACAGCACCAGAACCGTATAGATTTCCAGCCGGCCGATCAGCATCAGCCAGACCAGGACCCACTTCTCGAGCGGGACCATGAAGGCGAAGTTGCAGGCCGGTCCGACCTTGCCGAGGCCGGGGCCGATATTGCCCAGCGTCGCCGCGGTGGCTCCGACCGCGGTCACAATATCGCGTCCGGTCAGCGTCAACACCAGGGTTCCGACGACGAAAACCAGCATGAACAGCATGAAGAAACCGAGCACGTTGGTCATCAGGTTCGGCGGCACCGGACGTTCGTTGAACCACACGGTGTAGACGGCCCGCGGATGCTGCATCTTCCGCATCTCCACCAACGCGTGCTTCAGCAGCAGCAGGATGCGCATCATCTTGATGCCGCCGCCGGTGGATCCGGC
>CAZYDJ010000004.1:0-54123 GCA_964646035.1 uncultured Fibrobacteraceae bacterium | reverse complement strand
TTTTCCCGCGTTCGATCTGACCCAGGTGTTGCGGGGTGATCCCCAGGTGTTCCGCGTCGATCTTCTCGCCGGCGTCGATCAATTCCTGCAGCGCGTTGGTGACCAGCCCCTGCTTGCCGTAGCTGCCGTCGTCGGTGGTGACGATGACCTCGTCGCAGTAGGGGGAGATCTCATCCTCGAGGATCAGCAGGTCCTTGTTGCGGGCGCCGAGGATGGCCGTGACCCGGCTGCCGGCCGCCTTGCAGGCCGCGACCTGGGCCCAGACGACGGCGTTGCCGATGCCGCCGCCGACGCAGACGACGTTCTTGCCCTCGGGAATGTCGGTGGCCTTGCCCAGCGGACCGGCCAGATCCAGGATCTCGGCGCCGACCGCCAGGGCGTTGAGGTCGCGGGTGGTCTTGCCGACTTCCTGAGCGACAAGCGTGATGGTGCCTTGTTCCTCGTTGCGGTGGGCTATCGTCAGCGGAATCCGCTCGCCCTCTTCACTGACCCGCAAGATCACGAATTGGCCTGCCTTGCCTCTTTCGGCGATGTGCTGCGCTTCGATCTCGAAGAGCATCGTCTGTGGCGCCAATTCCCGTTTGCTGACGATCCGGTTACCCATCTATGCCTCCCATTGAGCATTTGCCGATCGGCGGCGTGGTTGATTCTCGTCGCCTGGGATGCGATCAGAATACGAAGATAATTTGTAGAATTTCGATCGCAACAGAAAAACCTGTTTGAGGCAGGTATATAGGGCTTATGCCCAAACGGGATATTCTTCGCCCGCCTTGACCGGGGTCGTATTCATATCTATGGTGAGAAACCGTTGAGAGCGAGACAAGAACCTGATCTTCGTCATCGGAGCCGGAAAGGAACTGATATGATCGAGGAATTGACCAGAAAGCTGTTGGAGGAGATCGGAGAAGATCCGCAGCGAGAGGGTTTGATCAAGACTCCCGAGCGGGTTGAGCGCTCGATGAAGTTCCTGCTTTCCGGCTATCAGACCGACGCCGACGCCATCGTCCAGGGAGCGCTCTTCAAGGCCGAGGGCCAGGAGATGGTGCTGGTCAACGACATCGATTTCTACAGCATGTGCGAACACCATATGCTGCCGTTTTTCGGCAAGGCCCACGTGGCCTACATCCCGGACAAGAAGATCGTGGGATTGTCGAAGATAGCCCGCGTCGTCGAGGCCTACGCCAGGCGACTGCAGGTGCAGGAGAGGATGACGGCCCAGATCGCCCGCTGCATCCATGAGAATCTGGAGGCCAAGGGAGTGGCCGTCGTGCTTCACGCCCAGCATCTGTGCATGATGATGCGCGGCATCCAGAAGCAGAACAGCTTCGCCGTGACCAGCGAGATGCTCGGCGCTTTCCGCAACAATTCCAAGACCAGATCCGAGTTCCTCACGCTGATCCAGGAGAAAGCCTGGAACTGAGCCCGCCGGGGATCAGATCCCCTGCTCGCCCAACCAGCGCTCGGCCTCCAGGGCGGCCATGCAGCCGGTGCCGGCCGCGGTGATCGCCTGTCGCCACAGATGATCCTGCACGTCTCCCGCGGCGAAAACGCCCTCGACGCTGGTGGCCGTGCTGTCCGGCTTCGTGATCACGTAGCCGTTATCGTTCACCTCGAGCTGGCCGCCCAGGAATTCGGTGTTCGGGGTATGGCCCAGGGCGTAGAAGCAGCCGGTGACCGGCACTTCGATCGCGGCCTCGCCCTTGGTGCTGTCCAGCTTCAATGCGGTCAGATTTCCCTGCTCGTCGCCGACGAGTTCCGTGATTGTGCGGCTCCAGGCGAACTCGATCTTGGGGTTGGCCTGGGCCCGGTCACCCATGATCTTCGAAGCCCGCAGCTCGTCGCGGCGGTGCACGACAGTCACCTTGCGGCAGAAGTTGGTCAGGTAGATCGCTTCCTCCATGGCGGTGTCGCCGCCGCCGACGACGGCCACGTCCTGGTCGCGGAAGAAGAAGCCGTCGCAGGTGGCGCAGGCGGAGAGTCCCTTGCCGTGGAAGCTCTCCTCGCCGGGCAGATTCAACCAGCGGGCCGACGAACCGGTGGCCACGATCAGGGAATGGGCCAGGTGGGTTTCGCCGCCGGCGGTTATCTTGAATGGGCGCTGCGAGAGATCCGCCGCGGTGACAGTGTCCTGGATGATCTCGGAGCCGAAACGTGTCGCCTGGGCGCTGAATTTCTCGGTCAACTCCGGGCCCTGGATGCCTTCGGGGAAGCCGGGGAAGTTCTCGACGTCGGTGGTGATCGTCAGCTGCCCGCCGGGCTGGCTCCCGGCGAAGACCAGCGGCGGTATGTTGGCGCGGCTGAGGTAGATGGCAGCCGTGTAGCCGGCCGGGCCGGACCCCAGGACGATCGTCTTGCGGACTTCCTGACTCAATTTACACCTCCGGTGAGGGACGGTTCACGGTTCGATTTTCCCAGCCGGACCATGGTTAGCCCCATCCGTAGCGAATGTCAATAGACGCCGCCGGGGGAGGGATCTGAAAAAGGCTTACTTGACGTAATGGCAAAGGAGTGTTAAATATTTTCGGTTCCCGAAGTAATCGGGTTTTAACCAAGAATACAACCACCGCCGAACCGGGCAAGCGCCTCGGTGTGTGTAGGTGGTGTCATTGCGGAGAGCTGATCATGTACGCCATCGTCAAGATCAAGAACCAGCAGTTCAAAGTCGAAACCGATAATGTCCTGCAGGTCCCCCTGATGGAAGAAGAGGCCGGCTCCAGCCTGACCTTCGACGAAGTCCTGCTTTTCAGTGACGGCGAAGATGTCAGGGTGGGAACACCGCTGGTGGACGGCTGCAAAGTCAAAGCCGAGGTCGTCGGCCACGGGCTCGGGCCCAAGTTGCTGATCTTCAAGAAGAAGAAGCGCGACAATTACCGTCGTCATACCGGTCACCGGCAGCAATACACCGAGATCGTCATCAAAGAGATCGCCGCATCCTGACGGCGGGTAGTTTGGAGGAACGGATATGGCGCATAAAAAAGGCGTAGGCAGCTCCCGCAACGGACGCGACAGCCAGTCCAAGCGACTCGGCGTGAAGCGGTTCGGCGGGCAGCCCGTGACCGCCGGGACCATCCTGGTTCGTCAGCGCGGCACCAAGATCCATCCCGGCACCAACGTGGGCCGAGGCGGCGACGACACTCTTTTCGCCCTGATCGACGGCCGCGTGGTCTTCGAACGCTACAACAGGACTCGGAAGAAGGTCAGTGTCCAGCCTGCCTGACAGTAGTCGGATGCAGAATTTCGGAGAGCCCACTCCGCCGACGGGGTGGGTTTCTCTTTGTCCCAAAACGACCGAGAGAGGGTCCAGATGAGTCGCGTTCTGGTAGTCGTTCCCGCTCGCTACGGATCCAGTCGCTTTCCGGGCAAGGCCCTGGCCGACATCGACGGCGCGCCGCTGATAGTGCGGGTGGTCGAACGGGCGGTCCGCATGGAGACGGCCGACGAGGTGGTTGTCGCCACCGACGACGACCGCATAATGGCCGCGGTCGTAGCCGCCGGCTACCAGTGCCGGATGACCGGCGACCATGCCACGGGCTCGGACCGGGTGGGTGAGGTGGCGGCCGGCAGCGAAGCCGATATCGTTTTGAATCTCCAGGGCGACGAACCCCTGCTCGATCCCGCCGACGCCGACCGGTTGGTCGCGGCCCTGCGCGCCGATCCCGAGGCCGGGATGGCCACCCTGGCGCATGATCTCGCCGACGAATCCGAATGGCTCGATCCGAACGTCGTCAAGGTATTGACCGACTACTCCGGCCGCGCGCTGTATTTCTCCCGCGCACCCCTGCCCGGAGCTTTCCCGGGCGGTCCCCGGAACGGCTACGAAGTCGCCCGCCGCCACGTGGGGATCTATGCCTGGCGCGGTGAATCGCTGGCGCGCTTCCTGTCCCTGCCCCGCGGCCGGCTGGAGGCCGCCGAGGGGTTGGAACAGCTGCGGGCCCTGGAGAACGGAATGCTGATCCGCGTCGTTGCCGCGTCGCGGCCCGCGGTCGGTGTCGATACGCCGGCTGATCTGGAACGCGTGCGCCGTCTCTGGCGCGCCGTCGACTGACAAGGGTTTCCTCCCCGGCCCGGCGGAGTTACCATGCCGGGAACGGGCCGAAGCCGGAGCATGCTGGGAAGAACGGAGTATCCCATGGCGAAGTACATCTTCATCACCGGCGGAGTAGTATCCGCTTTGGGCAAGGGCATCGCCGCGGCGTCGCTGGGACATCTGCTCAAGGCCTGCGGCCTGAACGTCGTACTCCAGAAATTCGATCCCTATCTCAATGTCGATCCCGGCACGATGAGTCCCTACCAGCACGGCGAGGTCTTCGTCACCGACGACGGGGCCGAGGCCGACCTGGATCTGGGCCACTACGAGCGCTTCACCGACACCAGCCTCTCGAAGATGAACAACCTGACCAGCGGCCAGGTCTACGACACCATCCTCACCCGCGAGCGCAAGGGGGAGTACCTCGGCCGCACGGTGCAGGTGATTCCGCACGTGACCGACGAGATCAAGCGCCGCATCCAGCTGCCCGCCGAGCGGGACGGCGTCGACGTGGTGCTGACCGAGATCGGCGGCACCGTCGGCGACATCGAATCGCAGCCCTTCCTCGAGGCCATCCGCCAGTTCCGCCTCGAGCAGCCGCCGCAGGACACCGTCTCGGTCCATCTCACCCTGGTGCCGTACATTGCGGCCGCCGGCGAGATCAAGACCAAGCCGACCCAGCATTCGGTCCGCGAACTGCGCAGCATCGGCATCCAACCCGATTTCCTGGTCTGCCGCACCGAGGCGCCCCTGCCCGAGGACGCCCGCCGGAAGATCGCCCTGTTCTGCAACGTGCCGGCCGAATCGGTGATCAACGCCCGCGACGTGAAGTCCGTCTACCAGATTCCGCTCCACTTCCACGAGCAGCGGCTCGACACCCTGCTCTGCGAGCGCTTCGGCCTGGACGTGCCCGAGGTCGATCTCGGCGATTGGCGGCGGATGACCGAGATCATCCTCTCGCCGCCGGATACTGTGCGCATCGCCATCGTCGGCAAGTATGTCGAGCTGAAGGACGCCTACAAGAGCATCATCGAGTCCTTCATCCACGCCGGCATTCCCAACCGGGTGCACGTCGAACAGGTGTGGGTGGATTCGGAGAGCCTCGAGGGCAAGGATGTCGGCGACAACCGTCTGGCCGAGGCTTTCGCCTCCTGCAGCGGCATTCTGGTGCCGGGCGGATTCGGTGATCGCGGCATCCAGGGCAAGATCAACGCCGTGCGCTGGGCTCGTGAACACAAGCTGCCCTTCTTCGGAATCTGCCTGGGACTGCAATGCGCGATGATCGAGATCGGCCGTGACCTGGTCGGGCTGCCCATGGCGAACAGCAGCGAATTCGATCCGGTCTGCGAACATCCCGTCATCGACCTGATGCGGGACCAGCGGAACATCGACAAGATGGGCGGCACGATGCGGCTGGGAGCCTATCCCTGCCGGCTGAGCGAAGGGTCCCTGGCGGCCGAATGCTACGACTCCCTGGAGATCAGCGAGCGCCATCGCCACCGCTACGAGGTGAACAACGAGTATCGCGAGCAATACGCCGCGGCCGGCGTCGTCTTCTCGGGGCTCTCTCCGGACGGCAACCTGGTGGAGATCATCGAACTGCCGGATCACCCGTTCTTCCTGGCCGTCCAGTTCCATCCCGAACTCAAGTCCCGTCCCAACCGTCCGCATCCGATATTCCAGCGTTTCGTGGCCGCGGCCGTGGCTGTCCAGAAGCAGGCCGCCGCCGGGTCGGCGGGCTAGGAGGTTGTCATGGCGACAGTAAGAATCGGCGAGCATGAGTTAGGCCCGGGATGCCCTCTTTTCGTGATTTCGGGCCCGTGCGTACTCGAGGAACCGGACGAGATGATCCGCATCGCGGGAGAACTCGCCGGCGTCTGCCGTGATCTGGGGGTCGGGTTCTGCTTCAAATCCAGCTACCGCAAGGACAACCGCACCAGCGGAGATTCCTATCGCGGTCCGGGCCAGGCGGAGGGCCTGCGTCTGCTCGAGAGGATCCGCGACGAGCACGGGGTGCCCGTCTTGACCGACATCCACGGTCCCGACGATGCGGCGGCGGCGGCCCAGGTGGTCGACGTGCTGCAGATACCGGCATTCCTCTGCCGCCAGACCTCGCTGCTCGAGGCCGCCGGCGCCACCGGCCGCGTAGTCAACGTCAAGAAGGGCCAGTTCCTGGCGCCGCAAGACATGGCCCACGCCGCGGCCAAGGTGCTCGCGGCAGGAGCGTCCGGGGTGACGGCCACCGAGCGCGGCTCTTTCTTCGGCTACCGTGATCTGGTTGTCGACTACCGGGGCGTCCGCGCGATGCACGGACACGACCTGCCGGTGGTCTTCGACGCCACCCACTCGACCCAGTCTCCGGGCAGCGCCGGCGGCAGCACCGGCGGCCGGCCCGAATTGATTCCGTTGCTGGCCCGTTGCGGGATGGCGGCCGGGGCCGACGCCCTCTTCATCGAGACCCATTACGAACCCGAAAGAGCGCTCAGCGACGCGGGCTGCCAGTTGCCTTTCCCGCGCTTCAAGGCGCTGATCGATCAGATGCGCCGGTTCCGTGACCTCTACCTGGAGACCTGCCCATGACCCCGACCACCTGGCCGCCCCGGTCCGACGCCGAATATCGCGAGCAGGCCGCTGCCGTGACCGGCCCCGATCTGATCGCCGCATTCGGCGCCGTGCGGGCGATGATCTTCGACGCCGACGGCGTGCTGACCAGGGGCAACATCATCTACGGTCCGCAGGGGGAGGCCCTGAAGGAATTCGACACCCGCGACGGATTCGGGCTGGTGATGGCCCGTACCGCGGGACTCAAGCTGGCCCTGCTGACCGGCCGGGACAGCCCCATCGCCCGCCGCCGGGTCGAGGAGCTTCGCTTCCACTCGATCCGGATGGCCCGTTTCGACAAGCAGGCCGCGCTGACCGAGATCCTGGCCGAGCTTGGCTGTGACCCCGAATCGTCCCTCTACATGGGTGACGATCTGATCGATATCCCCGCCCTGGACATGGCCGGTCTCGCGGTCACCGTCCCCGGCGCTCCGGACGATGTCCGCGAACGTTGCGACTACGTCACCGCGGCCGCCGGCGGCTGCGGCGCGGTGCGGGAAATAACGGAACTGGTGCTCAAGAGCCGCGGCCTCTACGGCTCGGCCCTGGTCGAACTGGCGGCCGGCGCCTGGCTGGCAAAGAACGGAGACAACAGGTGAATCGCGAACCTCTGCAGCTGGACGACTCCGCAATCCTGGATTTCGGCCGTGATACCTTCGCCCAGATTTCGGGCGAATTGGCGGTCCTGGGCGACAAGCTCGGCGACTCCTTCGTCGCTGCGGTGCGCGCGGTCCTGGACTGCAAGGGGATGGTCCTGGTGACCGGTCTCGGCAAGTCGGGCATCGTGGCCCGGAAACTCGCCGCCACCCTGACATCGACCGGCACTCCGAGCAACTTCCTGCACCCGGTCGAGGCCACTCACGGCGACCTGGGCATAGTCCGCGAAGGCGACGTGATGATCGCCATCTCGCGCAGCGGCAACAATCCCGAAGTCACCAAGCTGGTCGAGTTGGCCCGCCATTTCGGCATGACCCTGATCGCCTTGACCGGCAATCCCGATTCCGAGCTGGCCGGCCGCAGCGACATCATCCTGTCCTGCGCGGTCAGCCGCGAAGCCTGCCCCCTGAACCTGACCCCGTCCACCAGCGCCGCGGCGGCGATGGTCACCGGCGATGCCCTGGCCCTGGCCCTGTTGCGGATGCGGGGATTCAGCCGGGAGAACTTCGCGGTCTATCATCCCAGCGGCGTGCTGGGCCGTTCCCTGCTGATGCAGGTTTCCGAATTGATGCACAGCGGCGACGAGTTGCCGGTGGTCTCGCATCGCCTGACCCTGCGGGAAGCCCTGCCCGAGATCGTCGGCAAGCGTCTCGGCGGGACCTGCGTGGTGGATGACGACGGCCGGCTGGCCGGCATCTGCGTCGACGGCGACATCAAGCGCAGTCTGCTGGACGGCGATCAGGCTCTCGACAATCCCATCGCCGAGACCATGCACCGCAATCCGACTACCATCACTCCGGACGACCTGGCGGCGACCGCGTTGCGGATGATGGAGGAGCGAAAAGAGGGTCCGATCACTCTGCTGATCGCAGTGGATGACGAGCGTCGTCCGGTGGGTCTGCTGCATATCCACGATATTCTTCGCGCCGGCATTCTATAGCCTGTATATTGTTGCATGACAATGGTATGTCGTCTGGCATAGGATGTGCTTGACGCTGCTCCGCTCGCGGTGCTACCTGTACTGGCGGAGGGGTGCTGGAGAGCGATGCTGTCATTTCGCCGGAGAGCCCGTCGCGGGGCGTATTTCATCCTGGCCTGGCTGATCCTGAACATCGCCCGGCTGCTGCCTCGCGACATCGGACTGGGATTCGGCGTCGGCCTGGCCCGCCTGGCCGCAAGGCTCAGGAGCCGCGATCTCGACCTGGCCCGCGCCAATCTGGCGATCGCTTTTCCCGGGCTGACGGCCGATCAGAGGGAAGAATTGCTGGCCGGGGCCATGGACGACATGGGGCGCAATCTCTTCGACACGCTGATCGTGGGCAGATGGCGCCGCCGGGATTTCGCCGGAGTCGAGGATGACGGAACCCTGGCCGAACTCGACGAGTTGCGCGCCCGCGGCCGCGGGGTACTGATCCTGACCGGCCACATCGGGTGCTGGGAGCTGCTCGGGGCCCGGCTGGCCCGCGGACTTGGCGGATTGGCGGTCGTCACCGGCACCATCCGCAACGCCCCGGTCGACCGGGCGGTGAATGATTGGCGACGCCGGTCGGGTTTGCTGACGTTGCCGCGCGACGGCGATCAGCGGCCCCTGTTGCGGCATCTGCAATCGGGCGGAGTGGTCGCGGTATTGCTGGACCAGAACACCAGGGTCAGCAACCTGCCGGTGCCTTTTTTCGGCAGGCCGGCGCCGACGCCTTCCGGGGCCGCCAAGCTGGCTTTGCGTTACGGCATCCCGATTCTGCCGGTCGTCATCCGCAGGACCGGAAAGGGCCATCGGCTGGTCCATCTGCCGGTAATCGAGCCGGACGACCACCGCGACGATCTGCCGGGCCTGCTGGCCGCCTGCAACTCGGCGCTCGAGGAAATGATCCGCAGGAACCCGCGCGAGTGGGTTTGGTTTCACCGGAGATGGCAATAGACCGAAAGCAACCGGGGCTCGAAGCAGCAGGAAGGGGACGGGATGAAAATCGATCGACGGCACCTGTGCCCGACGCTGCTTGCCGCCCTGGCGGCTCTTTTATTGATCGCGGCCGCCGGCTGCTCCGGTGACGAGGAGATAGCTTCGACCACCGCCGGGACGGCCGAATTGCCGGACCAGGAGCTCTTCGACTATGTCCTGACCGAATCCGAGGCCGGCGTCCCGAGCTGGGAGCTTTCCAGCGACCGGCTCGAAAGATTCCTGAAGAAGGCGGACGCCGAGGACGAGGTCGAGCTTTTCGGTGTCCGCATGCGTTTCTACCGCGATGGCGAACCGTTCTCGCTGTTGACCTCCGAGCGGGGCCGGGCCAACCTCAAGAAAAAGGATATCTTCACTTGGGGCGACGTTGTCGTGGTCACCACCGACGGTCGCCGCCTGGAAACCGATCAGCTGCATTATGACAACGTAAAGGGCCTGATCTACAACGAGGTCTTCAACAAGTTCACCCGCGACGGCGATGTCATGACCGGTTTCGGCATGGAAGCCACCCCGGACCTGGGATTCTTCGAACTCAAGCGGCGGGTCAACGCCTCGGTGATCGACAAGCCGCGGGAGGATGGCGCCGACGATGACGCCCAATAGCCCCGATACGGCGGCGAAAGCCCCTCTGACACTCTATTGCCGGAATCTGCGCAAGGTCTATCGCGGCCGGGCCGTGGTCGACGGAGTCGATCTGGAATTCCGCCAGGGAGAGGTCACGGGCCTGCTCGGGCCCAACGGCGCTGGCAAGACCACCACGTTCTACATTATCGTGGGCTTCATCCGGCCGGACGGAGGAACGGTCCAGCTGGGCGAACTCGACATCAGAAAGCTGCCGATGTACAAGCGCGCCCGCCTGGGCATCGGCTACCTGCCCCAGGAATCCTCGATCTTCCGCAGGATGAGCGTCGAGGATAATATCGGCGCGATTCTCGAGACTCTGCCCTTGGGCAAGGCGGAACGCAGGGAACGCCTGGATTCGCTGCTCGAGGAGATGCGGATCTCCCATATCCGGCACAGCCTCGGCTACCAGCTTTCCGGGGGCGAACGACGCCGGGTGGAGATAGCCCGGGCGCTGGTGACCGATCCCAAGTTCATGCTGCTGGACGAACCTTTCGCCGGCATCGACCCCATCGCGGTGGCGGACCTTCAGCATACGGTCGCCCGGCTGCGGGAACGGGGTTTGGGCATCCTGATCACGGATCACAACGTGCGCGAGACGCTGAGCATCACCGACCGCGCCTACATCATGTTCGAAGGCCGCATCGAACTCGCCGGCACCGCCGCCGAGATCGTCGGCAACAGCAAGGCCAAGGAAATCTACCTCGGTGAGTCCTTCCACCTCTGACGGGGACCCCGGCGGGAAGAGTGTAATAATAATGGACGTCAAGCTGAGATTGCATCAGGGACTGCATATGCGCCAGCAGCTGGTCATGACCCAGCGGCTGCAGCAGGCGCTGAAGTTGCTGCAGGTCCCGTCGCTGGAGCTGGAGCAGATCCTCCGGCAGGAACTCCAGATCAACCCCCTGCTCGAGGAAGTGGATACCGAAGAGGATTTCGAAGAAGAGAACGAGGAAAAATCCGACGATTCGGCCGCGGAGAAGGAAGTCGCCGAGGAAGCCCCCGCGGCGGAGGACGTCGATTGGGACGAGTACTTCAAGGACGGCTTCCGCGACGGCACCTACGAGCGCGAGCATGACGATGAGGACCATCCCGAACGGCCGTCGGTGGCTGTTCCGACCGGCCAGCAGGAGATGCTCGACCAGCTGGCCCTGATCGTCGGCGACGAGTTGGAGCGCCGGATCGGGGAGTACCTCATCGGCAGCATCAACTCCGACGGTTTCCTCGCCTGCGGACTGGACGAGGTCGCCGCCTACTTCGAAGTCGATGAGGATCTGGTCGCCAAGGTCTTGACGGCGGTCCAGGAATTCGATCCGCCGGGAGTCGGGGCCAGGAACCTGCAGGAATGTCTACTGCTTCAGATGCGGGCCCGCGGTGCCGAAGACACCCCGGAGGCTCTGGTCGTCCGTGATCATTTCGAAGCGCTCAAGAACCGCAAGTTCGCCGACATCGCCCGTGAGATGAAGATTACCCAGGGCGAGGTCCAGGCCATCGCCGAACGCATCGGCGAGTACGATCCCAAACCGGGCATGACCATGGCCGGCGAGGGGGCCGGATACATCACACCGGACCTGGTCGTGGACAAGGTCGACGATGACTTCGTGGTCTTCCTGAACGACGGCAACATCCCCCGTCTGCGGGTGAGCCAGATGTACGACAACACGAACAAGGGCGACCAGGGAGTCGACAACGACACCGTCCAGTTCATCGACGAGAAGAGGCGCTAAGCCGAGTGGATCATCAAGACCATCGAGCAGCGCCGCCGCACCATGATCAAGGTGATGGAGGCGATCGTCAGGGAGCAGCGCGAGTTCTTCGAGAAGGGCGCCATCGCCCTGCGCCCGTTGACCCTGCAGCAGATCGCCACGGTCATCGGCATGCATGAATCCACGGTCTCCCGGGTGACCAAGCAGAAATACGTGCAGACCCCGCGCGGAGTGTTCGCCTTGAAGTACTTCTTCTCCGCCGGTCTGGACACCAACGCGGGGGACGAGGTCGCGGCGCGGGCCGTGAAG
Source organism: uncultured Fibrobacteraceae bacterium (assembly GCA_964646035.1). Lineage (GTDB taxonomy): Bacteria > Krumholzibacteriota > Krumholzibacteriia > LZORAL124-64-63 > LZORAL124-64-63 > CAYLMM01. The sequence goes on along the minus strand of CAZYDJ010000004.1, from coordinate 42,245 downwards.
CAGATGATCCAGGAGATAGTGGCCGGCGAGGACCAGTCGCGGCCCTTGTCCGACAAGAAGATCGTCGATCTTTTGGCCGCCAAGGGATTGAAGATCGCCCGGCGGACCGTAGCCAAGTATCGTGAACAGCTGGGAATTCTCAACGCGCGTATGCGCAAGCGTTTTTCCTGAAAACGGGGGCCGCGCCCCCTTCACTTCGGGTTGGGAGGTCACCATGCAGCTGGAAATCAACAGCCGGCGTTTCAGCCTCTACGATGAAGCTCGCGAGAAGATTGTCGAGAAACTGGAAAAGCTTCCCCGGTACTGTACGACCGATCCCGTATCGGTGCGCATGACCCTGACCAACGAGGGTGATCGCTTCACCGCCGATCTCTCGTTTCATCTCAAGGAACAGGATTTCCACGCCACCGGCGAGCATACGATTCCCGAGGGAGCCGCCAGCATCGCCTGCGAGAACGTCGAGCGGCAGTTGCGTCGCTACAAGGACCGGGTCAAGGACCACCGCGCCCGCGCCGAAGGCGGCGGCCTGGGCCAATCCCTGCCGCAAGACGATTCCGGACCCGGCGGAGCCGTGGTCGAGGACGAATTCCGGCTCGTCGACATGGCCGTTTCCGAGGCCATCGACAAGCTGCGCGACGCCGAGTTGTCGTTCTACGTCTTCCGTAATTCGGAAAACGGAACCGTGTCCGTCGTCTACGACAAGGAAGACGGCGATTACGGCCTGATCCAATCGGCGCCGTGATCACCGGGGCGCGGAGGTGATATGAAAACGATCACGGTGCAGAAGGTATACTCCGACCTGCGGGATTCCCTGGATATCGATCTGCTGACCGAGCTGCCCGAAGCAGATGTGGTTCTCGAGGCCAGCGATCTGCACCGCCCCGGCATGGCCCTGATGGGATTCATGGCCAATTTCCTGCCCGGGCGGATCCAGGTCATCGGCGAATCGGAGATGGAATACCTGGGCACCCTCGATTACGGCGACCAGCAGGCCGCCCTGACGAGGCTGCGCGAGCTGCGGTCGCCCGCCGTTTTCGTTACCCACGGCCATCCGGTTCCCGAATCCATCCTGTCGGCTGCCCGGTCGGAAGGGATACCGGTATTCCGCACCTCCATGCCGACGGTCGAGTTCATGCGCGCGTTGTCCGAGCATCTGCACCGGATATTCGCTCCCCGCACCGAGATCCACGCCTCGCTGGTGGATGTCTACGGGGTCGGGATGCTGTTTACCGGCAAGAGCGGCATCGGCAAGAGCGAGTGCTCCCTGGATCTGGTGGAGCGGGGCCATCGTCTGGTGGCCGACGATATCGTCGAGGTCGTCAAGCGGGGCGACGAAGTGATCGTCGGACGCTTCCGCGAGGTGCTGCAGCACAACATCGAGATCCGCGGGGTGGGCGTCATCGACGTCCAGGCGATCTACGGCATCCGCGGTATCCGTATGCAGAAGCGGATCGAGGTGGAAGTCCAACTGCAGCCCTGGAGCGACGACACCGACTACGAACGTACCGGTCTGGAACGCGAGTATTCCGAGATCCTGGGCGTCAAGGTGCCGCGTATCGTGGTGCCGATTGTTCCCGGCAAGAACATTACCGTCATCGCCGAGGTCATCGCCCTCGACTTCATGCTGAAGATCTACGGCGTGGACGCGGCTCGGGATCTGAACCGCCGCATCATGGAGTCGCTGCAGTCGGGGGAACGGCTGCGTCGTTATCTGCGTCACGACAACGAATGAACGATTGGAAGGTGCCGATGATCAGCGGCTTGGTCGTTACCCACGGCGGCTTCGGCGAGGAACTGGTTCGTGTCGTCGAGATGATACTCGGGCCGGTGGAGGGCCTGACGGCTATCTCCAACCGCGGCCTTTCCGCCCGTGAGTTGGAGCAGCGGATCGCGGCGGCGACAGCAGCGGTCGAGCCGCAATCGGAAGTGCTGCTGTTCATCGACGATCTGGCCGGGAGTTGCGCCGGCGCCGCCCGGTTGGCCGCGCGCAACGGAGCCCAGGCTTTGATCATCACCGGCGTCAATCTGGCCATGCTCCTCGACTTCTCCACTTGGCGCGAATCCCTGGAACTGCCCGAACTGGCGCGTCGGCTGGTCGAAAAGGGACGCGAGGCGATCTCGCTGATCGACGTCGGCAAGGAAGGGTGAACCGATGACCCTTGCCCTGGCCCGCATCGACGACCGCTTCATCCACGGCCAGGTGTCGGTCGGCTGGTCGCGCAAGCTGCGGGCCGATCACATCATTCTCTGCAACGACGAGATCAACGGCGACCCCTGGCAGCGGCGGGTCTACGCCAGCACCGTGGCGCCGCCGGTGAAGGTATCGGTCGTCGATCGCGCCGGAGCCGCCGAATTGCTGACCGCGGCCGACGCCGACCCCGGCCGCAGGGTGATCCTGCTGGTAGGTGATCCGGTGGATATGCTGGATCTCGTCCGGCGGGGAGTGGAGATCGCCGAGGTCAACGTCGGCGGCATGCACTACGCCACCAACAAACGCGAGATGCTCGAGTTCGTCTATGTCGACCGGACCGATCTGACCGCCCTGCGCCGGCTGCTTGCGGCAGGAGTCGGTCTCTGCGCCCAGCAGGTGCCGGGCTCGCGCACGTGGCGGATCGACGAGCAGATGCTGGCCGCGGTGGAGGAAAGCCTGTGACGCCGGAAACCCTGGCATCGGCCTGGCCTCAGATCCTGGCGCTTGTCGTGCTCGGCGCCTGGTTGGCGCTGGACGACACGGCTTATTGGCAGACCTGGCTCAGCCAACCGCTGCCCGCGTCCATCCTGGCGGGACTGGTCGGCGGTGATGTCGGCACCGGCCTGGCTGTCGGACTGCCGGTCCAGGTGCTGGCCATTGGGCATCTGCCTATCGGACAGTCGGCCGCGGGCGAGCGGATCACTCCGGTGGTCGCCGTGGTGGGAGCGGCCTGCCTCTGCGGATTCCATCTGCCTGCCCTGCCTTTCGGCTCGGCGGGCCCGGCTGCGGTACAGGGCTGGCTGCTGGTCGCGGTTGCCGTGATCGCCGCCCTGGGATATCGGCTGATTCGTTTCGAGCGCCGGCTGCACATGCGGTGGATGGTTACCGGGTTGCGCCGTGTCCGCGGCGACAGGCTCGACAGCATCGACGTGGCCCAGCGACGCTGTCTGGCCGCCACGTTGATCCGCGGCGCCGTCGGCACCCTGTTCTGGCTCATGGTGATTTGCTGGTTGTGGTTGCCGTTGTTGGACTCGCTGCCGGCCTGGATGGGCAGTTGGTTGGCGGTCCTGCCCCTGCTGGCGATTCCGCTGGGGGCCTGCGCATTGGTTGATATCTACGGCACCCGGACCGGGATGCGTTGGATGCTGGGCGGATTCGCCGCGGCCGTCGTAACCGGATGGTGGCTGATATGAGCGGGCAGAGCGTGCGGAAACCGGGGGCGGCGGAGCCACCGGCGGGTCTCGACGCCGGTCTGCGGCGCGATATCTTCCTGCGCTCGCTGGCCCTGCAGGCCTCCTGGCATCCGCAGCGGATGCAGAACCTGGGCCTGCTCCATTCCGTAGTGCCCTGGCTGCGCCGCAGCCGCCCGACACCGGCCGTCGCACGTCGGTTCTGCCGGCGCCACTATGGATTCTTCAACACGAACCCGTTCCTGGTGAACTTTTTGCTGGGCGGGCTGATCCGGCTCGAGGAAGAAAATCTCCGGTCCGGCGGCGGACTCGAGAAGACGGCGGCGAACTTCAAGACATCCATGGGACGGGCCCTGGCGTCCCTCGGGGACCAGTTCTTCTGGCGGGGCCTGCAGCCGGCCGTTCTGATGCTGACGGCGATCGGAGTCCTGGCCGGCCTCGGTTGGATGTCCCTGGTCCCGGTGCTGATCAACGCCATCCTGATGACCGTCCTGCGGTGGCGGGCGCTGGGGGCCGGATACGATCTGGGCCTGGACATCGTCGCTCTGCTGGATCGTCCGACATGGCATCGGGCGATCAACTTCACCAAACGCCTGGGAACGTTCGCGGGCGGTTTCTGCCTGGGGCTCTATGTGATCCGCGCCTGGCGGGGAGGAATCCCGCTCGACGGGGTGAAACCGTTGGTGGGTCTGGTCCTGGCTTTCAGCTTCGGATGCCTGTTGCGGCGGCGATTGCCGGGGGAACTGGTTTTCCTCCTGCTGGCGCCTCTTGCCCTGGCGCTCACGCGTATATAACCTTGCGGGAGATATCATCCCCGCATCAACGAGGAAACAATAATTGAAGACGACGCTGACAACAGTATCCGATCCGGTCGGATTCCACCTGCGCGCGGCCGGCCGCATCGTGAAGGTGGCCAAGCAATTCGATTCGGAAGTCATGGTGAGATTCAAGGGCCGGGTCGCCAACGCCAAGAGCATAATGGGCTTGGCCAGCCTGGCCGCCGACCACGGCAGCCAGGTCGAACTCGAAATCGACGGTCCCGACGAGCAAGCCGCTCTGGAGGCCCTCGTGCAGCTGATCGAGATCGAACTCGCTGAACCCGAGACAAGGTAGATGATGAGTTTCCTGTCCGGCATCCCCGCATCACCCGGATACGCCGTGGGCCCCCTGCACCGGGTCGTCAAGACCGTGCTCGAGACCGAACGGCGGACTATTCCGGCAGCGGAGATCGAGGCCGAGATCGATCGGTTCCGCGCCGGCGTCGATTCGGCTCGCCGACAGATCCAGAACCTGGCCGAGGGCGTCGAGAAGGACCTCGGCGCGGAGGACTCGGCGATCCTTACCAGTCAATTGCTCATCCTCGAGGACGAGCTGACCATGGGCTCCACCATCGCCCGCATCAGCAGTGAACGCATCAACGCCGAGGCGGCGTTCAAGGTCTCGGTGGCCGACATCGTCAAGGCCTTCACCGATATCCAGGATTCCTACTACCGCGAGCGCATCCTCGACCTGCGCGACGTCGAGGAACGGGTGCTGCGGAACCTGCTCGGCCGTCTCGAAGATGCTCCCGCGCCGCCGCCGGAGGGTTCGATCGTGGCCGCGGTGGATCTCACTCCGTCGGACACCGCGGCGATCGGCACCCAGGCCGTCGGAGCCTTCCTGCTCGGCAGCGGCAGCCGGACCAGCCACGTCGCCATCCTGTCCCGGTCGTTGGGACTGCCGGCCGTGGTCGGACTCGGCCAGGCCCTCGACGGGGTCCCCGACGGCACGATGCTGGCCGTCGACGGCGGAGCGGGCGAGGTGCACGTCGATCCCGATCCCGAAACCCTGGCCAGGTTCGAGGAACTGAGCCGCGAGCGGGTGGCCGTCTACCGGAAGCTGCGCCATCTGCGCGATCTTCCCGCCGAGACCCCCGACGGCAGGCGCGTGGCGCTGATGGCCAACATCGAATTGCCCATCGAGGCCGACACCGCAATCGCCAACGGAGCCGAGGGCGTGGGACTGCTGCGCACCGAATATCTCTACTTCCAGCACAAGGACATCCCCTCCGAGGATGAACAGGTGGCCGCCTATACCGACATCCTGAAGCGGATGGACGGTCGGCCGGTGGTTCTGCGCACCCTCGACGTCGGCGGCGACAAGGTGAAGCGGTATCTCGGGGCCCGTGGCGAGTTCAACCCGTTTCTGGGCTGGCGCGGCATCCGGTTCCTGCTGGCCAGCCGCCCCCTGATGAAGGCCCAGTTGCGGGCCATGTTCCGGGCCGCGGCGGTGGGCCCGGCCCGCATCATGTTCCCGATGATCACCGGTCTGTCCGAATTGCGCGCCGCCCGTGAAATCTGCCGCGAGTGTTGCGACGAACTCGCCGCCGCCGGTATCGAGCACGATCCCGACATCCAGATCGGGATCATGATGGAAACTCCTTCGGCTGCCCTGACCGCCGATCTGCTGGCCCGGGAATGCGATTTCTTCAGCTTCGGCACCAACGACCTCATCCAGTACACCCTGGCCATGGACCGGCTCAACAGCCGGGTGGCCTATCTCTACCAGCCCCTGCATCCGGCCGTCCTGAGGTCGATGCGATCGGCGATAGAGGCGGCCCATGCGGCGGGGATCTGGACCGGTATCTGCGGTGAGATGGCTTCCGAAACCCGTTTCGCCGAAGTTCTGCTCGGTCTGGGCTTCGACGAGATCAGCCTGCACGCTGCGCAACTGCCCAAGATCAAACAGGTGATTCGCTGGACGACCACCGGCGAGGCGAGGGATCTGGTCGCCCGTCTGCTCGAGGGCAGCACGGCCGAGCAGAACGAGGCGCTGTTGACCGAGTACATCGCCGAGCGCAAACGCAGCCGCGAGCAACAGGAGAGCAACCCATGACCAACGATCCCGGCAACGGCCTGGCGACCATGTTGAAACTAGTGGGGGAGATGCCGGAGCATCTCGTCGCTTCCGCCGGATTGCCCGGTCTGGACGGGATCGTCGTCGAGAGCGTTCCCGGCGAGGTCCTGGTCTGCGGGCTGGGCGGATCGGCCATAGCCGCCGATCTGGCCGAGCCGCTGGTGGCCGCCGCCGGAAAACGACTGACTCTCTGGCGGGATTACGGGCTGCCGGCGTGGATCGGCGCCGGCGATACAGTCGTTGTGAGCAGCTATTCGGGCGAGACCGAGGAGACTCTGGACGCTGCCCGCGAGGCTGCGCGAAGAGGTTGCCGTCTGATCGCCGTCACCTCGGGAGGCACCCTGGCCGATTGGGCCGCGGCCGGGATCGAGGGTTGCCGGCCGTTCCCGCGAGTGACCCTGCCCGGCGGCCTGCCGCCGCGGGCCGCGCTCGGCCATGGCCTGGGCGCCCTGTTGCGGATCTTTGGCCGTCTCGGTGTCATCGCCGATCCCGGTTCCGCGATCGATGCCGCCGCCGCGGTGCTGCGTGACGGAGTGAGCCGATACGGACCTTCCGCCCCGGAAACCGAAAACACCGCCTTGTCGCTGGCCCGCCATCTGCCCGGCAGGATGATCGTGATCCACACCACATCTCCGGAAACGCACGCCGCCGGCCGCAGGCTCAAGGCCCAGATCAACGAGAACGCCAAGGCGCCGGCCTGTGTCGCCGAATATCCTGAACTCGATCATAACGAGATCGTCGGCTGGGAGTTGCCCTCTCAACGGCGCGGCGATTTCGCCCTGCTGGTGCTGCGCTCGGACGACGAGTCGGATCGGATCCGCCTGCGCATCGAGGTCACCTGCAGCCTCCTGAATGAGCAGTTCGCCCTGGTCGCCGACATCTCGGCGCACGGCGATCAGCCGTTGGCCCGCATCCTTTACCTGGTCCAATTCGGCGATTACCTGTCCTGCTATCTGGCCGCCGTAGCCGGTGTGGATCCCGTACCTGTGGACCGTATCGTCGCCTTGAAAAGTCGGTTGAAGGGGGATTCCGGACAATGAAGGCTCTCATACCCGCGGCGGGAATCGGCACCCGGCTCAGACCGCATACGCTGAACCGTCCCAAGGCGCTGTTGCCCGTGGCCGGAAAGCCGATCCTGGGCCATATCGTCGACGATCTGATCGCGGCGGGGATCGACGGATTCGTGATCGTGGTCGGATTCTGCGGCGACGCTGTCCGGGAATGGTTCGCGAACGCATATCCCGCAGTGGCTGTCGAATTCGTGGAGCAGGAACACATGCTCGGCCTCGGTCACGCGCTCTGGACGGCCCGGGAGGCAGTGGGCGACGAGCCGTTCTTCTGCATTCTGGGTGACACCATTCTCAAAGCCGATTATCATTCCCTGCTTGGCGGAAACGAAAACTGCATCGCCGTCAAGAGCGTGGCCGATCCCCGGCGCTTCGGGGTGGTCGAGATGAACGGCGATGCCGTTGCCCGATTCGTCGAAAAACCGGATGTGCCGCCCAGCGATCTGGCCATTGTCGGCGCCTATCTCTTCCGCGACGCCGCGATGCTCTGGCGCAGCCTGGACAGTATCGTCTCCGGTGACCGGCGGACCCGGGGCGAGTACCAGCTTACCGACGCCCTGCAGATCATGTTGAGCGAGGGTGCGTCCTTCAGCATCCAGCCGGTCGAGGACTGGCTCGACTGCGGCAAGAAGGAGACCTGGCTCGAGACCAATCGGGCCCTGCTCGACAACTCGCCCGCCGCGGCGGGAAGCGGCGATCAGCCGCCTTGTCATGTCGATCCGACCGCCGGGATCGTGGAATCGCGCATCGGCCCCCATGTTTCGGTGGGCAGGGAAGCCGTAATCGAGGGGTCCGATCTGGCCGACTGCATCGTCGGCGCCGGATCGAGGGTGATCGGATGCCGCCTGCGCGGCAGTCTGATCGGTGAGAGCGCAGTCGTCCGCGGCGTGACCGGCGAGGTCAACGTGGGCGATTTTTGTGAAATCGAGAACTCAACCGCGACCGAGTGACGACCGGTTTAGTCGTCGCGGATTTTTTCAGAGGAGGCTTCGATGGCCAGGGAGTTCGTCTTCAGCAGCGAATCGGTGACCAAGGGACATCCCGACAAGGTCGCCGATCAGATTTCCGACAGCATCCTCGATGCGATCATCGCCGAGGATCCCAAAGCCAGGGTGGCCTGCGAAACCATGGTGACCACGGGCATGGCTCTGGTCGGTGGCGAGATCAGCACCAATGTCTACGTCGACATCCCGAAGATCGTCCGCGACACGATCCGGGGCATCGGCTACACCTCGGCGCTACTGGGCTACGACGCCGACACCTGTTCCGTGCTGACCTGCATCGACGAGCAGTCGCCGGATATCGCCATGGGAGTCGATCCCGGCGGTGCGGGGGACCAGGGAATGATGTTCGGCTACGCCTGCACCGAGACCGACGTCCTGATGCCGCTGCCGATCACCGTCGCCCACCGCCTCGTCCAGCGCCTGACCGACATCCGGGAGGACGGGACCCTGGATTGGGTTCGCCCCGACGGCAAGAGCCAGGTGGCCGTCCGCTACATCGACGGCAAGCCGGTCGCGGTGGAAAAGGTGCTGGTTTCGACCCAGCACGACGATGTTCCCTACGAGATGATCCGCGAGGCCATGATCGAGCACGTCATCCGCCCGGTCCTGGCCGAGTTCGGCCAGAAGGTTCCCGAGGGCAAGGGCGGTGTTCAGGTCAATCCCACCGGCAAGTTCATCGTCGGCGGACCGCAGGGAGACTGCGGCCTGACCGGGCGCAAGATCATCGTCGATACCTACGGCGGCAGCGCTCCGCACGGCGGCGGCGCCTTCTCGGGCAAGGATCCCACCAAGGTCGACCGCTCGGCCTGCTACGCCGCCCGTCACGTCGCCAAGAACATCGTGGCCGCCGGGTTCGCCGATCGCTGCCAGGTCCAGCTCGCCTACGCCATCGGCATCGCCGAGCCGTTCTCGCTGGCGGTCGAAACCTTCGGCACCGGCACCATCGACGACCAGCGGCTCACCGAAGCAGTTTCCTCGGTCTTCGATCTCACTCCCGGAGGCATCATCACTTCCCTGGATCTCCAGCGGCCGATCTACAGGCAGACCGCCTGCAACGGACATTTCGGCCATGAGCTGCCTGATTTCACCTGGGAGAAAACCGATCGGGTGGAGGATCTGAAGCGGTTCCTGGGCTGATTCTGGATTCGCTTGGAAATGATTGGAAAAAGAGGAGGCGGGACCGATCGGTCCCGCCTCCTGTGTATTCGGCTCCGGCTGATTCCCGGCGTTATTTTCCGGGAACCGCGGTGACTTCCACCGTCACGCTGTCCTGCGTCACGTAAGAGGTCTGCAGATCTTCGACCTTCAACCTGACGGTATGGGTGCCGATGTCGGCGGCGGTGTAGGTATGGCTCGGGAAGCGTTCCCTGAGCACGGTCCCGGCAATATCGTCCATGTCCCATTCGTAGGTGAAGCGGGAGTAGCTGCTCGACACGGGGTCGAAGCCGCAGAGCTCGGCCTGCACCCGGAACGTCATCGGGTCATCCACCGTGACCACGGTGTCGGGCGCGGCGACCAGGTTCATGAAATCTTCGCGTACGGTTATGTACAGCGTGTCCGGTTCCGATGCATCGCCGTCCTTGTCCCGGGCGACGATTATGACTTCGTATTCGCCGGGATCCTCGAAGACGTGGTAGATGACCGAACCGAAGCCCGTCGTGTCGTCACCGAAATTCCAGTCGATGTCGATGTACGTGTTGCCGCCGGTGGGATCGTCGGTCAGGTCTCCGCCGGTGGCGAAAGCCAGGAACTGGACTTCCAGCGGCGCGACGCCGCAGACCGGATCCGCCTGGGTGCGCGAGAAGTAGGGAACGAGGTTGTCGTCGTCTCCGCAGCCGGAAAGACAGGCAATGGCGATGACGGCCATCAGAGTGATCAGGATGCTATTCCGCATGAAAAAGGCTCCGTGATTTTGCAGGGTCGAGGCAAAATAAACCGGCGACGGCCGATCTTCTTCTTCAGCCGAATCAACTTGAAGTTACAACGCGGGCTGCTTCTAAGCAAGCGGGGGTTGCCCTGAATTGATCAACGCCTGGCCTTGATGAACAGCCCCATCCCCATCGCCGCGTAGGCCAGATTGCCGACCCAGGCGGCCGGCAGGGGCGGCAAAGCGCCGCTGTGGCCCAGCGCCCGGCCGAAATTCATGGCCAGGTAGTACCCGAAACTGATCATTATGGTCCAGCCGAATCCGGAGGCGATGGTCGTCTTGCGCGGGCCGGATGCCAGCAGAATCCCCAGAAAGACGACGATCAGATGAACCGCCGGAAAGGCGAGCTTGAACTGGAGATCGACCTCGTAGGCTGAAGCATCATTGCCACCCCGCTGCAGAGTCCGGATCAACCGGCGCAGATGGCGGGCGTTCATGTTCTCCGGCCGGACCCGCTCGGTGCGGAAGGTTTCGGGCGTCACCCCCGAAAGCCCGGACGCCAGTTCCGTGAAGGCTTCGGACTCTTCCCGGCCCCCTGAGAAGGTCCGCCGGGTGCCGTCGCGCAGTATCCACTGGGAGCCGTCCCATTCGGCCTCGCCGGCGTCGTAGCGTTCGGTGACCTCGGCTCCGGAGAAGGCGTGGACCCGCATCCCCTTGATCAGGTTCCGGCTCGGCACGAAGGTCCGGGCGTAGTATAGCCTGCCGTCTTCACCGGTCAGCGCGATGTCCGAAGTGGGCCGGCTGCGGTCCGGTTTGCGGTGGACCTCGACCTCCCAGATCCGGCGGCTGGCGCTGTTGGCGGCCGGCAGCACGAACTCGCTCCAAGCCAGGGAGAACAGGGCCGTGAGCGCGGCCAGCAGCAGCAGGGGGCGGGTGACCTGCATCAGCGAACGCCCGGCTGCGAACAGCGCCGTCAACTCGTAGTAGCGGGCCATCGAGCCGACGGTGAAGAGAGTCGCCATCAACATGGCTATCGGCAGGACCGTGTCGATGATCCAGGGCACCTTGTAGAGGTAGTAGCGGCCCATCATCCCCAGGGTAGCGTCGTTGTCCAGGAAACTGCCCATGTGGTCGAGCATGTCGACCAGGGTGAAAAGGATCAGCGCCCCGACCAGTGTCGTGCCGAGAATGCGCAGGAAGCTCGACAGCAATTGACGATGTACCAGGCTCATTCGGTTGTCTTCTCCGCTTTCACCGCTGGCGGCCGGTGCGTGAACGAGAAAAGGCTCGATTCGCGTACGGTACGGATCAGGATGGGGACCGCGATCACGGTCAGGACGATATTCGCCAGCCACATCGCCAGCATCGGATTCAGGAGCCCCCGGTCGGAGAGCTTCTCGCCCCCCATCAGGAAGACGTAGTACACCAGGTAGCAGCCCAAGGCAAGGCTCACCGAAACTCCGCGCCCGGAACGGGCGGTGGTCACGGCCATCGGCAATCCCACCAGGACGAAGACGATACAGGCGAACGGGATGGCGAATTTCTTGTGGAACTCGACCATGTATTTGTTCTCGTTCTCCTGGTAGTCGTGGGAGATCTGGGCCTGGTGCTGGGCGGAGCGGACGGCCTTGTCCAACTCGGCGCGGGTCCCCTTGAGCAGCCCCAGTCGCTGGTCCGGCGGCACCGGCGCCAGAGGATCTCGTCCTTCACCGATCAACTGCTTGCGCTCGGCGGGATCGAGGAGCGACCACTGCCGGCGGGCCAGATCGCCGACCAGCCGGGAAGAGCGGGCCTCGCCGGCGGCGCGGTTCTGCCTCTCGCGCAGCGCCGCGACGCGCAGGTCGATCAGGTTCATTTCACGATCGGAGCGGTGGGTCCGCTTGGAGTTGCCGATGTCCCGCTCCACGTTGCGCAGGTAGAGGTTGTGCTTGGCGAAGCGGGTGATGCTGTACTTGTCGAGATCGTTGTCGTCCGGCAGGTCGTGGATCTCGCCCTCGTGCAGTTCGACCATCAGTGCATCGTCGGCCGGCCGGGGCATGATGAAGCCCCATTCGGCGGTGGTCATCGTGGGGGAGAGGTCGGCGGGATTCTCCTTCTCCAGGATCACCACGCCTTCCACGCGGTTCGTCTTCTCGTCCTTGGACTTGACGTAGATGGTCGCCCGATCGTTGATCTCGGTGAACATCCGCTCCCGGATCTCCATCATCGGTCTTTTGTGATTGATCTGATAGAGCAGGTTGGCTAGCCTGTGGTTCGACTCGGGGAAGACGAAATGGTTGTAGGCGGTCAGGGCCAGGGCCACCAGCAGTGCTCCGCCGACCAGAGGGCGCAGGATGCTGTAGAGGCCGATGCCGCTGGCCTTCATAGCCGTAATTTCGTGATCGGATGCGAGTTGTCCCACCCCCATCAGGACTCCGATCAGCACGGCCATTGGTACGGATAATGCAAACGTATGCCCCAGGCTCAGCAGAAGCACCTCGGTCGCCATCGTGAACGGAATCCCCTTGCTGACGAAAAGCTCGACGTAGCGGAACAGTACGTCGATGATCAGCACGAATGTGATCACGAAGAAGCCGAAAAAGAACGGTCCGGCCGTGGGCTTCAACCGGTGCCTGTTCAGCAGATACATCGATTTCTCCACTGGGTCCGGTGTCACCGGCTGGGGGCAGTGTGACCCATTTCGGGGACGGATCATCCGCTCGACCGTATTGGTCCCGGGGCGGATTATAGGCAGAAAGACGGCTGTGGACAATCGCTCAGGAAGAAAGTGCGCCGGCAAGGAGCAGATCGGGGAGATGGCCAATTGATCACCAGGAGGCGAAAATCGAGCCCCGGTGCCGGTCCGCGGATCGCCCCTGGTCCGGTGCTGTCCGCTCTCCTGCTCGTCTGCTGCCTGTTGGCATTCGCCTTGCCCGCGGCCGCCGATCCCGATTACGGATCCATTGTCCTGCCCGGCATCGACCCCCTGCTCCGCTCGACCGATGACCCCGCCCTGCTCGGTGTGCCGCGGTTGCTGGTCCGCGAGTATCTCATGGAACAGGGCGCCGACCCGCTCACCGGCCGGGCCGGCCCGACCCTGGCCTCGGCCGTCCACGAGCGGATCCACCGGCGGCTGAAGCTGGATCTGAAGCGCATGATCACGGTGACCGAGGTTTCGCCCGACCTGGGAATCGAGACCGTTTTCACATACCCCGATTACTTCTTCCTGTTCCAGCCGGTCCAGGATCTCCCGAACGGGTTCGTCTGGTACCCGCCCCGCCGGATCGACGCTCCGGAGCTGCAGATCTTCGTCGATGACGCCGACCGGGCGATGAAACGCCGCATGGCCGTCGTCAACACCCGCAACTGGCGCGAGGGCCTGGACGTCGGCGCCGCCGTGGCCGCGGGCCGGGCCGGGGGAGGTCTGATCAATCTCACGATCCCGATCAAGCTGCCCCGGACCCTGGAAAAGATCATCGGCCGCGGCGAAAAGACCAATATCCGCATTTCGGGACGCGAGCACATCTCGATAGCCGGCGAGAGTACGATGAGCAACCGGTTCACGCCGACCGAGCGGCGAAAGTCGCAGAGCCTCTTCCCGACGCTGGACATGGAACAGCAACTGCAGCTGAACCTGTCCGGACAGATCGGCGAGAAGATCCTCATCGAAGTCGATCACAACAGCGAGGCGATCGGTCCCGACGCCACCAAGATCCGGCTGACCTACCAGGGCAGCGAGGACGAGATCATCCAGACGATCGAGACCGGCGACGTCGGCCTGACACTGCCCGGCAGCCAGTTGCTGGGCTACAGCTCCAACAAGTCCGGCCTGTTCGGCATCAAGGTCACCGGCCAGGTCGGTCGCGCCGACTTCACGGTCGTGGCCAGCAAGCAGAAGGCCGAGAGCGCGTCGCAGCAGTTCAACAGCAAGGGCGGTTCGGTATCCGACCACATCATCGATGCGTGGCGCTACCTCAACAACCGCTTCTTCCGCCTCGACCTGAATCCCAACGATCCCTCCGTCTCGGCCTTCTACGAATCCGATTTTCCCGGTCGGCCGGCCGGCGCCCAGATCGACCTGAACACCGTGCGCATATTCCGGTTCATGGGCAGCGTCACCGAGCAGGACGGGGATGTGCGCAACGTCGTGGCGGTCGTCGATACCGCCGGTGTCTGGGACGCCGGCTACCAGTCATGGCTGAACTCGCAACTGGCTGTGCCCACCGATATCGTCTTCGAATACGGTGACATCTGGCGGCAGATCGACTTCGAAGTGCTGCGGGATGAATCCGGCAACCTCGTCGCCGTCGATCTGATGCGGGAATACAGCCGCAGCGACATCCTGGCCGTGGCCTACGACGTGGTCGACTCCGCCGGCGAACTGCTCTACCGGGTCGGCGACATCCCCAACCTGGACGAGGGCAGCCGGGTCGAGATCGGTCCGGGCGAGCCCGGCACCCTCTACTACCGGATGAAGCTGCTCAAGCCGCAGGATCCCGAGACCTATACCTGGCAGTACGTGCTGCGTAACATCTATCAGCTCGGCGGCAGCAACATCGACTCGGAGACCTTCGAGTTCCGTATCGAGGCCAACACTCCGGTCGATTTCCCGGAACGGGACTTCAGCGGCCTGGACTGGTTCCGGATTTTCGGCCTCGACCGCTACGACAACATCGGCGAAGCGGGGCATGACGACCTGCCCGACGCCAACATGCCCTACATCTTCGATCTCCAGGCCGGGCTGCTGAAGTTCCCGCTCGACTTCCCGTTCCCCTTCAACGCGCCGCAGTCCAAGTTCGAGTCCTATGCCGACGACGAGAGCTTCATCTACTCCGAGTCGTTCCTGGCCGGCAACCTGATGCCGGCCATCTACGATCCCGCGACCACCGAGCAGGATCTGAAGAACGGCACCAAGTTCAGCCTGGTCGCCTCGCACGCGGCCGCTTCCAGCTCATTCAATCTCGGCGTGTCCAACATCGAGGAAGGATCCGAGTCGGTGGTGCTGGACGGACGCACGCTGACCCGGGAACAGGACTACGAGATCGACTACATGTTCGGCGAGATCATGCTCAAGGGGGAGGCCGCCAGCACGATGGGGCCGGATTCCCAGATCAGCGTCAACTACCAGTACG
Source organism: uncultured Fibrobacteraceae bacterium (assembly GCA_964646035.1). Taxonomy (GTDB): domain Bacteria; phylum Krumholzibacteriota; class Krumholzibacteriia; order LZORAL124-64-63; family LZORAL124-64-63; genus CAYLMM01. The sequence goes on along the minus strand of CAZYDJ010000004.1, from coordinate 26,920 downwards.
CGCCCTTCCTCGGCGGCGGCAACAGCAATCTGATGGGCTTCAATCTCGGTTACTCCCTGAGCGACCAGAACCGGCTGTCGACCACCTGGCTCTACGAGACCAACAACATAGCCGGCCACAAGCCGAAGCTGGGCGAGGAGCCGAGCCGGACCCTGGTCGGAAACGTCAACGGCCAGCTGTCCTTCAAGCCCTATTTCCTGACCCATGTCGCCAATCTGCTGAGCCGGGTCGACAGCGAGCGCGAGAGCACGTTCCAGGTCAACGGCGAGATGGCCATGAGCTTCCCCAATCCGAACACCCGCGACGAGGTGTACCTCGAGGACTTCGAGGGGATCGACTCTTCCGACGTGATGCCCATCAGCCGTCTTTCCTGGTCCGAGTCAAGCCTGCCCCGCCACGGCGAGGATCTGGAATACGCCGGCAACGAGCAGGTCATGGACAACCGGGTGTGGCAGCCGGAAGGACGCGTCACGACCCGCTGGTTCGTGCCGCGGGTCAACGTGCTGCGGCGGAATCTGAACCCGACCCTGAAGGAGCAGGAAGGACGCGAGGTCCAGCAGACGCTGCAGATGTACCTGCGCTCCGAGGACGGGGAATGGACGGACGGAAACTGGGGCGGGATCATGCGCGGCATGGGGCGCAGCGGGGTCGATCTGACCAAGGCCCAGTTCCTCGAGTTCTGGGTCAACGACTTCAACCCGTCGCCCGAATCGCGGCACGGCACGCTGCACTTCGACTTCGGCATCGTCAACGAGGATTTCTACTGGCCCGTCGACGAGATCACCGGCGAGCCGGTTCTGGGCACCTTCGACCAGGAGGACCGGGACCGCAACGGCGTGTTCATGATCGACGAGGATACCGGCCTCGGCGACGACCCGACCCGCGACCGTTTCAGCGCGGATTTCGTCAGCGACGCCGACCCCTATCCCTACATCAACGGGACTGCCGGCAATAACCGCGAGGACACCGAGGACCTCGACGGCGACTCCAATCTGGACCGGCGCGACGGCTTCTTCACATTGAAAGTGGATCTGTCCGATTCGGCGCTGGTGGACGTCATGCGCGACTACGATCCCTCGCTGCTGGCCGACAACATCGCCAAGGGCCTGGCCTGGCGTAAGTACCGGATCAGGCTCGACGACATGCTGCCGGTGGTGCCCAGTTCCACCGGCACGATGCCCAACCTGGCCGCCGTGACCCATGTCCGTGTCTGGTACGAGGCCGCGGCCCCGCAGCCGGGAGAGACGGAACTGGACATGCAGTTCTCGGAAATCCGCTTCGTCGGCAGCCGTTGGGAGAAGGAGGGCATCCGGGTATTTCCCACCGCGGCCGAACCCGACGAGGAACTGGTCGACGAGATCGACCTGGCGCCCGGCGAGGGTTATTTCATCGGCGAGGTCAACAACAAGGAGAATCCGGATTACGTGCCGCCGTTCTCGGTTCACGAGGAACTGAACATCCCGGAGAAGGAACAGTCCGGCGTAGTCGATTTCCAGAGCCTCTCCCTGGGCCACATGGTCCGTGTCAGCCGCCAGGTTTCGACCCGCGGCGACGACTACACGCTCTACAACACGCTGAGTTGGTACGTCTACAATCCGGACCTGAATCTCGGGGATCTGGACTACCTGTTCCGGATCGGCGCCGACACTCTGAACTACTACGAGGTATCGAGCCGGTTCGACAGCGGCGTCGGTCCCGAAATCGGCTGGCGCGAGATGCGGATCGACGTGGCCGAACTGAGCAACTCCAAGCTGGGCGAGTTCGATCCGCTGACCGGTTGGGTGATCTCCGAGGTGCACGACAAGCTGACCGGGGAAGCCTATCCGGTGCGGGTGGTCGGCTCTCCGGATCTGCGCCGGGTCAAACGCTACTACTTCGGCATCGCCAACAACTCCCAGGAGTTCCCGGTCAGCGGCTACTTCTACTTCAACGACATCAAGCTTCGCGAGGTCAAACGTGAGTCGGGGATGGCTGAACGGGTCGCCCTGAGCGTCAACATGGCCGATGTGATCAAGGCCGACTTCGACTGGTCGCGGCGGGACGCCGATTTCCACGGGTTGAATTCGAGCACCGGCCAAGGCTATGTGAACACCGACTGGAACTTCTCGACCAGCCTGCGCGTGAACGATTTCGTGCCGTTGCTGGGGTTCAATATGCCGGTCAGCGTGGGCCGCCAGATGAGCATCAATCGGCCGAAATACCTGACCAACAGCGACATCGAGATCCTGGATGACGATCTGCGCAACGCCGAGTCGACGATCAACGAGCGGGAAAGCTTCTCGGTGCGGCTGATGCACGACAACTCGCGCTGGGCCATCGCCCGCTATCTGATCGATCCCTGGTCCTTCTCGATCAGCGGATCGCGGCGCGCGAGCGATTCGTCTTTGAACAAGGGGCGGCAGAAGTCCCTTTCCGGATCCGTCAGTTATGATCTGCGCTTCCCGCGCGAGCACCTGCTCGGCGAGTATCTCTTCTTCGGCAGGCTGCCCCTGGTCAAGAGCGTGGGAGTGTTGCCCAACAAGGTCTCTCTCAGCGGAAACTTCAGCGGATCCCAGCAGAGAACCCGGATCTACGATTCATCGGTAGGGACCTTCATCGACCGGCCGACGACCAAGACCAAGCGGGGGACCCTCAACGGCACCGTCGACTTCAAGCCGCTGCCGATCGCCAACGTGGGCGTTACGGTGACCTCGGAGCGCGATATGTTCCGTGAGCGGTGGCTGCTGGGGCTGAATATCGGCGAGGAGAACATCTTCAAGCAGAGGGTGCAGGTGAAGTTCCTGCTGCCGAAGAAGCTGGGCCTGCCGGACGTGGCTCTGCTGCGGCCCCTGGTTAAGGCGGTCCGGGCGATGCACGAGATCAAGCCGAGCGTCAACTTCGACGGCACCTACGAGAACAACCACGGCCCCACCGTTCGTCAGGCCGGCGATCCGCCCGATGTCAGGTCCGCGGGCAGCAACGGCGACTGGACCCTGCGCGGCACCCTGCCCGTGAACAAGGTGTTCTCCGGCATCTTCCCCAAGAAGCAGAAGATGTCGGATAGCGAGCGCAAGGCCCGGATCGATCGCGAGCGCAAGTTGAAGCAGCGGAACAAGCGCCGGGGCGGGCCGGACGAGGACGGCGGGGCAGCCGCCGATACGACCGCGGCCGACGGTCTTGCCCTGAGCGACGAGGAGAGGCGCCGGCAGGAAGAGGACGAACTGATTTCCCAGGCGATCGAGCGAGACGAGGCCGAAGCCGCCGAACGGGGGGAGAAGGTCGAACTCGAAACCGATACCGAAGGCGGCGTCGGGGTGCCCAATCCGTTCACGCCTTTTCTCGATCTGATGCGCAATTCGGCGCCGGTCCAGGTCTCCTATTCGACGCGTCATCGGAGCGCCTACGTACGCATGAACGGGAACACGGATTTCTGGTACCGTCTCGGTATTCTCAGCGAGTTGGATCTGCCGGATACCAACTACGCCACCCGCAGCCTCACCGACAGCCGCAGCATAACGATGTCGAGCGGCGTCAAGTTCTCGCGTACAGCCAACCTGGACGTGAAGTTCAACCGCCAGGACGGCAGCCGGACCGACAACGTCTTTACCACGAGGAATCTCCAGGAGGACTGGCCCGATCTGCATCTGGCCCTGTCGGGACTGGAACGGATGGGTATTTTCGGCGGCGGCGGCGAGGACCGGGCCCTGCGCTCGGCCAATTTCGACTTCGGCTACAAGTACTCGAAATCGGTCAGCGGCTATACCGAATCGTTCTACAATCCCCGGACCTCGACGACCATCAGCCCGCGGCTGAACCTGGCCTTCCGCAGCGGGATGTCGGCGTCGCTGAACGTGAATCACGTCACCACGGACAACGAGCAGAACGGTTCGCTGAGCCAGTCGCGCCAGTTGTCGATCTCGGCCCAGGTCCGGCACAAGTTCCGCGCCGAGGCCCTGCTTTCGAAGTTGCATCTCTACAAGCCGGGCAACGTGCCGATGGTCAGCCTCGACGTGGATCTGAGCTTCAGCCGCAGCGTCACCAACCGTTGGTCTCCCACTTCCACCCGCGACGGCGATCCGGACACCGAAACCGGCCGGTCCAGCTACAGCATCAACCCGCGGCTCAGCTACACGATCACTCGCAACCTCTCCGGCGCCATGCGGTTGATCTATTCCCGGAGCAAGGTTTTCGAATCCGATTCCGTGAACACGACCCTGGGAGTCGGCTTGGAGGCTACTTTTGTATTCTGATGTTTCCCGCGCGCCGCGGACGTTCAAGCCGGCCTCTGCTGCTCTGCCGGCCCGGCTCCTGCTGCTGGTCCTGGCGCTGAGCCTGCCGCCGGCCGTTGCGACGGCGGCCGCTGCCGGGGACGGGGATTTTTCCGGAGACCGGGCGATGCATTGGTTGGAGTATCAATGCGCGCTGGGGCATCGGTCGCCGGGATCGCCGGGCCATGCCGCCCTGCGGACGGCCTTCGTCGCCCACTCCGACTCCCTGAGCCTGACAATCAGCCCCTGGCGCTGCTCCGCGCCCGATCCGGCCGGAGGCGAGGACCTGCAACTCTGCAACTACGTGATTTCAGCCGGTCCCCGCGGAGGTAGACGCCTCTGGATTGGAGCCCATTACGACACCAGACCGGTCAGCGACCGCGACCCGGATCCCGAACTGGCGCGGCTGCCTCTGACCGGGGCCAACGACGGCGCCAGCGGAGTTGCGGTGCTGCTGCATCTGGCCGAATTGCTGGCTGCGGATCCGCCCCCGATCGGCGTCGATCTGATCTTCTTCGACGGCGAGGACAGCGGTCTGGCCGGCGAGCCGGAGACGTTCTGCCTCGGTTCGGCCCGGATGGCTGCCGCTCTGAAGAGTTTCGGCAATCCGTTGGCCGCCGGCGATCCCCTGGGCCTGATTCTGCTGGACATGGTCGGGCAGAAGAACCTGGAGATCCCGATGGAGTCGATATCGCTGAGCCGGTCAGCCGATTGGACCCGCTCGATATTCGCCAGGGCCGCGGATCTGGGGCTGGATGCGTTTATCCCGGTGCCGGGGCGCCCTGTTTTCGACGATCATGTCCCGTTCCTGCGCGCCGGTATTCCGGCGGTGGATCTGATCGATTTTGAATTTCCCCAATGGCACACCTCCGGGGACGTGCCGTCGGTCTGCTCGCCCGCCAGCCTGGAGCAAGTGGGAACTCTGATGCTGGACCTGATCCGGAATCCGCCCTATTGACCTTCCCTTAGCCGGGTCGGGGTCCGTGGAAGGCGATTTTTGCTTGAACGAAAGGGATTAGTCGTCTATATTGTTGACTGCTTCAGAAACACCCTGCGTGAGTTCCGAAGTGGGCGAGAGTCCACTTCTTTTCATGTTCCGTCGCTTTGACCGGTATGGGAGGCCGCATCCCTTGGACCGGTGAGGGGAAGTGCCAGCGGTGAAGACGGATCGGTACGCCCTGTCGCGACGATTGATCGAGTTGCTCGAACCGCCTCTGGTGGAAGAAGGCTTCGATCTTCTCGACATCCGCGTTTTCGCGGGTGGCGGCAGGATGACAGTGCGTCTTTTCCTGGATGTGGAAGGCGGCATGACCCTGCAGCGATGCATGGACGCATCGCGGACTTCGGGGAATCTGCTCGAAGAGGCGGACCTGATCCCCGGGGCCTACGTGATCGAGTCTTCATCGCCGGGAGTCAGGCGTCCGTTGCGCACGCATCAGCATTTCGCGGCGGCCGTCGGCGAGAACATCGTCCTGAAGCTGGCCGGAGGCGGCTCCCGGGCGGTCCGGGGCAGGCTGGTCTCGGTCGACGAGAACGGTTTCGAATTGGCGCCGCGGCTTGTCGCCGGCGCCGATCAGTCCGCTGAAGCGGAAACGGAAAACAGGACGGTTCCTTTCGCGGATGTCCGCGAAGCGAACCTCGACCCGGAATTCGACGCCCAGGCGCTGATCAACGCTGATCGCCGGCGTCGCAAGGAAGAAAAGAGACAGGCCCGCCAGGAACGGCGTGAGGCCAGGCAGCAGAAGCGTGCCCCTCGAAAAAACGACCCGACCCGAGCCGGAGACGGGAGCTGAAATATGGAATACAACGTCCTTGACGCTCTAGCGATGATAACCCGCGAGAAGAACATCTCGCGCAACGTGGTGATCGAATCCCTGGTCGCCGGTCTGCAGTCCGCCGCCCGCAAGAAGGTCGGCGCCGAGGCCAATATCGATGCGCGCGTTGACGAGGTCAGCGGAGAGATGACCGTCGAGCAGGTCAAGGTGGTTGCAGCCGAGGTGGAGGACGAAGATCTGGAGATCTCGCTCGAGGATGCCCGCCGTCAATTCGGCGCCAGCGTCCAGCCCGGCGACGAGGTGCGTTGGGAACTGCCGCTGGACCAGTTCGGACGCAACGCCATCCTCGTGGCAAAGCAGATCCTGGTCCAGAAGGTACGCGAGGCGGAGCGCATGCGGGTCTTCGAGACCTTCAAGGATCGTTTGAACGACATCATAATCGGCAACATCCAGCAGATAGATCGCGGCAACGTGCTGGTCAGTTATGAGCGCGTGGAGGCGCTGCTGCCCTACCGTGAGCAGATCCGCGGCGAGACCCTGCAGCAGGGCCATCCGGTCACCGCCTTCATCATAGAAGTGTTGGACAACGCCAAGGGGCCGCAGATCATTCTTTCGCGCACCCACCCGGGTTTCCTGAAGCGCCTCTTCGAGAAGGAAGTGCCGGAGATCCAGGATGGGATCGTCGAGATCAAGGCCGTCGCCCGCGAGCCGGGAACCCGCTCCAAGATCGCCGTCGTGTCGCATGACGAGCGGGTCGACGCCGTCGGCTCCTGCGTGGGCATGAAGGGTTCGCGGGTCCAGGCCGTGACCCGGGAGCTGTTCGGCGAGCGGATCGACATCGTTCCCTGGAGCGCCGAGCCTTCGCTTCTGATCAGCCGCGCGCTCAGCCCCGCCGAGGTCAGCACGATCATCCTCGACGAGGACGCTCGCGAAGCCACTGTCGTGGTCAACGAGGATCAGCTTTCCAAGGCGATCGGCAAGGAGGGCAAGAACGTTCGCCTCGCCGCCAAACTGACCGAATGGAAGATAGATCTGGTATCTTCCCGCGAATACCATATCCGCCAGCGCGTGCGCCAGGAGGTCTCGCTCGATCTCGAAGAGATGAGCGGCGTCTCCGAAAAGGTCGCCAACGCGCTCCGCGAGGCCGGCTTTGAGACTATCCAGAGCCTGGCCGAAGCCGATCCGGAAGCCCTGCTCGATGTCAAGGGCGTCGGTCCCAAGACAGTAGACTCCCTGTTGGCCACGGCCCAGGCCACGCTCGACGAGCTCGAGCGGATCATCGACTCCACGGTCGTGGAGGAACTGGCCCAGGCCGCCGCCGAGAGCCAGCCGCTATTCGACGAGGACGCCTTCGACAAGACCGCCGAAGCTGCGCCCGGGGGCGAGGACGAGGCTCCGGCCCGGGAAGAGGACGTCAAACTGCCCAAGGAAGATCTCTTCACCGATTTCGAAGCCAGGGTCATCGAGTCCGACGAGGAGTCGGCGGAAGAATCCGCCGCCGCAGCGGACGAATCAGATGACGACGCCGGCTCCGCGGACGAGGAATCGGCCGGGGGCGAAGTCGCTGATGACGCAGATTCCGCGGCGGCCGCCGAGGCTGAGCCGACGGATCCTGCCGCGGAAGACGTACGGGAGTAGGGCCGATGACTAATCGGAGCGCGGAAACGCCGCGGGACGAGATTTCGCGACGTCTCCTGGCCCTGATCGGGCTTGCCCACAGGGCGGGCCGGACAGCGCTCGGCGCCGGCGCGGTGGCCTCGATGGTCTGCCGCGGCAGAAAACCGCTGGTGTTCGTGGCCGCTGATTGCGGCGGCAACCAGCGTGACAAGGCGGCCAAGCTCTCGCCGGTGGCGGGGGTGGTCTACGACCTGGTCGATCGCGTGGACCTGGCCCGCGCCCTCGGCCGCGGCGAACTTACTATCGTCGCCGTCGACGGCCGCGAGTTCGTTCGCGGGCTGCTGAAGATATTGGAAACCGCTCCCGCCGCCGGGAACGGTGCCGAAAAGTCCGAAGATTGATACGTTGATTGCGATGTAGCGCGGAAAGCCGCGCATTCACGAAAGCCGACTCCGCGTGAAGCGGAGGGAGGTGCACTGTTTTGGCGAAGAAGCTCAGGGTCTACGAACTAGCAAAGCATTACGGCGTCGACAGCCCGGCGATCCTCAAGTTGATGCGGGATATGCATGCCGAGGCCAAGAGCCACATGAGCGTGGTGGAAGACGACATCGTCGACAAGATCCACGCCCGGTTCCAGCGGCAACGGGAGAATCTGCGCGTGGCCTACGCCACCGCGCATTCGATGGATCCCGATAAGCTGAAACACGTGGCCAGCTTCAAGCCGCTCGAGCGCCCGGAGCCGACTGAAGAGCCGGAGCCCAAGAAGAAGGCGGTCACGAAGAAGAAGGCGGCCAAGAAGACCACCAAGAAGGCTGCGGCCACGAAGAAGACAGCGACCAAGAAGGCGGCCACCAAGAAGGCGGCCACCAAGAAGACAGCGACCAAGAAGACTGTGGCCAAGAAGGTTGTGGCCAAGAAGGCGACGGCGAAAAAGACCGTCAAGAAGGCCTCTCCCGCCAAGGCCGCTCCGCCCGAGGTGGTCGTCAAGGCCGAAGCTCCCGTCGAGAGAGCCAAGACCGTCGACGCAGCCACTGCCGACGTCGCCGACATCCCCGCCGATTCCGATGACAAGCCCCGCGCCCGCATCGTGCGCAAGGCCGACATCCCGGTCAAGGCCGAGGCCGAGGCCCCGGCTCCGGACGAAACGGAAGCCGCCGCGGCTGAAGGGACCGAGACTACGCCCCGGGCCGACCAGGATGAGCAGGCGGTCAAGAGCGGCGATGCCGCGACCGATTCGCCTGACGCCGCCGCGGAGGAGCCCGGAGCCGAAGCGAAGCCGACCGCGGATGACAAGAAGGAAGACGAGGCGAAGTCCGAAGACAAGGATTCGGTGAACCACCGGCCCCGGCGCAAGGCGAAGATCATCCGCATGGGCACCGGCATCGTCCAATCTACCAGCGGCAAGTCCAAGCCCGCCGGCCCCAAGCCCCGCGCTCCCCAGGGCGAGGAGCAGAACTGGAACTGGGCCGACGTCAGGCGCGATCTCGGAGTCCGGGACGGCGCGCCGCGTGTCGGCCGGGAAGTCAAGGAATCCGTCCGCGAGTCGGTGCAGGCCGCGGTCAAGAAGCGCATGGAGACCCGCGACCAGCAGTCGGCGCCTTCCGAGGGCCGCAGCAAGCGCCGCCAGCGGCGCAAGAAGGTCGACGAGGTCGCCGTCGCCCAGAACGTGAAGCAGACCCTGGCCCAGATCGACGGCGGTCGCGGCAAGCGGCGTCACCGGAAGGCCGGAGTCGAAGAGATGGAAGAGGTTGCGGTCACCGAGAGCGTCTTGCGTCTGACCGAGTTCGTGACGGTCCAGGAATTCGCCGAGAAGTTGCTGGACGTCACGCCCAAGGACATCATCGCGAAGCTCTTCGGCATGGGCGTGATGGTCACCATCAACCAGCGTCTCGACAAGGAGACGATCGAGCTGCTGGCTACCGAATTCGAATGCGAAGTCGAATTCCTCAGCGAGTACGGCGAGGAGAAGCTGGAGGAAGTGGCGGTCCGCGAGGAGGACCTCGAACAGCGTCCGCCGGTGGTCACGGTCATGGGACACGTCGACCACGGCAAGACTTCGCTGCTCGATTATATCCGCCACACCAACGTCATCGCCGGCGAGGCCGGCGGGATCACCCAGCATATCGGCGCCTACAAGGTCGCGACCCCGGGCGGTCCGATCACCTTCCTGGATACCCCGGGTCACGAGGCGTTCTCGGCGATGCGCGCCCGCGGCGCCCAGGTGACCGACCTGGTCATCCTGATCGTCGCCGCCGACGACCGCATCATGCCGCAGACCATCGAGGCCATCAATCACGCCAAGGCGGCCGGTGTGCCGATCGTGGTCGCCATCAACAAGATCGATCTCCCGGCCGCGAGGCCCGAGGTGGTCAAACAGGACCTGCTGAACTACGGCGTTCAGATCGAGGAATTCGGCGGCGACGTGCTTTGCGCCGAGATCTCGGCTAAGAAGGGCCTGAACATCGATAAGCTGCTGGAGATGGTCCACCTGCAGGCCGAGGTGCTCGAGCTTTCGGCTTCGCCGCAGGGAGAAGCCCGCGGAGTGGTCATCGAGGCTTCGAAGGAGCTCGGCCGCGGCGCCATCTTCACCGTGCTGGTCGACCAGGGTACGCTGCACATCGGCGACAACTTCCTGGTCGGGATGCAGGACGGCAAGGTTCGCGCCCTGGTCGATGAGCGCGGCGAGATCCTGGAACAGGTGCCGCCCGGTGAGCCCGCCGTGGTCATGGGCGCGCATGACGTTCCGGTGGCCGGAGACCGCTTCTACGTGCTGGAGCAGGGCCGCGACGCCCGCGAAATCGCCGCCAAGCGGCGCCAGATGCAGAGAATCCAGCATCTGGAGACGCCGAAGAAGCAGGTCACCCTGGAGAACCTCGCCGAGATGGTCGCCACCTCCGACGTCAAGGAGCTGCCGATCATCGTCAAGGGCGACGTTTCCGGATCGATCGAGGCCATCTGCGATTCGCTGTTGCAGCTGAACACCGAAGAGGTGCAGCTGAAGGTCGTGCACAAGGGTGTCGGAGCCATCAACGATTCCGATGTCCTGTTGGCCTCGAATACCGGCGCCATGATCATCGGCTTCCATATGCGGCCGGGCAATGCCATCCGCGATCATGCGAAGCAGCTGGGCGTGACGATCGAGGTCTTCGACGTCATCTACGAGTGCATCGACACGATGAAGAAGGCCATGGCCGGTCTGCTGACCGCCATCCAACGCGAGGTGTCGACCGGTTCCGCCGAAGTGCGGCAGGTCTTCCGCATCCCGAAGCTGGGTTCGGTCGCCGGCTCCTACGTCACCGAGGGCACCATCATCCGCAACTCTTTGGTTCGGCTGGTGCGCGACCAGGTGGTGATCTTCGAGGGCAAGATCAACTCGCTGAAGAGATTCAAGGAAGACTCCCGCGAGGTGCAGTCCGGATTCGAGTGCGGTATCGGACTCGAGAACTTCCACCAGCTGCAGGAAGGCGATATCATCGAGACCTTCCGCATCGAGGAAGTCGCCCGGACCGAGCTCTAAGCGGCAAGCGTGCAGACAACGGCGGGGCGGCAGCGATTCTGCCGTCCTGCGTCTTTTGGGGTGAATGATGGATCCCTACAAGCTCAAGCGGCAGAACTCGGCCATCCACAAGGTCCTTTCCCAAGTGATCTCGTCCGAGATCAAGGATCCGCGGGTGGGGTTCGTGACCATCAACGGCGTCGAGTTGAATCGCGACCAGACCGTCGCCCATGTCTTCTTCTCCGATCTCGGCGGTGAGGAGGCAGGCAGCCTGGCCGGATTGAAGAAGGCCCGCGGATTCCTGCAGCGGCGACTGAACGACGTGCTGCGCATGCGCGCCGTGCCCGATCTGCGCTTCGTCTATGACGCTTCCATCGACCGGAGCATCGGCGTCGAGGAGATTCTGCGCGACCTCGACGAGAGTGGAGGACTGGACGCGGAAGCTGATCGGAAACGCCGCATGGTCCTGGCCGATTTCGAGCCGCCCGCCGACCTGATGGCCGCCCTGGAGAATGGCCGGTCATTCTGGCTCGTTCCCCATTGGAATCCCGATCCCGACGCGATGGGCAGTTGCCTGGCCCTGGCCGAGGCCCTGCGGCTGACCGGCCGCGACGCCCTGGTGATCGGTTTCCCCGACCCGCCGCTCGGTTTCGCCGCGTTGCCGGGTATCGAGGGCGTGCTGCCAGCCGCCGAGGCGCCGGAATTACTGGCCGAGGATCCTCCCGACACCCTGCTGATGATGGATTGCCACCGTATCGAGCGGGCCGGCGACGATCTGGCCGGCACCCTGGCCCGCATCGAGAACGCCTGGACCGTCGATCACCATCTGCTCAGCGGGCGCAAGCTGCCGTTGCCCGGCTGGGTCGAACCCGCGGCCAGCGCCACGGCCATGCTGGTCATGCGGATCATCGAGGATATGCTGTCCAAGCTCGTTCCGGACTCCCCGGATCTGCCGGCCGACATCGCGGCCAATCTCTATGCGGGGCTGGTTTCCGATACCGGCGGATTCCGTTTCACCAACACTCTGCCGGCTACCTTCGAGGCCGCCGGCCGGCTGGCCCGCCGGGGTATCGACACGGCGGAAGTCGCCGAGCGCACTTTGTACCAGCGCAGCCGCGCCGGTGTCGAACTGCTGCGCCTGGTCATGGGCACTTTCAGCTACGAGGCCGACGGACGCCTGCTCCTGATGACCGCCACCGGTGAGATGTTGCGCCAGGCCGGCGCCGCGATGGTCGACACCGAAAGCTTCGTCAGCGTCGCCACGGCCGTCGCCGGAGTCGAATACGTCGTCTTCATGAAGGAACTCGAAGACGGGCTCTGGCGGGTCTCGCTGCGCTGCGGCGCCGGGGGAGATGTCCAGGCCATCGCGGCCCACTACGGCGGCGGCGGGCATCGCCAGGCCGCGGGTTGCACCATTGCCGGCGAGGTCGAGGCGGTCGCCGCCGCCATGCGCGACTCGGTTCTCGGCCAGTTGAATCCCTGACCGCAATCACCTTCGTCTTTCGGGGGAGCACGGGTAAGGACATGGCTGTCGACGCCCACGGGTTTCTGCTGATGGACAAGCCTGCCGGGATATCCTCCTATGGGGTGGTCCATGCCGTACGCGCCGCTCTCGGCGGCCGGCGGCGCGGCCCGAGCAGCCTCAAGGTGGGGCATACCGGCACCCTCGATCCCGCCGCCACCGGTCTGCTGGTCGTCCTTTGCGGCGCCGCGACCCGCCTGGGCCCGTTCCTCGTCGGATGCGACAAGACATACCGGGGCGTAGTCCGTCTCGGCGCCGCCACCGACACCCTCGACGCCGACGGAGCACTCACCGCAAGCGCAGCTGTCGATTTCGCCGCCGAGGACTGCGCGGCCGCCGCGGCCGGGTTCCGCGGTCGCATCGAACAGATCCCGCCGGTCATCTCAGCCCTGAAGGTGGGCGGGGTCGCGTTGCATCGCCTGGCGCGGCGGGGGGATGCCGTTCCCGAGATCAAGCCCCGCCCCGTGACGATCCACTCCCTCGAAACCGCCGTTCCCCGCTGGGCCGCGGCTCCGGGACCCGATGACGGGTTCACCGCCGCGGACGGACTGATCTACGAGATCGAGCTTTTGCTGAGCTGCAGCAGCGGCACCTACGTGCGTTCGCTGGCCCGGGATCTGGCCCTTTCCCTGGGGACGGTAGGCCATCTGTGTTCCCTGCGGCGGCAGAGGGTGGGCATCTTCTCTGTTGCGGACGCGGTGCCGGGAGATAGAATCCGGGACGGGCGGGCCCTGCGCGCGGCGATGCGTCCCTTGGCGGACGTTTTGGCCGATGTCCCGTCGCTGGCGCTGACCGCGGACGAGGCAGCCGCGGTGAGATTGGGATCCCAGCCCGAACCGTCGTGGCTGGAAAGAGTCGCCGCGCCGCCTGCCGACGACGGTACGGTCCGGCTTCTCGACCCTGACGGGGGGCTGGTCGCGGTCTGCAGCCTCGCCGGCGGGGAGCAGGGCGCCGGCCTGCGGTTGGCGGCCGTGTTTCCCCGGGTCGATCCGCCCGGAACGGAATTGGCTTGAAAGGGACGGAAGTGCGTCTGATCCGATTGAGCAGCGAATTGATCACCGCCGCCCTGGGCTCGCGGGAACCCTTCCCATCCCCTGCGTTCGATCAGAGCGCCGTCTCTGTCGGCTCGTTCGACGGATTCCATCTCGGCCACGCCGAACTGATCGGCGCCCTGCGAGCCGCCCGTGACAGGCTGTCCCTGAAGCGGGCCTGCCTTTTCACTTTTCGCTACCATCCCCGCCTGGTTCTCAACAAGGGTGCGCCGCCGCGGCTGCTCACCGATTGGAGCGAGAAGTTGTCCCTGCTGCAGGACGCCGGCGTCGAGGCCGTGGTGGCCGCGGATTTCTGCCCCGCCCTCGCGAGCCAGACCTACGACAGCTTCGTCAAACGTTTCCTCTGCGGGTTCCTGGGGATGCGGCATCTGGTCGGCGGCTACGACATCCATCTCGGCAGGGGACGCGAAGGAACGGCGGAGAAACTGGCCGATCTGGCGCAGGCCTCCGGCTTCGGCTTCGAGACGGTTCCCGCGCTCCGGCTTCCCGACGGACAGATCATCAGCAGTTCGGCCATTCGCCGCTCGCTCGATGCCGGCGAGGTGAGGAGCGCCGCCGCAATGCTCGGGCGTCCCTACGCCCTGCGGGGCGAAGTCGGCTACGGCGACGGCCTGGGTTCGCGGATGGGTTACGCCACCGCCAACGTGAAACCGCTCTACCCGGATAAGCTGCTGCCCGCCCCGGGGGTCTATGCGGTCAGGGTGCATCTGCCGCTGGATGCGGTGCGCGGCAACGACAGCGCAGGCGTAGTCAGCACCCGCACCGGCGCCCTGCCCGAAGTGGATCGGCACGGCGAATTGCTGGGCACCGTGCCCAGCGAGTGGGCCGTCTTCAACGGGATGCTCAATTTCGGCCGCGCGCCCACCGTCCACGGCGACGGTCTGCTCCAGCCTCGGATCGAGGTTCATATTTTCGACTTCACCGGATATATTCGGGAGCGGAGCATCATGATCGAGTGGATGGCCAGGCTCAGGGATGAGCAGACATTCGCCTCGGTGGACGAACTGCGGGAGAACCTGGCCCGCGACGAGGAACGGACCCGGGCGATCCTCGCGGCGGACACCTAGGGCTTCAGACGCCGCCGGCGGGCGGGCGGGAAGGTGACATGGCAGGAATCAAGAAGGGAATCGTGCTGGCCGGAGGGGCCGGCAACCGTCTCTATCCGCTGTCCATCGCGGCGAGCAAGCAGCTGCAGCCCGTCTACGACAAGCCGATGATCTACTACCCGCTGTCCACCCTGATGATGGCCGGCATCGATGAGATCCTGATCATCTCCACCCCCCATGACATCCCGCGCTTCCGCGATCTGCTCGGTGACGGCTCCCGCTGGGGAGTGCGGATCTCCTATGCCGTTCAGCCCGAGCCCAAGGGCATCGCGCAGGCCTTCCTGGTGGGAGAGGAGTTCATCGCCGGCGATCCGTTGGCGCTGATCCTCGGCGACAACATCTTCTACGGCAAGATGGGCCTGGACTCCGTGATGGGGAACTTCACCGGCGGCGCCCGGATCTTCGGCTATCCCGTCCAGGATCCCGAGCGCTACGGAGTTGTCGAATTCGACGCCGCAGGCCGGGTGGTGGGCATCGAGGAGAAACCAGAGAACCCGCGTTCGCGCTACGCCGTCCCCGGGCTCTACCTCTTCGACGGCAAGGTCGTGGAGATCGCCAAGTCGCTGCGGCCTTCCGCCCGCGGCGAGCTCGAGATCACCGACGTCAACCGGGTCTACATGGAGCGGGGCGAATTGACGGTCGAGAAACTCGGCCGGGGAGTGGCCTGGCTCGATACCGGCACCCACGTCAGCCTGCTCGAGGCCGGGCAGTTCATCGGCGCCCTGGAGGCCCGCCAAGGTCTGAAGATCGCCTGCCTGGAGGAGGTGGCCCTGAACATGGGGTACATCGATCAGGCCGGTATGCGCGCCGCCATCGAAAACACGCCGCAGTCTCCTTATCGAGATTACCTTGAGCAAGTTCTGAAGGAGTTGCCGTAAATGGTTGTAAGTCAGACTGATATCCAGGATGTTCTTCTGGTGGAACCGGAAATCCATCCAGATCGACGCGGGTTCTTTTTCGAGAGTTGGAACGCACGGACGTGGCGTGAAAAAACCGGTCTCGAAGTCGAGTTCGTGCAGGACAATCATTCGTTGTCGCGCCGCGGAGTGGTCCGCGGGATCCATTATCAGATCGAGAACGCCCAGGGCAAACTGGTCCGGGTGATCGTCGGCGAGGTCTTCGATGTGGCCGTCGATCTGCGCCGGGGGTCCGATACGTTCGGCCGCTGGGTCGGAGCGCGGCTGTCGGCCGCGAACAAGCGCCAATTGTGGATGCCTCCCGGTTTCGGCCACGGTTTCGTGGCCCTGACCGACAGCGCCGAAATGCTCTATAAGGCTACCGACTACTATAACCGCGCCGGCGAGCGGTGCATTCGTTGGGACGACCCCGACCTGGGCATCAACTGGCCTCTGGCCGACGGCGCCATGCTTTCCGAGAAGGACGCCGCGGCCAAGTCGTTCCGCGAAGCCGATACGTTCGACTGATTCTTCGTTCTTCACGGTCGCCGCAGCCGGCTCATTCAACGCCGGCCGGCGCCGGCCTGCCCGACTGTCCTGAAAACCGCGAAGGGATGAAATGGATACCCCCAAGAGCAAGCACATCACCTGGAGCCACGGCGATATTTCCCGTGAGGATCGGATCGCCCGCAACGGTCATGGCAGCGCCGTGATCTGGTTCACCGGTCTGTCCGGATCGGGCAAGTCCACCTTGTCCCGCCTCGTCGAGAACGAATTCTTCCGGCGCGGCTGCCATACCTACATCCTGGACGGGGACAACGTCCGGCACGGCCTGAACCGCGATCTCGGCTTCAGCCCCGCCGATCGGAACGAGAACATCCGGCGTATCGGCGAAGTGGCCAAGCTGATGATGGACGCCGGCGCCATTGTGCTGACGGCCTTCATCTCGCCCTATCGCGAAGACCGCGACCGTAACCGCGATCTGGTCGACGAAGGCGATTTCATCGAGATCTTCTGCCGCTGCCCCTTGGCCGAATGCGAGAAGCGGGATCCCAAGGGTCTGTACAAGAAGGCCCGCGCCGGGGAGATTCCGGAGTTCACCGGCATCAGCGCTCCCTACGAGGAACCGCTGCGGCCCGAACTGGTGATCGACACCGATCAACATGACGAGCAGGCCTGCGTGGCGATGATCGTGGAATATCTCGAGAAAGCCGGGCTGCTGGCCGCCGCCGCGCCCGCGGCCGACTGAAGTCTCGAGCAGGGGCAGAAAAACCAAGGCCGGGCCACGGGGCCCGGCCTTGCGCGTAATGAATGGATCCGGCCGGATCAGCGGCGGTGGCGGTCGATGATGTCGGTTACCGCCTCGATCACGTCCGCGACATCGCCGGCGGCGAGTCCCGGATGCAGCGGCAGGCTGATCAGGCGTTCCCACTGCGCCAGGGCCACCGGCAGGTCCTGCGGCGACAACCCGTAGCGATCGCGATAATAGGGCTGGATGTGGACGGGGATGAAATGGACCGAGGTGCCGATGCGGCGGGCTTCGAGCTCAGCGATGAAACGGTCGCGATCGATCTTCAGCGCCTCGGGCACGATGCGTACGGCGTAGAGATGCCAGGCGTGTTCGACCTCGGGCCGACGGGTCGGGATCTCCAGGGCGTCGTTGCCGCCGAAGGCCTCGTCGTAGGCGGCCACGACCTCCCGCCGGCGTCGCTGCATGTCGTCCAGCTTCTCGAGCTGGCGCAGGCCGATGGCGGCCTGGATGTCGGTCATGTTGTACTTGAATCCCGGGCGGACCACGGCGTAGGACCAGCTGCGCTCCTGGCGGTCCCGCCGCCAGGCGTCGCCGCTCATGCCGTGCCGGCTCAGTACTCTCGCCTTATCCAGGAATTCCGGCGTTCCGGTCAGCATTCCGCCCTCGCCGGTGGTGAGGTTCTTTGTCGCGTAGAAGCTGAATGATGCGGGGTTGCTCCCGGATCCGATCCGCGTTCCCCGGTAGGAGGCCGGCAGCGCATGCGCCGCGTCCTCGATCAACGTCAGCCCGTGCTCGGCGGCGAGGCTGCGCAGGGGATCCAGATCGGCGGGATGTCCGCCCAGATGCACGGCCATCACGGCCCGGGTCCGCGGGCCGACGGCGGCGGCGACCTTTTCGGGATCGAGGTTCATGGTGTCGCGTTCGACATCGACCAGGATCGGCTTGGCTCCGACATGCTCGATGACGTTCACCGTCGAGGCGAAGGTCATCGTCGGCGCGATCACCTCGTCGCCGGCGCCGATTCCGAGAACCGCCAACGCGGTATGCAGGCCGGCGGTGCATGAATTCAGGCCCAAGGCTCCCGGCGCGCCGATGTAATCGGCGAATTCGTTCTCGAAACGGGCAGTCCGGGGCCCGGTGGTGATCCATCCCGATCTCAGGCAATCCGCCACTTCGGCGACTTCTTCTTCACCGAGGCAGGGGGGGGAGAACGGCAGAAAATCGTCTCGCGCCAAAACGTACCTCTTTTCAGGGTGTTGCGTTCTGCGGGAACGCCCGGACACGATAATGTGACACGGACCGCCGGGGCGGCAAGGTCAAATCGGTGGGACGGGGCTCAAGCCGGTCTGAAGGTGGTCGAAATACACCCATGGATTCGATACGCCTTGCAACGAGAGTGGCAGGCGGCTATATTGTCCCGCATTCAGGGACGGGCGGAGCATGACTCCGCCGTTTATGGTGCCCTGAATACGCAGCGGGTTGGCATGCCTAGCGGCAGCCGAACCGAGCCGACCGGTGAACCGATCTGCATCGAGCCATAACCGGTAGGCCGGGCGCCAGCCTGCGGCCATCGTGACGTCATGACGGAGGAGGTTCTGACGATGGCAATGACCAAAGACCAGAAGGACGTGGTGATTGCACAGTTCCGGAAGCACGAGAGCGACTCCGGCTCTCCGGAAGTGCAGATTGCCCTGCTGACATCTCGCATCAACCACCTGACGGGACACTTCAAGGTCCACAAGAAGGACTTTCATTCCCGCAGGGGTCTGCTCAAGATGGTTGGCCAGCGCAAGCGTCTGCTGGGCTATCTCAAGAAAAAGGACCTGGAGAGCTATCGCTCGCTCATCAAGGAACTCGGCATTCGCGGTTGATTCGCTGTCGTCCCCAAAGGGGACCGAAGTGTTCTGCGAGCTTGGATATGCGGTGAAGCAGCCGCGGCGCCCACTGTGCCCGCGGCCGCTTCTATATATCCGCACCTGATGAATCTCCGGATGTCCTGCAGAGCGAAACAGGTTAGAGTCGCCAAGCAGTAGGCAAGTTGTGGAAATCGAGAAGGAATGATGAGGGAAGGAAGAGAAGAGATGAGTTTGCAACAAGTTTCGATGGAGATGAACGGTACGACCTATTCGCTGGAGACGGGCCGGATGGCCCGCCAGGCCAACGGGGCCTGCGTAGTGCGAATGGGCGACACAATGGCCCTCGTGACGGCCACTGCCAACAAGAACCCCAGCGATCGGGATTTCCTCCCGCTCTTCGTTGAGTACAGAAACAAGACATACGCCGCCGGCAAGATCCCGGGTGGATTCTTCAAGCGTGAAGGTCGCCCGAGCGAGCGCGAGACCCTCAGCTGCCGCCTGATCGACCGGCCGCTGCGTCCCCTGTTCCCCGAGGGCTACCGCCACTCGACGGATATCGTGTCGTTCGTTATCAGCGCCGACACCGAGTTCCATGCCGATGTGCTCAGCATCACCGCCGCGTCCTGCGCCTTGAACCTTTCGGACATCCCGTTCCGCGAGATCGTTTCCGGCGTGCGCGTGGCCGAGGTAGACGGGGAGTTCATCCCCAACCCCTCCTTCGAGCAGATCG
Source organism: uncultured Fibrobacteraceae bacterium (assembly GCA_964646035.1). GTDB lineage: Bacteria > Krumholzibacteriota > Krumholzibacteriia > LZORAL124-64-63 > LZORAL124-64-63 > CAYLMM01. The sequence goes on along the minus strand of CAZYDJ010000004.1, from coordinate 7,371 downwards.
AGATGTCGACCCTCAACCTGGTCGTCGCCGGCACCGATGACATCGTCGGCATGATCGAGGGCGAGTGCCGTGAGATCAGCGAGGAGAAGCTGCTCGACGCCATCGATTTCGGCCAGCAGTGGATCCGCAAGCTGAACGCGCTGCAGCGCGAGCTGATCGCCAAGGCCGGCGCCAAGGAGAAGTGGAACTTCGTCTCGCCGGTGCCCGACGAGGGCGTCTTCGAGCGGGTCGCCGCCTTCATCGGCGATGACCTTGCCGCAGTCTCCCGCATCCACGCCAAGATGGAGCGCCAGGACGCGGAGACCGCGTTGAAGGAGAAGATCGCCGCCGAGTTCGTTACCGAGGACGGCGATCCGGATCCCGAAGCCAAGGCCGCCTTCTCCCGCCTGGTCAAGAAGACCATGCGTGCGATGATCATCGAGCAGGGCCTGCGTTCCGACGGCCGCGACCTGACCACGGTCCGTCCGATCACCATCGATCTCGGGCTGCTGCCCCGGGCCCACGGCTCGGCGCTGTTCACCCGCGGCGAGACCCAGTCCCTGGGCACGGTCACTCTCGGCACCAAGATGGACGAGCAGAAGATCGACGCCCTCGAGGGCGAGCACTGGTCGCCCTACTACCTGCATTACAACTTCCCGCCCTTCTCCGTCGGCGAGACCGGACGCTACTCCGGTACCGGCCGTCGTGAGATCGGTCACGGAAAGCTGGGCGAGCGGGCCATCCACTCGATCCTGCCCGAGCAGGAGGCTTTCCCGTACACGATCCGCATCGTGTCGGACGTTCTGGAGTCCAACGGCTCCAGCTCGATGGCCACCGTCTGCTCGGGCTGTCTCGCCCTGATGCAGGCCGGTGTCCCGATCAAGCGCCCGGTGGCCGGAGTGGCCATGGGCCTGATCAAGGAAGGCGACAAAGTGGCCGTCCTGACCGACATCCTGGGCGTCGAGGATCATCTCGGCGACATGGACTTCAAGGTCACCGGCACCCGCGACGGCATCACCGCCTTCCAGCTCGACACCAAGATCGCCGGGATCTCCCGCGACATCATGGTGCGGGCGCTGACCGACGCGCGCAACGCCCGTGAGCATATCCTCGACAAGATGCACGAGGCTATCGCGGAGCCCGCGGCCGATCTCAGCCCCTTCGCGCCGAAGATCGCCACGGTCCAGATCCAGCCCAAGCAGATCGGTCAGCTGATCGGCCCGGGCGGCAAGATCATCAAGAAGCTGCAGGAAGAGACCGGCACCACCATCGAGGTCAACGATGAGGGTCTGGTCTTCGTTTCCGCCATGGATCAGGCCAGCGGCAACGAGTGCGTCAAGCGGATCGCGATGATGATGGAGGAGCCCGAGGTCGGCAAGGTCTACAAGGGCCGCGTCGTTTCCACGGTCGCCTTCGGCGCGTTCGTCGAGTACCTGCCCGGCAAGGAAGGCCTGCTGCATATTTCCGAGATCGAGCACTTCCGCGTCGGCGACGTCGAGGACGTGCTTTCGGTCGGCGACGAAGTCGACGTGCAGCTGATCGAGGTCGACGACCGCACCGGCAAGGTCCGGCTCAGCCGCAAGGCCCTGCTGCCGGTCCCCGAAGGTGTGAATCCCTCGTCTTCGGGCGGCGGCGATCGTGGCGGACGCGGAGGTGATCGTGGTGGCCGTGGCGGCGACCGCGGCGGTGACCGCGGCGGCGACCGTCGACGTCGCCGGTAGGGGAACGATGAACCTCGGTTCCTACCAGCACGAGTGCCCCCCGCAAAGGGAGGAACTCGCGAACGGATCGGTTCTGCTGACCGTTCCCGATCCTGCGGCCCACTCCGTTTCGTGCGGAGTGTGGCTGCGGCACGGCACACAGGACGAGCCCGCCGGATTGGGCGGGCTCGCCCATTTCCTCGAGCATATTGTCTTCAAGGGATCGACGTCGCGCTCGGCCTATGAGATAGCGCGCGTCTTCGACGACCTTGGCGGCGCGGTCGACGCCTTCACCACGAAGGATCACGTCGTCTTCACCCTCAAGGTGTTGCCCGAGTATCTGGACGCCGCATTGGCCGCCCTGGCCGACATGCTGCTGCGTCCGGCCTTCGCGCCGGAGATGATCGCCCTGGAACAGGACGTGGTCTGCGAGGAGATCCAGGAAGTCCACGACACGCCGGAGGATCTGCTGCACGACGCGTTCGCCGCCCAGATCTACGGCGGCCATCCCCGCAGCAGACCCATCCTGGGCGCCCCGGAGACGGTGCGTTCATTCGATTCGGATCTGTTGCGCCGTGAGCACGCCCGGTTCTTCTGCGGGCCGAACATGGTGATCTCGCTGGCCGGCAACGTGGGCGAGCGCACCCGGGCCTTGGTCCTCGAGCATTTCGGAGCCCCGCTGGTTCCCTATGGCGAGGGAGAAATCCTGCCTCCCGGTCCCGCCGACGCGCCTTTCGCGGCGGCCGCGGGAATGACCAGCGCCGCCTCCCTGAGCAACGGCGGCGATCATCTCGAGATCAACAGCCCGATCCAACAATGCTATTTCGAGATGGGCAACCTCGGTCCCAGCTTCCACGACGAGGACCGCATCCCGATGTTCCTGCTCTCGAGCCTGCTCGGCGGCGGCATGTCCAGCCGTCTGTTCCAGGCTGTTCGCGAGCGGGAGGGGCTGGCCTATTCCATCTACACCTACAACGACATGGGGCGCGATACCGGGCTGGTCAGCTGCGCCGGATCCTGTTCCCCGTCGAAGATGGAACGCCTCGAAGCGGTGGTGCGCGGTGAATATGCGCGGCTGCTGCGTGACGGCATCTCCGAGGATGAACTCGAAAGCAACCGGGCCCAGATCAAGTCGCACCTGATCTTCTCGCTCGAAGGTGTGACCAACCGGCTGAGCCGTGCGGCCAAGAACGAGATCTACTACGACCGCTTCATCCCGATCAGCGAACTGGTGGCCATGATCGACGCCGCCGGAGCCGACCGGATCCTCGACTGCGCCGCCCGCTACTGCGACCCCGATCACCTGCTGGTGGCCATGCACCGTCCGGCTGCAGCCGATGGTATTGCTTCCGGGGATGAAGGCGTCTAGAATCCGTCTGCCGACTCTGAGGGGTTCGTTGCCCCGCGACTACCCGCCCGGCAGGTGATGATCATGAATTCCCCGTCGAACATCGCCCGTATCCTCGCCGCTCCCGGCTCGGATATCGCAATCCGCGCCTGGGTGCGGCATCTCGCCGTCCAGGGCGACCTGATCTTCCTGACGCTGCGCGACGGCAGCGGATTCGTCCAGGCCGTGGTTTCCCGCCGTGAAGTCGACGCTGCGACCTGGGCCGCCGCCGCCGCCGCAGGGGTCGAATCGAGCGTCGAAGTGATCGGCGGATCGGTTGCGGAACCCCGGGCCCCCGGCGGTTGCGAGATCCGGGTCGGAAAACTGCGCATCCTCCACGCCGCCGACGGTCCCGCGATCGTATCCCGGCGGGACGATGCGGCGGCGCTGCTCGATCGCCGCCATCTGTGGCTACGCAGTCCGCGGCAATGCGCATTGATGGCCGTGCGTTCGACCGTGGCGTCCGCGGCCCGCGGATTTTTGGTGGGCGAAGGTTTCGTCGAACTCGATGCGCCGGTGCTGACGCGGGCCAGGGACGCCGGCGATCCCGCGGATGCGGGGCTGCTCTCGACCGACTATTACGGCGACCGGGCCTATCTCAGCCGATCGGGCCGGCTCTATATGGCGGCCGGCGCCGCGGCGCTGGGGCGCGTCTATTGCTGCGGCCCGGTCTTCGCCGCTCCGGGTTCCGGCGAACCGGAACGTCCGGTTGAAAAATGGCTGATCGAACCGGAGGCGGCGTGGCTGGACTGCGCCGGGGCGATGGATCTGGCCGAAAGGCTGGTCATGAGTATCGCGTCCCGGACTCTATCTGATCACCGGGATCTGCTGGCCGTCGTACTCGAACGTGATCCCGGACCGATCGAGAAGGCGGTCGGCGGCGGGTTCCCCCGTCCCGGCTCCGGACCGGACGAACACCCGCAGCGGCTGCGTTTCGTCGAGGAGCCGCCGGCGGGGCACGGCGACTTCACCTTGGCGCCGCACCCCGAAGACCCGCGCCGGGAGCTCTCCTTCGCTCTCGTGGCGCCCGGTGAACCCGGCGCCCTGCTCTATGGGGGGGAGCGGACCACCGACCGGGAACTGCTGGCGCAGAGGATAGCCGAGCATCGGCTTTCGCGACGGGATCTGGAGTGGCTGCTCGACCTGGGAAGCTACGGCTCCTTCGACCATTCCGGTTTCAGCCTGGACCTGGAACGGGTCGTCGCCTGGCTGACCGGAGCCCGGCACGAGTGGGAAGTCATCCCTTTCCCCCGGTTTCGGGATAGGATCCATCCTTGAAGGAGTTGGCGAAAGTATTGAAAAAACGCTTTCCCGGCCTTAAGATACCGGTTAGATTTGTCGATTGAATGAAGTGAATGGCCGCTCGACGGGCGGGCTGCATCTTGGTGTATGCACCGTCGACCTAGGAAGCGGCGTAATTCCACGCGGATGGAGCCGCGAGGTACCGCCGCATTTTCCACAAGGAGTGATCACGATGAGGATCTCTAAGCACTTCGTCATCCTTGCGGTCCTGGCCGTGGCTTTCGCCGCGCTCAGCGGCTGTTCGCCCTGCAAGGACTACAAGGCCATCATTGCCGACCAGGAGATGCAGATCACCGATCTCAATACCCAGGTCGCCGATCGCGAGGCCAAGATCGCCGAGGCCGAGCAGCTGGCCGCGGATCTGCGCGAAAACATCGCCAAGGTCGAGTCCGAGAAGGATGTCCTGGTCGAGCAGTTGAACGAGGTCGTCATGGTCAGGATCCCGGAGAACGTCCTCTTCGGTTCCGGCCAGGTGATGATCCTCGATACCATGGTGCCGACGCTCGAGGCGCTGCGCGACGCCGTCAACGAGTATCCCGAATGGGATGTCTTCGTCGAGGGCTACACCGACAACAAGAAGGTCAACCTGGACTGGGTCGAAGTCTGGCCCACCAACTGGGAACTGGGCGCCGCCCGCGCAGCCGCGGTTACGCGTTACATGACCAACCAGTTGGATATGGACGCCGAACGTTTCGCCGTCGTCAGCTACGGTCCGTTCCGTCCGGTCGCCGACAACACGACGCCCGAGGGCCGCGAGCAGAACCGCTTCGTGAAGATCGTTCTGCACAAGCCGGAGCGCTGACCGGATAACGACCTGTTCCGATAGGGGAAGGGACCGCCTGCCGGCGGTCCCTTTCTGCGTTCGGTCACGGGCGGGAAATACCTCAGGCCCGGCTGCGTCCCATCCCGGCTATCCCGGACATCGCAGCGACCGCCGCCTCGACGTCGGAGTCGCGGTTTGCGTGGCCGAAGCTGAAGCGGACGGCTCCGCGTTCGCCGGTGCCCATGGATTCGTGCACCAAGGGCGAGCAGTGCAGCCCGGTGCGGACCGCGATGCCGTGATCGACGTCCAGCAGCGTGCCCACATCGGACGGATCGAGACCGGCCACGGTGCAGCTCAGCACCGGCAGGCAGAAGTCTCGCCGCCAGCCGCCCAGGATTTCCACGCCGGCGATATCCGCCAACCCTTCACGCAGTTTTCGCGCCAGGCGCATCTCGGCGGCCAACACGGCGGCGGGGCCTCCGGCGGCCGTGATGTGGGCCAATCCGGCCCGAAGGCCGGCGATGCCGGTCGAGTTGATGGTCCCGGCTTCCAGGCGCCAGGGATATTCCTCGGGATGCGATCGCTTGGCCGATCTGACCCCGGTTCCGCCCCAGCGGGTGGAACGGATTTCGGCCCGTGGCCCGACGGCCAGACCGCCGGTCCCGGTCGGTCCGAGCAGGGACTTGTGTCCGGTGAAGGCCACGGCGTCCACGTTCATCGCGGCCATGTCGATGTCGACCAGCCCCGCTGTCTGCGCCGCGTCCAGCGCGAACACTATTCCCCGCTCGCGACAGGCCGCTCCCACTTCGGCCACCGGCTGGACCGTGCCCAGGACGTTGGAGCCGTGGGTCATGATCACCAGCTTGGTGGCGGGTCGCAGCAGCCTCTGTATCTCGGCCGGTTCGACGTAGCCGTCGCTGTCGCAACGGGCCAGGTCATAGGTGATGACCTTTTTGCGGGCGAGCATCTCCAGCGGCCGCAGCACCGAGTTGTGCTCGAGTACGGTGCTGACGACATGATCGCCCTGCTCGCATACGCCCTGGATCAGGGTGTTGAGCGCGTCGGTGCCGTTGGCGGCGAAAACCAGCCTTTCGGGTTCGCCGGCGGGGTTGCCGAAGAACCGGTCCAGCTCGCTCCGGGTGTCGGCTACGTCCCGTCCCGCGGCCAGCGCCAGGTCGTAGCCGGATCGCCCCGGGTTCACGCCGCGTTCACGGGCGAACTCGACCATGGCGGCCGCTACTGCCGGCGGTTTCGGGAAGGAGGTGGCCGCGTTGTCCAGATAGATAAGTTCGCTCATGAAAACTCCCGTTTTCTGTCTCGTTCGCCGGGGGCGAAAGCAGATCACATTATGATCGACGTCCGGTTCCGAGGCAACCGTCGGAACCGGGATTGCCGGCCGTTGTTATCGGTGTTATTCATGGCCTCTTCAAACAGTCGCCGACCGAATCGCCAATAAGGAGAGAACACCGATGCGCCGCATTCCTGTTTCCCTGCTCATGATCCTGGCCCTGGCCCTGGCCGCTGGTTCCGCATTCGCCGCTTCCGAGCCTGTGTTCGCCCGTCTCGATACGGATATGGGCGGGATCCTGGTGGTCTTCGAAAGCGAGTCGGCTCCGCATCACGTCGCTAACTTCATCCATCTCGCCGAGACCGGTTTCTACGCCGGCACCACCTTCCACCGCGTCATCCCCGGGTTCATGATCCAGGGCGGCGATTTCAATACGAAGAACTCCGACCGCTCGGATGACGGCCGCGGGTTCCCGCTCTGGAGCGACGTGCTGTCGGAGCAGGATGCGGAACTGGTCGCCCGCGCCAGCGCGATCCTGGAGGCCAAGGGTTATGTCGGGATGGGAACCGAGGCGCGGCTCAAGGCCGAATTATCCCGCGAGAAGCACAGACGCGGCACGCTCTCGATGGCGCGCGCCCAGCAGATCGACAGCGCCGGCAGCCAGTTCTTCATCTGCGTTTCCTCGGCCCCGGCGCTGGACGGCAAGTACACGATCTTCGGACAGGTGGTCGAGGGGCTGGACGTTGTCGACGCCATAGTCGAAGCGCCGCGGGACAGCCGGGACAATCCGCTCGAGAAGATCGTCCTGCGCAAGGTGGAAATCCTGACGGGGGAGGAAGGGTTGACCGACTCCGAACGTGAAGCCTGGCGGCGGGAGCAGTCAGTCGAGAGCCTGAATCGCTGATCCGCTTCCGATCAGTTGCCCAGTTGCATCAGCATCCGCCTCGCCTGC
>CAZYDJ010000003.1:0-59694 GCA_964646035.1 uncultured Fibrobacteraceae bacterium | reverse complement strand
CCCGCCAGGAACATGAACAGGGTGATGATCCACTCCACCGCGGGCGAGCCGAAACCGCCCACGCTGGCGTCGCGGGTGGAGAAACCGCCGGTGGCCATGGTGGTCAGGGAGTGGCAGACGGAGTCGAAGATCCCCATCCGGCCCACGGTGGCCAGCAACAGGATCTCGGCGCCGGTGATCAGCACGTAGACCCCCCAGAGCAATCTGGCGGTCTCCCTGATGCGGGGCGTGAGCCGGTCCGGAGAAGGTCCCGGCGCCTCTGCCCTGAACAGCTGCATGCCGCCGATCCCGAGCAGGGGCAGGACCGCCAGGGCCAGCACCACGATCCCCATGCCGCCCAGCCATTGGGTCAGCGAGCGCCAGAACAGCACTCCGTGATGGAGGCGGCCGACCGATTCGATGGCGGTCATGATGGTCGATCCGGTGGTCGTGAATCCGGAGATCGATTCGAATACGGCGTCGGTGAAGGCGGGTATGGCGCCGGTCAACATGAAGGGGACCGCACCGAGAAGACCGGCCGAGAACCAGCCCAGGGTGACGATGGCGAATCCCTCGCGGACACGCAGTTCGGGAGCGCCGCGCCCCAGCATCATCAACAGTGCGCCGGTCACCGCGCCGATCAGGGCCGAGATCAGGAAGTGGGGCCAATCGCCTTCGCGATAGATCAGATCGACGATCAACGGCAGCATCAGGGAGATGGATACGACCACCAGGAGAAATCCGAGGACTCTGCAGATTCCGCGCAGATTCATCAACTCACTCCGCGGCGAAGAACTTCTCGACCTCGGGCAATCCCGAGGGAAGTGCGAAAACGACAGCCTCGTCCCCGGCCTGGAGCACCGTATCGCCCCGGGGAGTAACCACTCTACCCCGCTTGATGATCGCGCCGATGACCGCGTCACGGGGAAATTCAACCTCGGCGAGAGTGCGGCCGATGCAGCGGCAGCCCTTCGCGATCTGGACCTGCATGATCTCGGAACCGCTGAAGCTCAGGCTGTGCGTGCTGATGACAGCGCCGCGCTTGACGAAGCGGGCGATGGCGTCGGCGGCGGCCAACCGCGGCGATACCGCCGCGTCGACCCCGAGCAGCGGCAGCAGGGGTACGTAATCGGGACGGTTCACCAGGCAGATCGTCTTGCCGGCTCCGTTGTGGTGGGCCAGGAGACAGGCCATGACGTTGGTCTCCTCGTCCTTGGAGATCGCCACGAAGCCGTCCATCTCCGAGACTCCCTCGCTCTGCAGCAGTTCGACGTCCGTGCCGTCGCCGTGAAGCACCAGGGCCCGGTGAAGCTGCTCCGCGGCCAGCTGGCACCGCTCCTCGTTGCGGTCGATGAGCTTGACCTTGATGCCGAGAGATTCCAGGTCGCGGGCCAGGCCGACGCCCATCGCGTTGGCGCCGATGATCATCACGTTGCCCAGACGTTCGCCGGAATCATGGACGTAGGTCAATGCCTTGTCGACCAGGCCGCGGGCGCCGGCCAGATAGATCTGGTCGTTCGTTTCGATGACGGTGTCGCCGCGGGGAATCAGCGTTTTTCCTTCGCGCAGAATCGTGATGACCAGGGCCCAGCGCGACCCCAGATCCTTTTCCACTTCGGCCAGGGTCCGTCCCGCCACGAACGATTCGGCGTCCACCTTGGCGGCCACCACCCGCACCCGGCCGCCGGCGAACTCCTGCACGTCCGAAGCCGAACTCTGCCAGAGGATGCGGCTGATCGACCGCACCGCCTCGAGATCCGGGTTGATCGCCAGGTCGATGCCGTCGAGGGCCAGCACGCCGTTGCGGTAGTAGGCGGAGTCGCGAACCCGGGCCACCCTCATCCCGGCGCCGAGCTTCTGCGCGGTGAGGCAGGCGATGATGTTGGTCTCGTCGCTGTCGGTGACCGCGGCGAAGAGTTCGCAGTCGGTCATGCCGATCCCTTCCAGGACCGACGCGTCGACCCCGTTGCCCGCCAGGGAGCGGCAGTCGAGCGTGTTGGTGAGTTCGCCCAGTCGCTCGGTATCACGTTCCACGACGACAACGTCGTGGTCGCGTCGGCTCAGGGTCCGGGCCAGGTCGAAACCGACCGCCCCGGCGCCCACTATCACGATCTTCAAAGCTGAAACCCCCGAAAATCGTTAAGGGCCTCGAGCGCCGCCTCGACGCCTTCCGGGCCCACCATCAGGTTTGTGACCATCCGCACCCGGCCCCTGCCGAACGGCACCGCCAGGATCCCCCGGGCAGCCAGATGATCGAGCAGGGCTTCCGGCGTGGCCGGCGCAGCGACGTCGAAGACCACGATGTTGGTATCGACCGGATGACCTACTCCCAGGACCGGGTTGTCCAGGCCTTCGGCCAGCCGCCGGGCGTGTACGTGATCGGCCGCCAGCAGCGGCAGGTTGTGGTCCAGGGCGTGAACACAGGCCGCGGCCAGGATCCCGGCCTGTCTCATCCCGCCGCCGAAGAGCTTGCGGATGTTGCGGCCCCTCTCGATCGTCTCAGCGTCGCCGACCAGGGCCGATCCGACCGGAGCCCCCATGCCCTTGGAAAAACAGACACTCACCGTATCGGCCGGAGCCGCCAGGACATCCAGCGGGATACCGGTGGCGACGTGGGCGTTCCACAGCCTCGCTCCGTCCAGATGGACGCGCAGACCGAGGGCATGCGCCGCCTCGCCGACAGCCACGACATCTTCCTGCCGCAGCACCCGCCCTCCGGCCCGGTTGTGGGTGTTCTCGAGACAGATCATCGCCGGAGAAGCGCTGTGGATGTCGTCGGGATTGATCTCGGCCTCTATATCCGGCCAGGCGGGCATGCCGCCTTCACCGCGAACCCGGGTCACCATCAATCCCGACAACACGGCCGGCCCGCCCGCTTCGTAATGATAGATGTGGGCGTCCCGCTCACAGATGATCTGCTGTCCCGGCCGGGTCTGGGCGCGCAGAGCGATCTGGTTGCTCATCGTTCCGCTCGGCACGTAGAGAGCCGCTTCCTTGCCCAGCAGATCCGCCACCCTGTCCTGCAGGATGTTGACCGTGGGATCGTCGCCGAAAACGTCGTCGCCGACCACGGCCCCGGCCATGGCCGCACGCATCGCGGCATCAGGCTCGGTGATGGTATCGCTTCTCAGGTCCACTCGGAGCATCGGGCAGGCTCCCCCTTTCCGTCACAACGCACCGGCCCTTCCCGTCATATTCGGGGAAAGGCCGGTGCTGGACCGCTTTCAATTCGTTGCGGGCTCTCGGCTCCAGTGGGATCAGGAGGACAAGGCTACCTTGTCCTTCAACATCTTGGAAACCTTGAAGACAGGGACCCGGCGAGCGGGCACCGGCACTGTCTCTCCCGTGCGGGGATTACGCGCCATTCGTGCTTTTCGCTCTTTGACCTTGAAAGTCCCGAAACCACGAATCTCCAGGTGTTTCCCATCCGAGAGCAGATCGCCGACCTTCTGCAGGAACAGATCGACGGTCTCGCCGACCTCTTTCTTGGTCAGTCCCGTGCGTTGCGCCACATCCTCGACGATATCTGCCTTGGTCATCGCGACCCCTCCCTTGGAACATCACCTCCACCAACAGAACCGATTGCAGCCCATATTCCAGGATAACTGACTGTACGTCAAGGAGATTGTGGCCCTCGACCCATCCCGCGGCGCCCCGATCGTGCAGAATACAATCCTCCCATCCGAGTTGATGGCAGTACGAGATTATTTCAGGGAATGACGGGGAGCCATGGGGCACGACAAGGAACTCCCGGGCGGGATCGGAAATCATACAAGTCAAAGTCCGGATTGAATCTAGATATTACCGTCGGAGCCTTGGGCCGGGCTGGCATCCGCATTGCTGAACACCGGCGGGGGACGGGTCGGGAACGGAATCCCGTCACCGGCAGATCCAAACAACCGATTCTCCGCAAGCCGGAGCAGCAGAGACCACCCAAGGAGGACCTCCAGTGGCAGCCAAGAAGAATTATCTGATCATCATCGCCCTGATCGCCTGCGGCGCGCTTATGGCCGGCTGCAGCAGCGACAGTGATTCTCCCACCGCCGTGGATACCGCTCCTCCCGCAGTCCCGACCGGGCTGATGGCGACCGTGTACTCCAGCGGCCTCACCCTGCGGTGGGAACCCAACAACATGGACGCCGATCTCAGGGGATTCCGGGTCTACTTCCGGGTCGCGGACAACAGCTACACCCTGGTCGAAGATCCCCAGCCCAACAACTGGTACGTCCATTCCGCGCCGTTGGCCGGGTGCAGGAACGAATACATGGTCACCTCGGTCGACTATTCCGGCAACGAGAGCGCCGCGGCCTTCCTGAACGTAGAGATCCAGGAGCCGAAGAACTTCCGGCGCGAGTAAGTAGGGCGAGACAGGCGCCCGGCTCAGGACCCGATGGGCGGGCCCGAGCACAAGAGGACGAGGCCTCCGCGGCGGCGGGGGCTTCGTCGCGTCTGGCAGTGTCGCTCAGGAAACGATCAGGGCGACCCGGTAGGCTACCGACAGGAAGATCTCGCTGACTCCGGAAACAGCCCTGCCCAGGAACCCGCCCAACCCCAGGAACAGCAATCCCAACAAAAGGATGAAGCCGTATGGGCGCAGACGCGCGTATCCGACGGCGACCTCTCCCCTGAGCACCCCGAAGAGGATCCAGCTGCCGTCCAGCGGCGGCAACGGGATGAGGTTGAACAGGGCCAGCAGCACGTTGATACGGACGCCGTCCCAGAACAGCAGCCGCAGGAACTCGAGAAAAGCCACCGGCGAGCCTCCGGAGCCCGACATCCGGGAATGGGCGATACCCGCCACCACGCCGAGGGCGATCGAGCAGATCAGGGCCAGCAACAGGTTGCTGGCCGGGCCAGCCGCGGCGACGAAGGCCTGATCGCGGCGGGGGTTGGCGAACCGCCCGGAATCGACAGGCACCGGTTTGGCCCATCCGAAAAGCATCCCGCCGGGAGCGAGGGCCATCAGCAGCGGCACTATGATCGTTCCGAGAGGATCGATATGCTTGATGGGGTTCAGGGTCAGACGCCCCATGCGCAAAGCCGTGTCGTCTCCGAAGCGCAGGGCGGCCACTCCGTGGGCGCATTCGTGCACGATGATGGAGAAGAGCAGAACCACTATCAGAATGGGAATGTCCAATCTCAATCCTCCGCTGCAAAGTCATTTCCGGTTTCGTTATCGTTTCCGCGGGCTTTCAGATCGCGCCAGCGGGCCCACGCCGCTGCCGCGGTGATGGACGCGAGGTCTCCGTCCGCTCCGCGCAGGCATTCCACGTTCGCGGCGCGGGGCAGCCAGAGCTCCGGATCCGTGGGCCCGAACAAGGCCAGTGTAGGCACTCCCACCGCTCCCGCCACATGGGTCAGGCCGGTATCGTTACAAAGAAAGCGGTCCGCTGATTCCAGCAAAGCCACACAGGTGCCCACCGGCGACGGCGGAGCCAGCGTGATTCCCGCCGGCCAGGATCCGCCGGCGGCCGCATGCAGAGCCGATTCGAATTCGGCCGTCACCTCGGCGTCGGCCGGCCCCTGCAGCACCAGCACCCGGGCCGGGACAGCGGCGGCGAGCAGGGCCAGCTCGGCGAAGCGATCGGCCGGCCACAGATTCTGCACCTTGCCGGCGCCGGGATGCATCACCCAGAGCGGCCCCTCTCCCGGCAGTTCCCTCATGACCGCAGCCGCCCGCGCCCGCTCCGCATCCGAAGCCGTCACCACCGTGCCCAGATCGTCGGTGTCGATGCCGATCGCCGCCAGGGGCGCGAGGCAATGCTCGACGGCATGGCGGTCGAGCTCCGGCCGCGAGGGCATCTCCAGGGAAAAGGCGTGGCGGCTGATGTCGTAGCCGAAGGGCCGGCTGTCGCCGCCGACGATGGCGTCGGCGCCCGAAATCGCGGCGAAGGCGGCGCTGGTGACCGAGAACGAGACGCTGTTGAGCACGAAGGCCAGATCGGGTCGGAAGCGACGCAGGACCCGCAGAAAATCCAGCAAGCGCATCGGGTTGCGACAGGCCCGCTTGTCGTAGATGAAGATCTCGTCCAGATGGGGATTATGCAGCACGACATCCCGGTTGACCGGCGAGCAGACCAGCGCCATCCGGGCCCGCGGGTAGGCTTCGCGCAACGCCCGGAACGACGGCGTGGCGCAGACCATATCGCCCATCTGGTTATGCTGTCTGACGATGAGTATCCGTTGCGGATCGCAGCCCAGGATCTGCTCCGGGGTGAGATCCGGCTTACGCCACAGACGGGCGATCAAGCCCGAAATCAGACGTTTGACACCTTTTCGGGAAGAACTCGCCATCCTGAGGCCTCCTGGCACCCCGGTTGCAGCCGTCCGGCGCAACGGAGGTTCAGATGACGCGCATCATGCAGAATGCCGCCATGATCATTGTCGCTCTGGTCTTCAGCGCGCTGGTCAACTACGAGACAGTAGCCAAGTCGCCCGAACTGCTCGGCGCCCCGCTTCCCGGCTGGCGTCTGGCCCGTCGCGTGGACCGGGTAGTGGACTACCGCCACGCCACCGGTGTCAGCGCAGTGGACAGATTGCTCCACGAAAGCCTGGAAGCCGTCGAGTTCTACCGCCGGCTGGTATCCTGACGCCCTCCCCGGCCCGAATCCCTTCCCTCGATATCCCGCAGCAGGCCGAGGTACGCCTCGTGCCGCCAAGCCGGCAGTTCCCCCGAAGCCACGGCGAGCTTGACCCCGCAGTCAGGCTCATCCCGGTGCAGGCAGGTCGAAAAGCGGCAGTGCAGTCCCGGCTCCTCCATGTCGGGGAAGTAGAGGCGCAGATCCGCCGGTTCGACGTTCCCGGGATCGAAGCCGCGGATACCGGGTGAATCGGCAATGAATCCGCCGCCGTCAAGGGCGAAGAGGTCGGTGCGGGTGGTGATGTGGCGGCCGAGCCCGGTCTTGTCGGTGACTTCGCCGGTGCGCAGCTTCAGCCCGGGCTGGATCAACTGCAGCAGAGAACTCTTGCCGACGCCGGAAGCGCCCAGCAACAGGGATATCCTCCCCCGCAGGACATCGCGCAGCTCGTCGACTCCCGCGCCGGTCTCGGCCGAGGTGCGCAGGATCCGGTACCCGAGTCCGCCGTAGTAGTCCCACCGGGGATCAGCGGCGCCGGCAGGGTCCAGATCGCATTTGTTCAGACAGATGACGCCCTCCACCTCGTACTTCTCGGCGGCGGCCAGCACGCGATCTACGAATCCCTGGGCGGGATCCGGCCGGCGGACCGATTGGACGACGACCATCTGGTCGAGATTGGCCATCATCACCTGTTCCAGACGGTTGCCGCCACGGCGGGATGAGAATCTCGATATCTTGTTGCGGCGGGGCAGAATCTCTTCGATCACCCCTGCGGGCAAGCTGCTGTCGGTGGCCGGAGCGGTGCGGAAGCTGACGCGATCGCCGGCCACCGCCACCGTGCGGGACTCCTGCCGTCCCTGCTTCAGACGGCCGCGCAGACGGCAGTGGTATACCGTGCCATCGCTAGTGATTACTCGGCAATGACCGCTCTGGGCACGCAGAACCACTCCCTCGACGACAGGCCCGTCTTCCCGTTGCGATACTATGTCGAATCACTCCCTGTCGCGTCCGTTCTGGACACGGACGCCAAATCGTTGCTTGAGGATCGATGACCTATTGTTTAGGTTACCGGATGTTGTGGTGGTAGCACAATTCCTCCCGGTTCTCAAGGTGGTCTCCCTGATGGACATGCAGACAGTCCTGGAACTTACTTCTCCTGATCTCTTCATCAAGGACCTCGCCGCTTCCGACAAGGAAGGCGTTCTCGCGGAAATGGTCGATGTTCTGGTTTCCGGCTCTTCCATCCAGGATAAGGAAACGCTGTTGCAGATGCTGATCAACCGCGAAGCCCTCGGCAGCACCGCTGTCGGGCCCGGCGTCGCCTTCCCCCACGGACGCACCCTGGCCACCCAGGACCTGGTCATCGTCACGGCCCGCTCCCGGAAGGGTGTCGCCTTCGATTCCATCGACGGTGAGCCGACGCATCTGTTCTTCATGCTCGTGGCTCCTCCACAGGATTCCGGCAACCAGTACATCCAGTCGCTGGCAGTGCTGACCGACAAACTCCAGAACGCAGAACTCCGCGACGCCGCCTCGGCCGCCGAGGACTACGATGGTTTCCGCCAGGTATTGATGGAGGGCTAGGCAAATGAATCAGCAGGTGCAGTTCCTCGTCACGCTTCAGGATCTCGACCAGATGGTCCTCGAGGCCGAAGATGATTTCCAGTCGAAGCAGGAACAGGACATGGGTTTCGAGATGCCCGGCCTGCAGAAGCTGAAGCAGGCCCGGGAAGACCTGCTCGGCCAGATCGAGTCCCGCCACCGCGGCTACTACCAGCGACTCGCCACCCGCTACGACCGGGCCGTGGTCCCGGTTCTGAACAACTTCTGCACCGGCTGTTTCGCCAACATCCCCTTCTCCTTCACCTCGACGGTCAACGAGAACAAGGTGCTGCACTGCGAGAGCTGCGGACGCATTCTCTACTGGCCGTAGCCCCGGCCGGGAATGATGCTGGAATTGAGAGAGGGACGACGCCGACGGCATCGTCCCTCTCGGCGTTCCGGGGGGGAACGCTGATCCGCTATTCGAATCCGGCGCCGCCGAGGGAGTCGGCGACCGCGACTACCTTCTCGACCTCCGCCTCTATCTTCTTCTTGGCTCCGCCGTCATCCTTCACGCCCAGATCGGTTCGCGCCCAACGGCCCTCGGCCGGCGGCAGGGCGCCGGACGGCAGCGGGGAATCCTCCCAGGCATGGCTGGCCTCGTTCAGGAAGACGAACTCACCGTCGCGGTAGTCGATCATCACGAGGTCTCCGCGCCGGATCTGCTCGCTGCAGATGTAGTGGGCCACCGGCGTGACGATCTCCTTCTCGACCACCCGCTTCAAGGGGCGCGCGCCGTATTCGGGATCGGTGCCGGTGCGCACCAGCGCCTCCTTCGCGGAGCGGCTGACCTCGAGCAGGAAAGGCTCGGAGCAGCGCAGCGAACGGTGATGTATCCGCGAGATCAGATTGTCGAGGATCTGGAACAGATGCTTCTCGCGCAGGGTCCCGTAGGTGACCAGGTCGTCGAAGCGGTTGAGGAATTCCATCGGGAAGATCTTCTTGGCCTCCCGCATCACCGCGTCCTCGATCTCGTGATCGACCAGGTTGGCGTCGAATCCGGTCGAGAAGCCGATCCGGTTATTGGCCAGATGCTCGTTCATCACCTTGCTGCCCACGTTTGTGGTCAGGATGATGATCGAGTCGGTGAAGTCGACCTCTTCGTTGTTGGCCAGGACCAGTCTGCCGTCCTCGATGATGCCCAGCAGGGTGTTCCACATCTTCGGATGCGCCTTCTCGATCTCGTCGAAGAGCACGATCGAGAGATGGCGCTCCGACTCGGGCGGGAACAGCGAGGAAAGCTTGCTGCCGGCTTCGCAGATCATGCCGCTGCGGTCGGTCAGGGCCTGCTTGTGATGGCGCTCGAGGTTCTCCTGCGAAAGCAGGGGTCTGATCTCGCCGCCCACGTAGCCCGGGGGCGAGCCCAGCAGCTTGGAGATGTTGTAGTGGGCCGAGTATTCCTGGCAGTCGATACGGGTAAAGGCCCGTCGATTGCCGAAGACGGCCTCGGAGAGACAGCACACGGTTTCGGTCTTGCCGACGCCGGTCGGCCCGAGGAACATCATCGTCAGCAACGGCCGCTCGGGATCGTGGATGCCCGCGACCAGACGGCTGAGGCTGTCGGTGATCCGGTGGATGGCCTTGGGCTGGCCCACCACCATCTGATCCATGCGTTGTGTCAATCGCTGCAGTTGTTCATGGGTGCGCCCTGGGGTGAGCTGGATCACCTTCTGCTCCTTCGGCTTTCAACCCCGGCATCCGTGCCGGGCGGTTTTGCGGCTTCTGGGCCGGCGGACCGAAGCCCGCCTGGAACCTTGTATCGGTCGGTCCCGGGCGGGCTTGAGGCAAAAGGAGCCAACGATTTCGGGCCGATGTCAGGGCAGGTACCGGACCGCGAGATAAGGCTGCTGTTCGGCCTTTCCGTCCTCGACCCAGCGGTTGTCGATCCGCGGGCGGACGGGGCTGTGCAGCTTGAGATAACGCTCGACCGATTCGGCGGTCGTGATCTGCGTCAGTTCGATGTTCTCGGCGCTGATCTGGGTGAGGAAATCGAGGCCGCTGTTCCCCTCCATCAGGAAGCTGGTGCAGACGACCCTGTAGATCTTCTCGTGATCCAGGGGCTCGCCGCCGACCAGGAAGCTGCAGACCCGGTCCATGTCGGGGCGATTCTTGTTGAACGTGACCTCCACGCCGGATACGCAGATGCCGCCGGACATGCCTCGGACCTTCCGCTCGACGATGCGGCGCAACATCGAACCCTTCATCTGCACCAGGACCAGTTCGTTGCCGAAGGGCAGGACCGAGAAGACGTCACGGGCGGTGATGTTGCCGCTCGAGATGTTGGCGCGCAGTCCACCCAGGTTCTGGAACGAGAAATCAGCGTCGAAATACTCGCACATCGCGTCGGTGACCAGGTTGCCCACCAGGTTGCTGCCGGGGCCGCCGCGATTGAGGTTGATGCTGGAGCTGCCGAGAATGGCGTCCATCTCGGCGTCGGTCTTCTCGATGTGGGGACGCAGGACCGCTGTCATCTCGGCGTCTGGCCACAACTCGTCCTCGAAGAGGGTGACGAGAACTCCGCGATCATGCGGAGCGTCGTAGCCGATGATCTGCTTGGTGGGCCGATCGATCTTCAGGATGCAGTGGCCGACGCTCGATCCGTTGCCGTAGGTCTCGAAGCAGAGAGTGTGGTTGACGGGATCGATCCAGGGTTCCTGGTATCCCACGTGGGAATGCCCGCCGACGGCGAAGTCGATGCCGGGAACGACGTTCATCAGCTCCATCAGGTCCATGGCGCCGCCGGTGACGCTGCCGTAGGCCCCGCCCGAGTCCTGGCGGGAGTTGTCGTCGGCTTCATCGCCGGACTTGGCCAACTGTCGCCAGGCCTTGTCCTTGTCATAGGGCAGGCCCTCGTGGATCAGCAGGCAGATCAGGTCGGCTCCCTGCTCCAGCAATTCGTCGCGATAGCGTTCGATCACCGGCGCCATGGGGTCGAAGATCAAGCCCTTGATGTTGTCGGGGAAGGACATGATGACGGTTCCGGGAGTGATGATGCCGATGACGCCGATCTTCAGCCCGGCCTTCTCGATCATCAGGGTCGGACGACACCAGGAGACGATCTCGCCGGTGCTCTCCTCGCGCAGGTTGGCGCAGACCCAGGGCACGTCCATCATCCCGGCCAGACGCTCGGTGTTGTCGCGTCCCATGTCGAAATCATGGTTGCCCGGAACCAGGGCGTCGTATTCGAGGGTGTCATAGAAATCGACCATGGCGTCGCCGCGGGTCTTGGAGCCGACCGGAGCGCCCTGGAAGAAGTCGCCGGCGTCGAGCAGCAGGACGTCGTCGCCGGCGGCGGCTGCTTCTTCCCGGATACCCTTGATGTAGGCCGCCATGGACGCACCGCCGCCCAGCGGGGGCGGGAAATTGGGGTTCATGAAGCGGGCGGGTTCGGGAGCGACGTGGCCGTGCACGTCGTTGGTCCATATCAGGTGCAGCCGCACCTGGTCGGCGTCGCCGCAGAGGGCGGTCCCGGGCAAGGAAACGATCGTCGCCGCCAGGACCAGCGCCGCCGCCAGCGGCACGGAGTTGCGGAGGGCGTTGCGCATCAGGTTCATATCCCCTCTCCTCAGGGCTGTCCGTCCGGGATGGATCTCGTTAGACCCCAGACCGACGGTTCCAATCGGATCTCGTAGCTGACCCCGTCGGTGACCAGGGTCGTATGCCAGAAAGTTCGCGTGTCGGCGGGCTCGCCGAGCGGCTCCGCGTCATCGAACCGGAAAACGTCCGTTCCCCGCGCCGCGAACCGGGCCAGGACCGGAGCGGTGGCTTCGGCCCCCGCGGCTACACCTTCACGATAAGCCGCAAATGCCACCGTCACCAGAGCCGTGCGGGGCAGCACCGCGTCGAGGAACAACCCGCCGCTGGCGTCGGAGCGGCCGTGATGTCCCGCCTTGAGCACCTCGATCCCCGCCAGTTTCCCCGGAAACCGTTCGAGCATCAGCTCTTCGGCCGCCGCCTCACAGTCCCCGACGGTCAGGAAGTCCACGTCGCCGTAGCCGACGCGCAGGGCCAACGAGTCATTGTTCAGATCGCTCCAGCCCGGTTCGGCTCCGCCGTGGAGCACTTCAACCCTCAGGGCGGGATCCCAGCCGAGACGGTCGGGATGCGATCCGTCGGTCATCCCCGGGGCAACGGCCAGACGGGGTACGCCGAGTTCCTCCAGCCGCGCAACCAGGGTCCGGTGGTCCGGACGCTCCCCCGAGTGGGCGGGCAGGTCCAGGAAAACCCCGATGCCGCGGGTGTCGACCACCCCCACGCCGTCGATACCGCCGCGGACGAAACCGCCGACGTGATCGCGATGCGCGTGGGTCAGGGCCGCCGCGGCCAAACCATCGACTCC
This sequence comes from uncultured Fibrobacteraceae bacterium, assembly GCA_964646035.1. Classification (GTDB taxonomy): domain Bacteria; phylum Krumholzibacteriota; class Krumholzibacteriia; order LZORAL124-64-63; family LZORAL124-64-63; genus CAYLMM01. The sequence goes on along the minus strand of CAZYDJ010000003.1, from coordinate 47,196 downwards.
GTGGTCATCGAGCCAGCGCATCAGATGCGCGGGAGCCGCTTCGCCGGCGCGGCCCTCCTCGGGATCACCGGCGTCGATCAGGACAACCGCTCCCGAGGGACATTCCAGGACCAGGGCGTCGCCGAACTGCACATCCACCGAGGTGAACCGCAGCAACCGGGCACAGGCCGGAGGCTCGGCGAAGAACAGAGTCTCCTGCGCGGCCACGGCCGCGGCCAGCCCCGGCTCGGTGTTCACCCTGCGGATGAAGACCGGAGTCCGCGGCGGAAGCGCCAGCAGCGGCACCGCGTGTTCAGTCCGCCGGGCCTTGTCGTCTCCCCCGCCCGCGGCGGGATAGGCCAACCGATCGTAACGACCGGAAACGAATCCGTAGCGGACGGCGGCCCGCGCAGGCCGGGAAGTCGTCCAGCGCACCACCGCTCCGGTCACGTCGCCGAGCGGCGACTGCAGGAGTTCGGGCGGCGCGGCGGGTCCGCCGCAACCCGCGGCCAGGACCACCAGGCAGATCGCCGGAATCGGAACCGGCCGGCAGCGGCTTCGGCGGCCGCACGATCGGAGCGGGAACATCCCGCACCCCTGTCCGGGAGGAAGATCCGGCCGTCCGCCTGAGCCGGCGGCAGGCCGGTGATCCTAGAATTCCAGGACGTAACCTACGCCCAGCCGGAAGTGGGTCTCCTCGACCCGGGCGCTCTCCGCGGATTCGTATCCCGCGGGATAATCGAACCAATGTTCCTGGACGAAGGAGACCTTGCCCAGCTCGACCGAGACATCGATCATGCCCTTCGCCAGCGGCTTGCCGATGCCCGCCGAGAAGGAGGAGCGGCCGGTCTCGACGTCGGCGTAGCTGTCCACGTGCCGGAAGCCGAAGCGCATCGGCACACCGTTGTAGAAGGTGTGCTGCAGTCCGATCCGCACGTCGTAGGTATCCTCGAGGACCGGATCCTCGGCGAAACGGTTATCGGTCAGGTCGCTCCAGTTGGAAATGACCATATCGACCGTGAACACGGTCCGCAACTCGTTGCGGGGATAGTAGGCCATCCCGAAACTGTACCGGGAAGGATACTCGACCTCGGCCGTGCCGGAATAGACCTCGCGGGCACCGGAGTACGGCGTGATCGTCGTGTCGGTGTCGCCGTCGACGGTCAGCGGGGTTTCCCAGGAGAAGCCGAAGGTCAGCCGGTCGTCCGGCGTGAACCGCGCGCCGAGGGAGAAGTTGACACCGTCCATGTCGAACTCCTGGCGCTCGTCGGTGCTGTTGGCCGGGGTCTCGTAGTCGCGCGACAGACGATGCTCGTCACGGTTGCCGAAGGCGTAATGCACCGCGGCGCCGAACGAGAAACGGGGATCCGATGCATAGGCCAGGCCCAGCGAGAGATCACGCAGGGTGCCGGCGACATCCAACTCCCTCTCCTCGATAATGAGGTCGCGCCCGTCGGTATACGTCGTCGGGTTGCGGATGTCCTCCTGGAAATCGTATCCGAACGAATAGCGGTCGGTAAGGGACACGCCGCAGGCCAAAGGCACGCCGTAACCCTCCAGATCGGCGGCGAAGCCGAATCCGGTTCCGAAACCGTGCTCGCGGTTGGATGCGATCGCGGTATCGACAACATAGTTGCCGAAGCTGTCCCACAACGGGGTGAACCTATCCTCGTGGCGCTGGTCGAGGGACAGCCCCGCATCGATGCGGAATCCCTCGACGTCGGCCAGCATTGCGGGGTTCAGGACGTTGGAAGCGCCGCCGCGGAAAACCGCGGCTCCGGTGCTCCCCATGGCGTTGATCTCGGCGCCGAGGAATGTCTCAGGCTCGCCGTAGAGGAAATTCAGCGCCGAACCGGCCAGTGCGGCGGGAGCCATCAGGCCGAGCGCCGCCCCGCAGGCGAAGACGGCGATGAACCGCCGCAGGTCGCGCTTGTCGGAACGTGTCATCATATCTTCGGTCTCCCCGTCAGAAGGAATAGTCGAGCTGCATCCGGAAAGTCGTCCAGTCGTTCGGGACGTAGGAACTCTCCGGTTCGGGTCCGTAGACGTCGCCGTACTCGCGGACGTCGAGATACGTCAGGGGCAGGTTGTGGTCCCGCATCACCTTGAGTTGGAACAGGAGCCGCTCGGAAACCCGGCTCTCGATCTTGGCCCAGTTGCGGAATCCCCGCCCGTCCACCACCACGAACTCGTTCCCCTCGAAGTTCCAGAGGAATCCGTCGTACATCTCGGTGCTGACAAGCAGCCTGACATACGGAGTGAAGTGGTGCTCGTACATCACCTGGAACGCGTGCGCCGGAATGGCCGCGGTGCCGAGACCGCTGCCAGTGGAACCGGGCTCGGGTGTCCCGCTGAGACGCTGCCGCGGCGGGAACCACACGTTGCTGGTCATATACATGAACTTCAGCCGGTCGTAGTTGGAAAGCATCGAGATCAGTTCCCACCTGCTCTCCCACGACTGGAACCAGCGCACGTCCGAGATGTCGCTCTCGGAACGGCTGCTGTAGCGATGCCGCATCCGCAAACGCAGATTGAAGATGGGCTGGTACTCGACCTTGACCGTGTAGCGGGTCAGATCGGTGCCGTCGGCCTGCCGCTGCCACTGGTCGTACTCGAGACCGTTGAGGATCAGGCTGCGGCTGATCCGATAACGGGTCTGGAGGAAGATGCCCTTCTCCGGCTTGGGCTGGGGCTCGTTGAGCGACAGCCAGCTGTAGAGGTCGTCCTTCATCCGGTACGGCGCGTCGAGCAGCGTCTGCTCGTAGCGGTTGTCGTTGGCGAAGGCCCGGTTATACGGGTTGTCGTAGCCCAGGTCGTAGTCGCGGAAGATTCCCAGCAGGTGCAGGTCGTCCCACTGGGCGTAGCCGTTGAGGACCAGGGCGTCCTTGTTGTCGCCGTGGAACAGGTTCGACTTCGGATCCTGCAGGACTCCGTATTCGCCCTGGAAGGCCACGTTGTCGAAGACGGTCTGGAACTCGGCGCCGTAGACCCGGCGAAACTTGTGGAACGTGCGTTCGCCGCTTTCGGGATCGATCTCGACGCTGTTGTAGCCGGCGAGGATCTCGCTGTCGCGGGTCTCGAGCTTGCCGAGGTCGGCCACCAGCGTCGCCGGATCCGGAGAGAAGGCCTTGTCGTACTTGGCCTCGTATCCGGTGATCCCGACGTAGGTCGCCGTCCCGAGCATCAGCTTGATGTTGCCGCCGACGATGTCCTCTTCGAAGGCGTCGCGACGCAGGCCCGTGGGCTCGAAGGTGTCGGTCAGCCTGTTGTCGAGCAGGCTGTTCTCGAGCCGGGGCTCCATCGTGACGTAACGGTTGACCGTGACATCGCCGGTAACCGGATCGGGCGTATTGAGGATGCCGTCCTTCTTTTCCCAGGAGCTGAAGAAGGTGGCGTGGATCGGTCCGGCTGCGCCTTCGACCGCGACTCCGGTCAAAGCGTATTCATGGCTGCGGCTCAGATCGCCGCGCACTCCCTGAGGACGCTTGTTCCAACCGTAGCCGGTCTTGCGGTACATGGCGAAATCGGTGTTGTCCATGATCAGGCCCTGCCCGAAGGAGAGCCGGTAGTTGCCGAAGTAGAGCCTCTTCAGGTGGAAGGGGCCGAAGTGCTGGTTGTCGACGCCGTAATAGCCCTTGAGCGTCTCGCTCCAGGACTGCTCGCCCATGTTGCGGTGGGTGAGCAGACCCGCGCGCACCCCGCCGCCGAGATTCAGCGTCAGCTTGTGGGTCATGTGCGGATCGCCCATGATCAGCCGCTGCTGCAGACTGCGGTCGGAATCGGCCGTGATCTCCTCGTCGTCGAGCATGTACGGCGAATCGTAGTAACGCACCTGGTAGTTGCCGTGGATCTTGTCCTGGAGTTCGTCCTTCTCCGCATCGGTGTAATAGACGAAATCCCGGATGTTCCGATAGGCCCAGTAGCGCAGATTCTCGCTGGCGCGCAGCTGCCGGGCTTCGTCGAAACGACCCAGCCGATTGCGCGATTTGAGGATGTTCTTGGCGTCGACCGGCGACACGTTCTGGAAGCTCTGCAGGTCGAATATATCCAGGTCGTTGACATCGACCGGATCCCGCAGCATGTCCAGGTACTCATCGACCAAACCCTCGCTGGCGCCTTCCTGGCCCAGATACCTGGCCGCCTGCCGGTAGCTGGCGGTCAGACGGGCCATCGAGGCGTCGCCCACATCCGGCGGCAGCGTCGAGACCAGGGGCCGCAGGACCGCCAGATAATCGGCGGTCATCCCCTCGACCTCCATCAGGTCGTAGACGCTGGCGAAGAATCGGACATAAGTGCGATAGTCGATGATGCTGCGAGCCAACTCCGCCGGTATCGGCAGGGCCGCGACCTCTTCCAGGACGGCCCGGTTGAGATCCAGCGGTTCCTGCTGATCGGCGGCGCCGGCAGGCGCCATCGCGGCGCCAAGCAGCAGCAGCGCTATCGCGGGAATAATCCAGGTATTTCTCACGGCGCTTCACCACCCCAGGTGAAGGTCAGCCCGAACTGGTGGGAGGAATCGAGGGTTCCGCCACCGGTCGAGAAGCCGTAGTTGACTATCAGACCTTCCATGCCGTAGCCGAATCCCGCTGTAAGCTTCTGCGGGTTGGTAGCCACGCCGCAACGCAGGAACAGATTCTCCATGGCGGTCATCTCGACGCCGCCGTGGTACTGCAGTTCGCCGTCGAGGGCGTTCTCGAACTCGAACGTCGTGACTACCCCGTCGTACGGCAGATAGCTGACGCCGCCGATCAGGCGTTGTCCGAGCTCTTCCTCGTCGATGCCGATCTGCGGGTTGTTCAGGTTCTTGACCATCACTCCGAGACGAGTGCGCTCGTGCAGGGTCACCATCATGCCGACGTCGAGACCGACCGCCCAGTCATCACCGGGATCGATGGAATCGTCAGCTTCCATGCCGGAGCCGATCGACTCGCCGAACTCCAGGTGATTGAAGTTGAGGCTCGATCCGAAGGTGACCGACGAGTGGAGATCCTCGTAGACCTTGGCCGCATAGGACGCGGTGATGGTGGTCTCGGTGGTGAGATCGACATCCTGGTATTCGACCGCGAACCGGCGCAGGCCGAAACCGAAGCCGCCCGATTTCCCGCTCAGCGGGACGACCGCGCCCAGATAGACGAGATCGGTGAAGTCGAGACCGTAAGGCCGGACATAGCTGGTGCCGAGGGCGATATCCTCCTGCAACATGATTCCGGCAGGGTTGAAATAAGGGGCGAAGGCGTCGTCGGCGACCGCCGCGCCCGCGCCGCCCATGGCCCGGGCCCGGGGGCTGATGTCGACGTTCTCGAAGGCCGCGAACGCAGGCAACGCGGAGAGGCCGAGAACCAAAGCGACGCCGAACAGCATCATTTTCCGTGTCATCGTTTACACCTCTCTCACTTGCTCAGCCGAGTCGCGACGACCGCGGGCGCTGTCTTCGTCTCGGAGTCGCCGTTCTCGGAATTCCGCACCGAAAGGTGCACGATGTACATGCCGGCCTTGACCAGCTCGAATTCGTCGTTACGACCGTCCCAGAACATCTCGGTCGGGTGCTCGGGATCGACCGAGGCGGGACCGTCGAACTGGCTGTGGTAGAGCGTGCGCACGAGACGACCGTCGAGATCGAAGATCCGCAGGATGGTCAGGCTGCCCGGCGCCGAAGAGAAGCTCACCGGGAATCCCTCCGCCATGGTCGGCAGGAAGGTGCGCGGCGGAGTGCTCAGGGTAACCACGCCGGCGCCCTCGGGCAGCGGCGGCGAAGCGGGATCGACCGGAGCGACGCCCCAGGTCAGGGGCAGGTTCTCGCTGGTCTCGTCCCGGCCGTCGACACCGTTGCTGCCGACGGCGGTCTGGGTCCCCTCGGTGAAGTCGACCCGCTGGAACGACTCCTCGAAACCGTGGTCGGCCATATACGGGTTGGGATAGCCGGCCTCGGGAGCGTAGCTGCTGGACAGGACCGTCAAGCCGCTCTTGTTGTAGCGGTAGCTGTTGCCGTCGCCCCAGGCGAAGGCGTCGATATCGACGGTCAGGTCGCTGACGCCGTCCCAGTAATAGAGGACGACGATCTCGCCACCGCTCGTATCGAGGTTGATGTTGGTCAACGACGGGATGTCGGTGCCGCGGATGCTGCCGGGGAATATCTCGCGCATATCCGGCACCTGGTCGGCGAAATCTCCGTCCTCGAAGAGCTCGTAACCGGGGATGGATCCCAGATAGGTATCGGCGAAACTGTTGCTGCCCGGGACCGAGATGGTGGTCGACTCGCCGGCGGGCAGGACCGCGTCCTCGGGGAAGCGGGCGTTGAAGTCGTAGAACGCGCCGCCGCCGACGGTCGTCTGGGTGGCGCCGGCGGCGATCTTGAAGTAGCCCTGCTCGTAGTAGACCGCGTCGGTGAGATAGTAGTCGCCGAGGTTCACGTCGAAATCGTTGGGATTCATGATCTCGATGAATTCGCCGGCCGAGCCCTTGGTGCAGATCTCGGTCAGCAGCAGCTTGGCCGGACCCTCGCCGGGTTCGGGCGCGGCGACGACGGTGTAGGTTTCCACGTAGGTGGGCGCCGCGACGGGCCGGTGGGCGACTCCGCCGCCGGTGCCCGTAGTGGACAGATACCAGTCGACTACGGCGTCGAGAGCCTGGCCGGGTATCGTTCCGTCCCAGGTGTCGTCGCCGTTGTCGGAGCAGGCGACGTCGATGAAGGCGCCCCCGTCCACCCTGTACCAGATAGTCATCGTCGCCACGCCGTCAGCGGCCAGGGCCGTGACCGTCACGGTCGCGCCCTGGTTCTCCCGCGGAACGGCGGGAGACAATTCCGTCGCGATGATGATCGGCGCGGGCGGCAGGTTGACAACGGGCGAAGCGGCCGGATCCTGGCTGCCGGTGAACTGGGTCCAGGTCGAGGCCAGCGGTTCGCTGGTCTCGTCGTGGCCCGAAATCCCGTTGCCGCCGGTCGCGATTTCCGCTCCTTCGGCGAATGCGTTCCTCTGGAAGGAATCGCCGAACCTGAAGGTGGCGGTGCTGATCGGCTGCTGGGATGAAGCCGGAGTGTCCGCGGCATAGGCAGACGATTCCCCGTCGGCGTCAGGGCCGTCGACAGCCACGCCCGACTTGTCGATGCGGACCGTGCTCAAGGCTCCCCAATGCACATAGTCCAGATCGGAGACCAGATCCGACTCCCCGTCCCAGGTGTAGAGCAGCAGCGCGCCGTTGGTGTCGCCCAGCCACTGCTCGGCGCTGAGGGTGTTGGTGCCGCCCGAGCCCAGGCCGTAGCCCACGCTGCCGGGAAAGACCTCGACCATTTCGGGGATGGTATCAGGCGTGAGCCCGTCCTCGAAAAGCTCGAAATCCGGCAGGCGCTGGTAGGAGGCGAAGAAGGCGTTGCTGCCCACGACCGAGATCAGGATCGTGTCTCCCGGAGCGATCGTGGCGCCCTGCGGGAAACGGCAGTGGAAATCGCCGGCGGTTCCCCCGCCGCCGGCGGCGGAGCCGGTGACGATCTCGTAGTACTGGGTGGGCTGGGTGATGCGGGTGGCATCGGTGAGGAACACATCCGACAGATCCACTTCGGTGGCGCCGGGGTTGGCGAGTTCGATGTACTCGCACCCGAGACCGGGCACACCTGAACGCTCGGTCAGCACCACCTCGGTAAAGACGATGTGATCCTGGGCGAGACAGGCGGGGGCCATCACGGCAACGGCCAACAAGGCCAGCCAGAAAATGGATAGGACCCGCTGGAGAGGACTGGACATCTGTTCGCTCCCTTCGGGAGAGACTCCGGAAGTCTTCGGGAAAGACGGCTAAAGGCTTTGACTTGGCCGTTCACAATAACCCATGCCGACGGGGGGAGCAAGGGCGCTCACTGGGAAGAAATTATCTATTTAGATATTTGATTCGGCTCTTTCAACGGTCATCAGCATCTGCTGAGGCCCGGCGGCGAGACGAAGCGAATCGAGAAAGCCGCGCTGCTTCACGACGCGGGCCAGTTTCGCCAGCACGCGCAGCATCCCGCGCGGGTCTTCAAGCGGGCCGACACTGAGAATCACGACGTCGACCGGCCTGCCGTCTGCGGCGCCCATATCGAGAGGTTCGGCGAGAGTGGCGACGACGACCGCTATCCCGTCGATCTTTGCCGAACGGGCATGGGGCAGCGCCAGGCCGAGTCCCAGGGCGGTCGGCTCCTCGTCCTCGCGACGCAGGATGTCGGCGGCCAGACCCGCCGCCGAGGAAACCGATCCCTCCACTGAAAGCGCCTCCACCATCCGCGCCACGATCTCGCGCTTGTCGCGGCAGTCGAGGCGGGGCAGCATCCGGTATTCGGTCATGTAGTCGGTCAGATTCATGACAGCAACTCTATGAATTAGCACTACCGCTGTCCAGCGGTACGGGACGAATTCCCGCGGATAAGGCGATGCCTGTAACCAGCCAGAGCAACAGCACCGGCTCCGCGTCGCCGAAATTCCAATCGAAAAGCCCCAACACCATGAACCCGGTCCAGACCCCGATTCCGGAAAGGACCCAGACACGGCGATACGGTTCGTCCGCCGGCGGATCGGCGCCGATCCCCGGTCGCGGCAGACTCTGCCAGGCGCGCAACAACAACCATCCCGCCCACAACAGCAGGGCCGAGCCGAGGATCAACCCGGGCAGGCCCCAGATGACCGCGAACATCAGGAAATTATCGTGGAGATGGCCCCAGCCCAGAGGCTCCTGCCAATCATCCTCGCTGATCCGCGCCAGATCCCGGTCTCCGACCCCGAGCAGCGGATGCCGGCCCACCAGATCCAGGCCCTTCTCCCACATCGCGATGCGCTCGTAGTTGCTGCTGTACTGCGGATCGAGGATCGAGCCCAGCCTCTCCTTCATCACGCCCGGCAGCAGAAAGTAGAAGACCGCCGCCACGACCAGGATCAGGATGCCGCCTCGCCGGTACTTCAGCCTCAGGATGACGGCCGAGCCGGCGATGAAGCCCAGCCAGGCGCTTCGCGTCATCGTCAGCAGCAGGGACAGGAGAATCGGGAACAGGATCACGATCAACGCCCACCGCATCCGGCCGCGAGGCAGCGCCAGGACGCCGGCCAGTGCGGCCAACCCCGTCATCATCAACAATCCGCCGCCGGTCATGTAGTTCTGCAGCAACTCGATGCGGCGGATCAACTTGCCGAAAGAGTCGATGTTGGGAAGGCCGTATCGGAATACCTGGAAAAATCCCACGATCGCGAGGGACAAGGCGCCGAGGATCATCATAGCGTAGATGCGACGCCGCATCGTCTCGCCGCGGCAGAGGCAATAGCCGGCCCAGACCCCGCCCAGCAGGTACCAGCGCCGCGAGAATACGAGGCTCTGGTGGACGTCGGTCGAGAGCGGGATCATCGCCACCGCCCAGATGATCAGGGCCGCCGCTATCGGGCCCAGGCCGATTCCTCCGGCGATCCGACCGGTGCGCCGGAGCCACAGCATCGACACCAGGCACAAACCCAGCGCGATCTGGCTGATGGAGATGGACAGGGTCGACGTCAGGGCCAGGATGCCCAGGCTGACGCCGGCCCAGCCGGTCGCATCGAGATTCCGGATTCGATCAATCATCCGTCAGTCCTGGGACTCGAGTGCGTCTGCCACCTTCGCCGCCAGGTCGAGGAACGCGGAGCGGGCCTCTCCCTCGCCGCTTTCGACCGCGGGCACGCCGCTGTCGCCGCCGGCCCGCACGGCGGGCTCGATCGGGATCTGGCCCAGCAGGGGCACCCCGAACTGCTCGGCTACCGCCGCGCCGCCGCCGCTGCCGAAGATCTCGTAACGCTTGCCGTTGTCCGGGCAGAGGAAGAAGCTCATGTTCTCCACAACGCCCAGGACCGGCACGCGAACGTGGCCGAACATCTGGATTCCGCGCCGCACGTCGGCCAGCGCCAATTCCTGGGGCGTGGTCACCATCACCACGCCGTCGACAGGCACCTGCTGGACCAGCGTGAGCTGAGCGTCGCCTGTTCCGGGCGGCATGTCCACCACCAGATAGTCCAGGTCGTTCCACTGCACATCCTTCAGGAACTGGCGGATGGCGGCCATGACCATCGGGCCGCGCCAGACCACGGCCTGGCCGGGGGGCACCAGCAGCCCCATCGAGATGACCTGCAGACCGTGGGATTCCACCGGCAGGATGGCCGTATCGCTGATGGCCTGGGGGTGTTCCTCGGTGCCGAGCATCGTCGGCAGCGAAGGGCCGTAGATATCGGCGTCCAGCAAACCGACCCGATGTCCCTTCTGCTTGAGCGCCAGGGCCAGATTCACGGCGACGGTCGATTTGCCGACTCCGCCCTTGCCGCTGGCCACGGCGACGATCTTCTTGACGCCCGCGAGGGAACAACGCTCGGCCCAGGGATCTGGAGCGGCCTTGGCCGTCTTGGCGGCGGGTGCCTCGGGTTCGGTGACCCGGACCGCGGCCGAGCCGACGCCCGGCATCCCGGCCAACTTCTTTTCGACCAGCTCCTTGACCGCGGCGATGGTCTCGGGCTTCTCGCTGGTGCGAACGATCTCCACGGAGACCGAATCGCCGTCGACCCGGACATCGCCGACGAGGTTGATCTTAACAATGTCGACTTTGGTTCCAGGGCAGGTGATCTCGGCGAGGGCCGACCTGATCGCCTCGGGTGAAAGAGCACGCGCATCCGTCACGGGCGCACCTCCGTTGGGTTATATCAAAGAGAAATGGGCAAGCGGGCGGCTCTGTGTTAGTTTGCGCCCGGTCCGCGGAAGACGGGAACGATGCGAACGCTGGAGCGGAAACCATGGGGAAAATAACGGCTTTCATGATCGTCCGCAATGAGGAACTCCTATTGCCGGCATGCATCGAAAGCCTGGTCGGCGTAGTGGATCAGGTTGCGGTCCTGGACACCGGCAGCGTCGACGGTACGATCGATTTCCTCAAGGAGACCGCCGCCACCGGCCGGTTCGAGGATTTCCGCTGGGATGAGATCGAGTTCCGCGATTTCGGCTCGGCGCAGCAGCAGGCTCTCGACCGCGTCGACACCGAATGGGCCCTGTGGATGAGCGCCGACGAGACCGTCTCGCCCGAACTGCGCGCAGAGATCGTCCAACTGCGGGACGGGGGCGCCTTCGAGGAAAGGGACTCCTGGGAGCTGCATCGGGTCAACCGGGTGCTGGGCAGGGTGATGAAGGGGCGCAACCTCAGCGGACAATACGCCCTGCGCCTTTTCCGCAGCGCCCGCGGCAAGGTCACCCGTTCCCTGGTCCACGAAGGAATCGAGATGGACCCCGGCTGCACTCTCGGCCGTCTCGAACAACCCCTGTACCACGACACCATGACCAGCTGGCGGCTCTATCTCAAGAAGGTGGACCTCTACACCACTCTCGACGTCCGCGCCGGCGACCGCAGCTTCAACCCCCTGCATATGCTCTTTACCGGCGCCTCGGCGTTCTGGCGGCAATACTTCGCCCGGACCGGAATCCGCGACGGCTGGCCCGGTTTCGTCTGGGCGGCGACGTCGGCCTGGTCGGCCACGCTAAGGGATTGGAAGCTGATGAAAAGGGCTTGGCGGCGCAGATGGGGATGAATCAGATGGTTTCGCGGCGATAGATCATGATCTCGTCGAGGATCTCGTGGTGGTCGAAGGCCAGATCCGGCAGCCCGTCGAGTGCGAACCAGCGGGCCTCGGCGGCGTCATCCCCGCCCACGACATCCGGCGGACAGCCGGACAACTCGGCCACATGCACGACCGAAACGGTGTGCCCCCGGGGATCCCGGTGGGGGTTGCCGTAGCTGCGGAACTGGCGGAAAGGCAGGTTGCGCAGACCGGTCTCCTCCTCGACCTCCCGCCCCACGGCGGCGGCCAAGCCCTCCCCGACATCCACGAAACCCCCCGGAAAAGCCCAATCCCCCTGGAACGGGGGATTGGCACGGCGAACCAGCAGTACTTTCCAATGGGAGCGACCGGGGTCGGCGTCGTTGCGGCAGAGCACCACGCCGTCCACGGCGACGACGGGCGTCTTGATTCCGCTGACGCTCTGGCCGGTCATATCCCCTCCAGTTCGGATCAGGGCTGCGCGAAGGACGCGATGGCTTCGGCCTCGTTGTCGTATGTCTCGAAGACCAATTTCAGCTGGGTGACGTTAAGGATGTTGTCGATCCGGTCACTGACGGTGCAGATCTTCATCTGCCCGCCGTTCTTCTTCAGAGTGTGGTAACCGGAGACGAGGACGCCCAGACCCGTGGAGTTGATCCAGTTGACCTTGTTCATGTTCAGCACGACATCGACGTAACCTTCGCTGATCAAGGTCTTGATTTCAGAATGGAAGGTATCGTGATCGTCGCCTCCCATGATCTTGCCCGAAAGGTTCAGGACCATGACATCGTCTTGGGCTTTCTCGCTGATCTTCAAAGCCGGTTCCTCCTCAATGGAATTTGGCTGGCTGCTGACCGAGGCTTTCCTCTTATAGACCAGAATATACCCACCTCGGCCGATTGCAAGCCTGAGGTGACTCATGAAGTGATATCGCAGATAATGTTAATTCATACATCTGGTTGCATCCAGCGGCTTCACGTTCGATTTTGGACGAGCGCCGCGGGTGATCCGCGAGGAGGCGATCATGTCCGGTCGAAGTGAAATTCCCGCTGTCCGCCCTGCGATCCTGGCCGGGAGTTGGTATCCCGCGTCCCCGGATTCGCTGGCCGCGGCTGTGACGGCCCACCTGGCGGCCGCCGCCGCCCCCGACCCGGACGAACGGCCGACGGCGATGGTGGTACCCCACGCCGGCTACGCCTACAGCGGCCCGGTCGCAGGAGCCGGCTACGGGCTGCTGCGAGGCCTGAGCTACGATCGCGTCTTCATCCTCGCGCCGAGCCACCGGGCCTGGCTGACGATGGTCTCCCCCTCGCCTTTCGCCGCCTACCGGACGCCTCTGGGCGACGTGCCGGTGGATCGCGAAACGGCCGACGCCCTTGCCGACGACCCGTTCTTCCTCCCGGACGCCGAAGCCGACGCCGTGGAGCATTCAGTGGAAATCCAACTGCCGTTCCTGCAGATCGTCCTCGGCGAAGGCCTGAAGGTGGTCCCCCTGCTCGTGCCTCATCTGGACGCGGACCGGCGCCGCGGGGCCGCCGCCGCGCTGGCTCCCTGGTGCGACGGCCGCAGCCTGTTCATCGTTTCCAGCGACTTCACCCACTACGGCGAGTCATACGGCTACGTCCCCTTCACCGACCGGGTGCCCGAACGCCTGGCCGACCTGGACGCAGGAGCGATCGAACTGCTGCTCGCCGGGGACGCCGACGGCCTGCTCGACTACGGCCGCCGGACCGGCATCACCATGTGCGGGATGGAGGCGGCCGCGCTCCTGCTGAGTGCTCCCTTGTCCGGCGGCGGCGCCCGCAGGGTGGCCTACGCCCGCAGCGGTGACCGCGACGGCGACTACTCGCTTTCCGTGAGCTACGCCGCCCTGATTCTGGCGACATCGCTCCGCCGCGGCCAGGAGAACGATCATGACTGACCGAGGCGACGCTCCCGGATTGACACCGCCCGAATCACGTTTCCTGCTCGAACTGGCGCGGGAGACCATCTGCGCCGCCGTCGCCGACGAACCGCCCCCGGATCCGGAGGCCTACGCCGCCGGAATCGGATTCGAGCCCACCGCGGCCCTGCTGCAGGATCGCGGCGCGTTCGTGACACTGACCCTCGGCGGCCGCCTGCGCGGCTGTATCGGCACCATCGTCGGGATCGCACCATTGATCGAAGTCGTGCGTGAGAACGCCCTGGCAGCGGCTTTTCGCGATCCCCGTTTCGCCCCTCTGACCGCGGACGAACTCGACGGACTGCGCATCGAGATATCGGTGCTCTCCCCGCTGCGTTCGGTCGCCGGTCCCCGGGACATAGAGATCGGCAGACACGGGATCCTGCTCGCCAGAGGTGGAGCCCGCGCCGTATTCCTCCCCCAGGTCGCCCCCGAACAGGGCTGGGATCTGCCCACGACCCTCGACCATCTCGCCCTCAAGGCCGGATTGTCCGCGAACGACTGGCGGGAGGAGGGAACCGAATTCCAGATCTTCACCGCGGAGATCATGGCAGAGGATGCCGCCGTCTAGGGACCGTCCCGCAGCGGCCGAAAGGATACGCATGAATTCCCTGGTCATCGGAGCAGTCTTCTTCGCCTGGCTGGCGCTGGGCTATCGCTTCTACGGCCGCCGGATTTCCCGGCGGCTCATCGGACCCGACGACTCCCGCCCGACACCGAGCGTGGCGCAGCAGGACGGAATGGATTTCCAGCCCACCCGCTCGCCCGTGCTTTTCGGACATCACTTCTCCTCGATAGCCGGAGCCGGCCCCATCGTGGGCCCCCTGATCGGCGTGGCGACCTTCGGCTGGCTCGCTTCGCTGCTCTGGATCGCCCTCGGCTCGGTATTCATCGGCGCCGTCCACGACTACACGTCGCTGATGGCTTCGGTCCGCAACCGGGGCCACTCGGTAGGCGAGATCGCCGAGAAGACGCTCGGCCGCCGCGCCCGCACCGTGATGTCGATATTCATGTGGTGCGCATTGGTGCTGGTCATCGCCGTATTCGGCGTGCTGACCTCCCGCACCTTCATCAGCCAACCCGAGATCGTGCTGCCGACCTTCGGGTTGATCCTGCTGGCGGCCTTCTTCGGCCGGTTCGTGCTGCGCGGCCGCCTGCCCCTGATGCCGTCGACCCTGGCCGCTCTGGTGATCCTGGCCCTGCTGATCCGCCTCGGCGGCGCATTCCCCCTCCAACTGCCGGATGCCGTAGCCGGTATTCCCGCGATCACCCTGTGGTTCTGGATCCTGATGGTCTATTGCGTGGCGGCTTCGGTGCTGCCGGTCTGGCTGTTGCTGCAACCGCGCGACTACATCAGCACCTGGATCCTCTACGTGGGCCTCGCCGGAGGATTCATCGGCCTGATCGTCTCCCATCCCCACCTGGACGCCCCGGCGACGATCGGGTTCGTCGGCCAGGGCCAGGGACCGATGTTCCCGATGCTCTTCGTGCTGATCGCCTGCGGCGCCATCTCGGGCTTCCACTCCCTCGTGGCCAGCGGCACCAGCAGCAAGCAGTTGTCCCGCGAATCCGACGGGATGAAGATCGGCTACGGCGCGATGATCCTGGAGGCGGCCCTGGCCGGGATGGTCGTGCTGCTGGCCGCCGGGGCCCTGCCCTGGGACCAGTCGACCGATCCCGCGGCGGGCAGTCTGCAGAACCTGATGACCGGCGGCGGCGGAGCGATCATGGCCTTCGCCACCAGCCTGTCGCACGTCGTCGAAAAAATCCCGCTGGTGACGGCCCAGGCCGGTCTGTTCTTCGGGATCCTGATGATCAACGCCTTCGTCATGACTACCCTGGATACCTCGACCCGCCTGGCCCGGTTCATCATGCAGGAACTCGGCGGCGGGATTCCCTGGCTCGGCGGAAGGACGGGCGCCACCGTGGTGACGGTCCTGGCCGCGGGATGGCTGGGAGCCAGCGGCAACTACACCCGGATCTGGCCGTTATTCGGCGCCACGAACCAGCTGGTGGCCGCCTTGTCGCTGATCGTGGTTTCGAGCTGGCTGGTCGGTATGCGCAAGCCGCGGCTCTACACTCTGATACCCGCCCTGTTCATGCTGGTAACGTCGATTGCGGCCCTGTGCTGGCAGGTGCGGGGATTTATCGTCGACGGCCACCTGTCGATGGCCGCCATCGCGGCGGGGCTGGTCTGCCTGGCGCTGTTCATAGCCTGGGAAGCGCGGGGATTGCTGCGCAATCGGCCCTGATGGCTGTCAGCGGCCCTAAAGCTGCCGGGGACATTTCTCTGGCCGCTATGGAAAAAGATTGGTACTGTTGGCTGGGTCGCCTATTTTTGGCAGCTTCAAACCTGCGATTACGACCGGGTGTGGAGCGTACGCGCCATTGCCTTCCCCTGAAACAGGATCAGCGAGAATCATGGGCTTACTCGATAAGGTTGCTCAGTTCACAGCCGCGAAGGAACTCCAGGCAGCGGGGATATATCCCTACTTCCGGGTTATCGAGTCCGCGCAGGAAAACACCGTGCGCATCGACGGCAAGGAAGTGATCATGCTCGGGAGCAACAACTACCTGGGCCTGACCAACCACCCGAAGGTCAAGGAAGCCGCCAAGGCCGCCATCGACAAATACGGCTCCGGCTGCACCGGATCCCGCTTCCTGAACGGAACCCTCGACATCCACATCGAGCTCGAGGAGAAGTTGGCGCGGCTCGTCGGCAAGGAGGCCGCTCTGGTCTTCACCGCCGGCTTCCTGGTCAACCAGGGCACCATCACCGCCATGGTCGGCCGCAACGACGTGATCATCGTCGACCGCACCGATCACGCATCAATCCTGGACGGCGCCCGCCTCTGCTTCGGCGAGGTCAAGAAGTACAAGCACAACGACATGGAGTCGCTGGACCACGTCCTGTCGACCTGCCCCGACAACGGCAAGCTGATAGCCGTCGACGGCGTCTTCTCGATGCACGGCGACATCGCCAACGTTCCGGAGATAGTCCGCCTGGCCAAGAAGCACGACGCGATAGTCATGGTCGACGACGCCCACGGCATCGGCGTCCTGGGCAAGCAGGGCCGGGGAACCTCCGACCACTTCGGCTTAACCGACGACATCGGCCTGATCATGGGCACCTTCAGCAAATCGCTGGCGGGAGTCGGCGGTTTCATCGCCTCCGACGCCGACACCATCCACTACATCAAGCATGTGGCGCGCGCCATGATGTTCGCCGCCAGCATGCCTCCGGCTTCCTGCGCCTCGGTTTCGGCCGCGGTCGACGTCATGCTCGAGGAGACCTGGCGCCTGGACCATCTCTGGCGCAACACCCGGATCCTGATGGACCGCCTGCAGGGCGCGGGATTCGACACCGGCATCTCCGACACGCCCATCATCCCCGTCGTCATCGGCGAGGACGCAATGGCCTTCGAGATGTGCCGCCGGCTGGCGGCCGAAGGCGTCTTCGTCAATCCGGTCGTATCGCCCGCGGTGGACAAGGGCGGCGCCCTGATCAGGCTCAGCCTGATGGCCACCCACACCGAGGACGAGATACACCGCGCGATGGACCTGATGGAAAAGGTCGGCCGGGACCTCGGAGTAGTGGCCCGCACCGCGTAGGATCAATCCGGAAAGGCTAAGATGTCGGTTAGCGTATCCCCCGTGGCGGGGAAGAAGGATCTTGAACGTTTCCTGGCCGTCCCCGGGCGCATCTATGCCGACGACCCCCATTACGTCCGTCCCCTGCTCACGCAGCAGCGGGAGTTCCTGGACCCGGCCCGGAATCCCTTCCACGCCCACGCGGTGACCCGGCTCTGGCTCGCGCGCAGCGACGGCGAGGTCGTAGGCAGGATCGGCGCCTGTGTCGACCGCTACCACAACGATCATCACGGCGAGCTGACCGGATTCTTCGGTTTCTACGAATGCGACGACGATCCCGAGGCTTCCGCGGCGCTGCTCCAGACCGCCCGCGACTGGCTGGCCGAGCAGGGCATGGAGACCATGCGCGGCCCCCTCTCCTTCACGACCAACCACGACGGTCCGGGAATCCAGATTGCGGGAGAGCGGACTTCGCCGGTCACCGGGATGGCCTACAACCCGGCCTACTACGAGAAACATCTCGACGCCTTCGGCCTGGTCAAATCCAAGGATCTGTGGGCCTGGCGCATCCGGGCCGACGATATGCAGATACCCGACCGGGTGACCCGCAGCATCGACGTCATCAAAAGGCACGGCGACATCAAGATCCGGCCGATCGACATGGATCGATTCGACGAAGAGGTCGAGACGATCCGCCGGATCTACAACGACTCCTGGTCCGGCAACTGGGGCTTCATTCCGATGGATCCCGAGGAGTTCCGCTTCTCGGCCAAGGAGATGAAGCGCATGGTCAACAAGCACTTCATTCCCATCGCCGAGTACAAGGGCAAGCCGGTGGGATTCTGCATGACGGTGCCCGACTTCAACATCGCCCTGAAACCCTGCAAGGGCAGGCTGTTCCCCTTCGGTTTCCTGAAATTCCTGGCCAACCGCAAGAAGATCAAGTACGCCCGCACGCTGTTGCTCGGTGTTTTGCCCGAGGCCAGGCATCGCGGCCTGGACGTGCTGCTGGTCTTCTACACGTTCAAGGCCGGATTCAAGGGCGGGATCACTTCCGGGGAATGCAGTTGGAGCCTCGAGGACAACGAGCCGATGAACAGAATCCTATCGGGCATGGGCGGCGACAAGTACAAGACCTACCGGGTCTATGACCTGCCGCTGAAATGAACGTGGAAACAAGAACCGAACGGCCGTTGGTAGCGCTGACCGGCGCCACCGGATTCCTGGGCAGCCACATCGCCGACACTCTGCTCGACCGCGGGTTCCGGGTAAGGGCCAGCGTGCGCCCGACCAGCGACAGACGGTGGATCGCGGGCAAGGATATCGAGATCATCGAGACTCCTATCGCCCCGACCGCCGATTCCGACACGGACGCCGTCGCGGCCGGTCTCGACGCCTTCGTCGACGGGGCCTCCCATCTGATCCACTGCGCCGGAGCCATCAAGGCGCCGGACGAGGAAGCATTCCGCCGGGCCAACGTCACGAGCACCCGCCTGTTGCTCGCCGCCGCGCGCCGCGGCGGCGGGATGAAATCCTTCGTCCTGATCTCGAGCCTGGCCGCCGTCGGACCGGCCTCTCCGCTCAGCCCGGTCGACGAGAGATCGCCGCTGAACCCCATCTCGGGCTACGGCCGTTCCAAGCGCGAGGCGGAACAGCTGCTGCACGACTCCAGCCTGGGCTTCCGCACCACTGCCCTGCGCCCACCGGCTCTCTACGGCCCCCGCGACAACGCCTTCTTGACCCTTTTCCGCTACGCGCGCCGGGGCTGGACCCCGTGGCCGGGACCGGTCGCCGGCATCTCGATGGTCGACGGCAGGGACGCGGCCGCGGCGGCGGTCCTGCTGATGTCCGACGAGCGGGCGCAGGGACCCTACTGCATCGACGACGGCCATTGGTACAGCCACCGCGACGTCGCCGCGGCCCTGGCCGCGGCCTGGGAGCATCCGGTGCGTTCACTGCGGATCCCCGCCGCGCCGGTGCTGGCTTTGGCGCGTGTCCTGCAAGCCGTGGCGGGAGACCGTTTCCCGGTGCTCGGTCGCGAGCGCATGGCCGACATCACGGCCCCGGGCTGGGTCTGCAACGGCCAGAAGATACGACGCGAACTGGGATTCGCCGCGAAGCGGAATCTGGAACGGGGGTTCCGCGAGTCGTTGACCTTCTATCTGGAGACGGGGTGGCTGGATGCGACGTAAGCTCGCCGAACTGGCCATCTACCGTCTGGACCTCGATCGGTGGGCGGTGGTCTACCTCGTGGGCAGCGGGTGCTATCCCCTGCTGAGGCCGGAAGTGAGCACGAAACCGGAACTGCACCTGCTGATGCACCTGGCCCTGGCTTTGGCCGTGTGGTTCCTGCCGCCTTTGCTGCGCGGATCCCGTCCCACGATCCTGCAGTTCATCGGCGAGATCTATCCGCCCCTGCTGTTTCCGCTTTTCTACAGCGAGATGGCGCATCTCGGAATCATCTTCCACGGCTTCCACGATTCCTTCGATCCCTGGCTGATCAGTCTCGAGGAATCGATCTTCGGTTTCCAGCCCAGCCTCAGGTGGTCGCGGGCCTGGCCCTGGCCCTGGTTCCACGAGCTGATGGAATTCGCCTACTTCTCCTACTATCTGTTCGCCTGCGTGGCCATGTACCTCATCCTCAAGGGACGCGGTCTGGCCGACGCTGAGCGATGGCCGGCTCTGAGGGCGTTCATCCGTGATCTGGGCGCGGTCATGCTGGTCTGCTACACCCTCTACACCTTCTTCCCCGCCTGGGGGCCCAAGTACTTCCGCACCGGGCCGATCGCGGTGCCGGGATGGATCTTCACCCGGATCATGGAGCATATCCACTCTACCGGCGCGATCCTGGGCGCGGCTTTCCCGTCCAGCCACGTGGCGGCGACCATGGTCAGCTGGTGGCATATCTGGAAGTCTTTCCCGAAGCACAGGCTATGGGTGACGGTGCTGTTCACCCTGCTGGGCGCGGCGACCGTGTACTGCCGCTATCACTATGTGGTGGATGTCGTCGGCGGGTTGCTGCTCGGCGGGCTGATCCTGTGGCTGGGCCATATGTTCGGCGAAGAGGGGCGGCGTCTGCCGCGGACGCCGCGGCGGAAATTCTCGCTGCCGCGGCGGTGATGGGGCGCGACCGACGGTCGCGCGGACTATGAAGCTCAGGTGAATCCGCCGGAGCCGCCGGAGCCGCAGCCTCCGCCGCCATATCCCCCGCCCGCGTCGCCGGCAGTGGCGAAGCCGGACATCCGGCGATCGACCTTGGCGCCACCGCATTTCGGGCAGGCCACCTTACCCGCCTCGACCTCGGCTCGGCTCATCAACTCCTCGAATATCTCGCCGCATTCACTGCAGACGAACTCGAACATCGGCATTTCCGGCACCTCTATCGGGATCAGGAATCGGATTCGGTTTTTTTGTCCTCGCTACCGGGGCGGTCACCGACCGCGCATGAAGCGGATGCTCAGGTCGGAACTCCCAGCCGGGGCAGCACGAAGCGCACCAAGGCGAAGTAGATGACCAGTCCGGCGATGATTTCGATCATTGTTTACCCCAAGTATTAACTTAGTTGCGAAATTAGTTGACAGTTAGAATATAATCATTCCCGCCGCAGCGTCAAGCCACCCCCCGCCCGCTGCGACATCAGAAAGTGCCGCGGGTCCATCCGCCGTCGGACACGATGTTCTGTCCGGTGATATAACCCGCCTGCTCCGACATCAGGAACAACACCAGGGCCGCCAGTTCCTCCGCCTTGCCGAGCCGGCCGGCCGGGATCTCGCTTTCCCATTGCTGCAGCACCGATTCCCGCGAAGCGGCCCCCTGCTCGATCTTGCGGGCGATCAGGCGGTCGACGGCGCTGGTGTGATGGAATCCCGGCGCGACCGAATTGAGGGTCACTCCGTCCGCGGCGCATTGCAGGGCCAGATCGTGGATCAGGGCGTGGGCGGCCGGGCGCATCACGTTCGAGAGCAGCAGGTTCTCCACCGGCTGGCGGACCGTGATCGAAGTTATCTGGACCACTCTTCCCCAGCGCCGGCGACGCATCCCCGGCAGGACCAGGCGCAGCATCCGCACCATGCTCTCGAGGTTGAGACGGTAGGCGGATTCCCAGGTCGGCAGGTCGATGTCCGCGAGCGTGCCCGCGGGAGGGCCGCCGGCGTTGAGCAGCAGCAGATCGATCGGGCCCAGCTCGCGCTCCACTTCGGCCACGAACCCGGTCACCGCCGGTCCGTCGGTAACATCGAGCGGTCGGGCCAGCACCTCGCCTCCGGCGTCCCGGATCGCGCGCTCGGCCTCCGCCAGATCGTCGGCCCCCCGGGCGCAGACCCCCAGCTTGACTCCCTCGGCGGCCATGCCGGCGGCCACCGCCCGGCCGAATCCCCGCGATCCCGCCATCACCAGAGCAGTACGTCCGCCGAGTCCCAGCTCCATTGCGTCCCTCGCTTTTGGTTTTGATCCCGTCCCCTGCCGAACAGGCCGTCCTTGCGGCGGCGCGGCCCAATGCCTTAAGTTTGCCCCTTGATTCCGATTCCGCCCATCCCTATTTCCGGAGGCGACTCCACGTGAGCGACTTCAAGCGGACCCTGGTCACCGCGGCTCTGCCCTATGCCAACGGCGACATCCACCTCGGACATCTGGCGGGAGCCTATCTGCCGGCAGACATCTACGTCCGCTATCTGCGGCTGCGCGGCCGCGACGTCCTGTTCATCTGCGGCACCGACGAGTACGGGGTTCCGATCACGCTGACCGCCGAGAAGATGGGGATTTCGCCGAAGGAACTGGTCGACCGCAACCACGATTCGATCAGCCGATCCTTCAACGATTTCGGCATGTCCTTCGATAATTTCTCCCAGACCAGCCGCGAGATCCACACCGAGACCAGCCAGGAATTCTTCCTCGACCTGCATCGGCAAGGACTGTTGGTCCAACGGACTACCGAGCAGTTCTTCAGCCCGGGCCAGAACCGTTTCCTGGCCGACCGCTATATCGAAGGCACATGTCCCCGCTGCGGATCCGAGGGCGCCCGGGGCGACCAATGCGAGAATTGCGGAGCCGATCTGAGCCCCGACGAGCTGGTGGATCCCCACAGCGTGACCGACAACAGCCCGCTGGAGAAGCGCGAGACGACCCACTGGTACCTCCCGCTGGACCAGTGGCAGCCGGAGCTCGAGCAGTGGCTGGCCGGCAAGCCCCACTGGAAGGAAAACGTCCTGAACTACTGCCGCGGCTGGTTCAAGAACGGCCTGGCCCCGCGCGCCGCCACCCGCGATCTGCACTGGGGAGTTCCGGTGCCGCTCGAGGGCCACGACGGCAAGGTCTTCTACGTGTGGTTCGACGCCCCCATCGGATATATCTCCGCCACCCGCGAATGGGCGGCGGCGCAGGGCGATCCCGATTCCTGGCGCACCTGGTGGCAGGACAAGGGCACCCGCCTGATCCATTTCATCGGCAAGGACAACATCGTCTTCCACGCCATCATGTTCCCCGGCATGCTGATGCATCACTCCGACGACTGGGTGCTGCCGGACAACGTGCCCGCGAACGAGTTCCTCAATCTCGAGGGCAGGAAGCTGTCCACCAGCCGCGGCTACGCCGTCTGGCTGCCCGAATTCCTGGAGAAATTCCCCGCCGACACCCTGCGCTACGCCTTGGCGCGCAGCCTGCCCGAGACCAAGGACACCAACTTCTCCTGGGAAGGCCTGCAGGAACGTCATAACGGAGAGCTGGGCAACAACTTCGGCAATCTGATCAACCGGGTGTTCACCTTCGTCCACAAGTATTTCGACGGGAAGGTGCCGGCCTGGACCCCGGCCGATCTGACGGATCTGGACCGTGCTTCACTGGACGAGGTAGCCCTTTGCCTCGATCGCTACGTGCAGCATCTGGAGCGGTTCGAGATCCGGGCCGCGGTCGAGCAGGCGCTGCTCGCCGGCAAGGCGGGCAACCGCTACTTCGACGAGTCGGCCCCGTTCCGCACGCGCAAGACGGACATGGATCGCTGCGGCGTTTCGATCGCGGTGGCCCTGCAGATAGTGCGCCAGGTCATGTTGATGCTGACGCCGGTAGTCCCGTTCGGCATGGCGAAGGTCTGGAACTGGCTGGGTATCGTCGGCGACACTGCCCGCGGCGGCTGGGACGAGGGGATGAAGCCCCTGCCCGCCGGACGCGAACTGGGCAAGCAGGAAATCCTGTATCCCCGCATCGAGGACGAAGACATAGCGGCGGAAATCGAGCGGCTGGAGAAGATGAGCGATCCGGACTAGTCCGCGAACGAACCGGCCAGAAGATCCCGCTCGCCGGAATCGATGAAGGAAGCCTCCAGGGCCTGCCGCTGCATGCGGCGGGCCTCTTCCGTCTTCAGGCCGTGGACCCGCGCGGCCTGCTCGTATTCTCCGCGCAGGGTCAGCCCGAATATGGCGGGATCGTCGGTGTTGAGGCAGCAGGGAATGCCGGCTGCGAGAAACGACCGCAGGGGGTGGTCGGCGGCGGCGGACAAGACGCCGGTGGCCAGATTGCTGCCCGGGCATAATTCCACCAGGACATTCCGTTCGGCGAGCAGCTTCATCACTTCGGGATCGGCCGCGGCGCTCAGCCCATGCCCGATCCGACCGGCGCCGCAGACGGCGACCACCTCGCGCACCGACTCGGGCCCGGCTGTCTCGCCGGCGTGGATCGCCACTCCCAGTCCCTCGCGGCCGGCGGCGGCGCAGTGCTCGGCGAAATCCCTCGCGGGAGCGGCCATCTCATCCCCGCCGAGGCCGAAACCGACAACCCCGCCGGAGCGCCCCGCCTTCGCGGCCGCCTCCAACACGCGCCAGGCGGCGTCGGGTCCGAAATGCCTCACCGCGTCGGGCAGCCAGCCCAGGACGATTCCCTGCTCCTGCCGGGCGGCCGCGGCGGCTTCCGCCAACGCTGCCTGGATGGGCGCGGGATTCCGCCCCAGCTTCAACATCCCGCCGTAGGAAATTATAATCTCAGCACAGACAACGCCTTCGGCGGCCAGGTCCTCGATCAGATCCATCGCGACGGCATGATAATCGGCGGGAGTGACCAGGACGGCGCAAACCGCCTTAAACCTCTCCAGAAATTCGCCGAAATCACCAGAAGGGAGGTATGAATCCCCGGAAGCGTCCAGACAGGCGACGGCGACTTCCGGAAGTCCGTGCTTGGCGGCCAACCCGATCAAACGGGACGGCCGGACGGAACCTTCGAGATGTCGATGCAGTTCCACGGCGGGATACGGACTCAATACTACTCCCCTCGTCCGGGTCGACCGAAGACGCTACAAGGATAACCCGCATCGCCCGGCCAAGAAATGTCTTGATTGAACCCGGGGTGCCTTGCCATTTTGGGTGGAGTACTCGATACCCGGACGAAAGGGCCCAGACCTGAAGACGCTACCGCCTAAAACACTTCGCGCGTTGATGGCCGTGCTCACCGCCGCAGCCCTGCTGGCCGCGGTGGTCCTGCTGCCTTCCTATCGCAGCGGATCCGAATCGCCGGCCGTCGATCTGCCGGACCACGCCGCTATTCTGGACCAGGACGCGCCCGACAGCCTGAGCTTCCCCGCACCGGGCCTGGTCCTCGAGGGATCCGAAGAGATCCCCGGCATGCCCGCGCTGCCGGCCGGATCTGTCGAGAGCGAGATCGTGATCGGCCGCGACCAGTCCTTCTACGCCTCGTTGAGCGAGCGCGGCGTGAACCACACCAGCATCATGGCCATGGTCAAGGCCTGCAAGCCGTATCGCAACCTGAGGCGGGTTCGCGGCGGCGACACTTTCCGCATCGCCATAGACGAGCAGGGCGACATCAAACGGCTTTGCTTCGATCTCAGGGACGGCGAATCCTTCCTGGCCTTCGAGGGTCTGGCGGACGGCCGCTTCAAGGTGCACCAGCTTTCGCATCCGGTGGAGCGGCGCACCTGTTCGGTGAGCGGATCGGTTTCGATTTCACTCTACGAGAGCCTCAGCGATGTCGGCGCCCCGCCGGCCCTGGCTTCCAAGATGAACGACATCCTCGGCTGGGACGTGGATTTCCGCCGGGATGTGCGTCCCGGCGACACCTTCAGCATCATCTACGAGGAAGTCCGGCGCGACAGCACCTTCGTGCGCACCGGCTCGATCCTGGCGATGGAATACGTCAATCGGGGCGACGCCCACCGCGGGTTCCGCTACGTCGACGGCGAGGGCCGTCCCTGCTATTACGACGAGACCGGACGCAACCTGGAAAAACAGTTGATGCGCGCGCCGCTGGAATATTCACGCGTGTCGAGCGGCTTCAGCCACCGCCGCCTGCACCCGGTGCACAAGCGTTATATGCCCCATCTGGGAGTGGACTACGCCGCGCCGGTGGGGACCCCGGTCAGGGCCGGCGGATCGGGCCGTGTGGTGGACAAGGCCTATAGCCGCTCCAACGGGCGGTACATCAAGATCCAGCATACCAACCAGTCCTACCAGACCTACTACCTGCACCTGTCGCGCTATGCCCGGGGAATCGCGAACGGCACCCGGGTGACCCAGGGCCAGATCATCGGCTACGTCGGAGCATCGGGCACCGCCACCGGGCCGCATCTCGACTACCGGGTGAAGAAGGACGGCACCTTCGTCAATCCGCGCACCCTGAAGCTGCCGGCGTCGGCGCCCATTCCCGATTCCGAGCGGGACGCCTTCCTGGCCACGGTGGCCCTCTACAGCTACACGATGGCCGCCATGCCCCCGGAATCGCCGCCGCACCGGATAGCCATGCTCATCCCGCTGCAGGCGTCGGCCCCGTCCAACATCGGTCCGGTGGCCTTCGCGTCCACCAGCCTCGGCGGCGGGATCAGCGGGCCGGGGAACCCAGCACCATGAACAACGACCGCAACGTCGAGAG
This sequence comes from uncultured Fibrobacteraceae bacterium, assembly GCA_964646035.1. Lineage (GTDB taxonomy): Bacteria > Krumholzibacteriota > Krumholzibacteriia > LZORAL124-64-63 > LZORAL124-64-63 > CAYLMM01. The sequence continues at coordinate 21,258 of CAZYDJ010000003.1, read as the reverse complement.
GATGTTGCGGTCGACTTCGAACAGGGCGCCGCTGTCGGGGAACCAGGCGCCCGCGCCGCTGCCGTCGGCCAGCACTCCAACGATCATTTCGATCCGATCGGGAAATCCAGGCAGGCTGTAGCCGAGAACGATGTCGGTCCGGTACGCCGACTGCAGGGGATCCTCGCCGGCGACTGCCGGCTGCAGCGCCCGCTCGATCGCCAGACGATCCAGGCGGGGCACCATATCGGCGGCCAGTTCATCAGGAGTCGGCCCGGTGCCCGACCACGAGTAATCCCCCCGCAAAACCCATCCATCACTTTCGCGGCCCATCCGGATCGGTTCCTCGCCGATCCGAGTCAGGACGATGGAATCGGCGGCTCCGGCCGGATCGCTCAACACCGTGGTTTCGAGAAAATCCGCCAGGGGCACATCGCCTGCGTCGAGCAGTCTCTTCAGGATCCGGAAGCGGTACGGAGAATCGTTGCGGCCGGCCGCCACGGCGTCCTTGCCGACCACCGGACCGATCCCGATGCTGACCGGAGGATTCTTCCCCGAGAAGGAGACACCGATCAACAGGGTCTCGGATTGGGGGGCGGGCTCGCGGACAGTGACCGGGTCGAACTCGTGGATGTTGGCCTCGGCGATGAAGAAGAGCATGTTGGCCAGCTTGGCGTCCGACGCCCGCAGCCATTCGACGCCTCCGGAAAGACGGCGGCGGTCGGAGTAGATCCGGTGATAGCCGGCGGCGACGTCGTCGATGCGGTCGAATCCGTCAGCGGGTTCGCGCAGCCACCACCGTCCCACTTCGTCGCGGGCGAAGACATCCAGGGGTTCATCCCGCAACCGCAGAGTCAGGGTATCGACATCCAGGGGATGGAACTCCGGACACAGCTTCACCAGCCGCAGGGCGTTGGGCAGCTTGCCCAGGCGATCGGCCAGCCGGGGGTCGACGTAGAAAAGCCGATCACGCCCGGCGCCGGTGGCGTAGATCAAGCCCGAGGCGGGATTGGCGCCTCCGATCCGCAGGACGAACTCCCGCCCGTCGCGCGCGATGACGGTCAGGATCGTGACGCGCTCGGGATCCAGCCTGTAATCGGCCAGTTGCGCGCGCCAATCCACCGGAGCGTCGATGGCGTCCGACCCTTTCTGGTCGAGCAGGGCCGCCACCATGTCGTCGGCGGCCTTCGGCTCCACCAGATCCGACAAGGTGCCGGAAAGCGCCCAACCGTCAGGCCCGCGTTCGAGACGCATGACGGACGTGGAATTCTCGACTTCGACTGCGGCGACGGAATCGGCGGCGACCGGAAAGAGAGGGCCGGCCTTTTCCGCCCCGGGCGGTTCCGGTCCCCGATCGACCAGAAGCCAGATGACGGCGGCCGCGAGGACCGCCAACAAGGGCAGGAAGCTGCGGGGTAGCAAGCCGGTACCTCTGGCCATGATCTTCTCCCGGAAACGGACAGGGACGCTCAGGCGTGCCGGCGTCGGCGCAACACGACCATCGTGCCGACGGCTCCGACCAGCAGCGGCCAGCCCAGGGAGCAGCCCCAGCCGATCAGGCGCCTCTTGGCGGGGCCGAGTACGAGCAGTTCGCTGACATCGGCCCGGGCCCTCTGCGCGATCAGGATCTGCTCGCGCGCCAGCCAGCTGACCATGTTCAGCAACAGATCCCGATTGCCGTAGAGGTTGATGTGTTCGTTAGCGGCGAAGCCGGCGTCGCCGACGATGATCAGCCGCGACCGGCGGTTGATGTCGAAGATGGACTGCGGCTGTCCCTGGCGGGAATCCTGAACCTTCTGCATCGACTGCAGGACCGGATCGTCCACAGTCTTGTCCTGCTGGAATCCGGCGCGGACCGATCCCTCGCCCTGCCCGTAGAACTCGGCCCGATCGATCTCCAAAGCCACGCCGAACGGGATCGGGCCCGGGAAATCCTCGCCCTCGGTGAAAGACATCTCTCCCGCGGCCACCGATTCGAGATCGGTCTCGGCCCAACTGCGGTTGTCGGTCATCAGGACCGTCTTGGCCGTCAGGCCCCGCATCGCCGAATGGATCGGGCGCAGCGACTGGGCGAAGGGGAAGAAGGTGGCCAGACCGTCGAGGCCCTTGGTCACGCCGTGCGGCCCGTAGCTGAAGAGGATGATCACGCGGTCGTCGACGCCGAAGCTCTGTGCGGCTCCCGAACGGGATACGAGGATATCATCGCCCAGACCGACGTTATAGCGGGATGTCCATTCGTTGATCGAGGCGGGGCTGCCGGGGTCGAGCAGGGTCAGCACCGATCCGCCGCGGGCCAGATAGGTATCGATCGCCTCGATCTCCGCCGGCCGGAAGTCGCGGACCGGGCGGACGATCATCACCAGTGCCGCGTCGCCGGGAACCTGCGGAGCATCCGCCAGCAGCAAAGGCCTGACGATGTAGCCCTGCTCCGCAAGCGCCGCGTCGCAGGCCAGGAATCCGTCGCGGCCTTCGCCGTCGAGCGAGGGTTCGCCGTGTCCGAGCAGATAATAGACCACGGGCTGCTCGCCGAGGACGACCCGGTAGACGGCGTTGACCAGGGTCGATTCGTCCGGGTCGAGGAGCTGCCGGCGGCGATCGCCGGACTCGATCACGACCGAGCGGACCGTCGTCACCCCGTCGCGCCGCACCTGGCCCACGTCGCGGTCGGGGTCGAAGAAGCTGTACCGCAGATGGGTGTTGTTGTCGCGGAAGGAGCTGAGCAGCACCTCGGCGGTCTTGCGATTGGGATCCATGCGCTGGAAATAGGCCCGCACCTCGACATCCTGATCGAGGCTGCGCAGCACCTGGACCGTCTGCGGCGACAGGCTATAACGGCTGTTGCTGGTCCAGTCCGCGGTCAAGGGCCGGCGCTCGGCCAGGAAGCCCGCCACGATCGTGATCCCGGCCAACGCCAGCAGCGGCGTCCAGCGGGCGAGTCGGCGAGCTCCGGCGAGGCGGCGGCCGGACAGGGAAGCGGTCGCCGCCGCGAGTCCCATAGCTGTCCAGGCCAGGAAATAAACGATGTCGCGGCTGTCGACCAGCCCCCGCGAGAAGCGGATGAAATGCTCCGGCAGCGAGAGCATGATCGCCAACCTGCCCAGCGCGCCGGGCAGGAAGGGCTCGAGGCTGCCGACGGTGTACAGCACCAGCACGAAGGCGAATGAGAGGATGTAACAGACCACCTGGTACGGCACCAGCGAGGAAAAGAACGTGCCCCATGCCGCCACCATGCCCGCCACCAGCAGCAGGCCGATCTGCACCGCGAAGAATGGTCCCGGCTCGGGATTTCCCAGCACGGCCGCCACTCCGTAGAAGGCCCAGGACAGGATCAGCATGGCGATGCCGACCGCCAGCACGGCGCCGAACTTGCCCAGCACCCAGACGTGTTCGGCCACCGGGTAGGTCATCACCAGGCCGTACCGGCCGGAGCGGTATTCCTCGGAGAAGATCCGCATCGAGACCGCCGGCAGCAGGAACATCAGGAAGAGGGACATGTTGGACGACAGCGGGTGGAATACCCCGTCGGAAATTGTCAGCGCGACGGTGGCCGCCCCGCCGGCCCGGGTGGCCGCCAGGGACAGCTCGCTGTAGGCGAAGAGGACCTGGGTGAAGAAGAATCCGGAAAGGACCAGGAATACCGACAGCACCACCGGCGAAACGGCGCTGTGGCGGAACGAGTCCAGCTCCCGCAGGAAGATGGCCTTCAACCTGGTCATGACGCGTCCTCCCCTGCGCCGGACGCCTTATCGCCGCCGGATCCGGTCAGCTCCAGGAAGAGGTCCTCCAGGGAAGTCTCGATGTCGCGCATGGACTGCAGGCCGGCTCCGGACTCGATGACTGCGGCGGCCAGCCGCGGCCGCAACTCGTTCGCGTCGCCGCTGCAGACTATTTCGGCTCCGTCCGCGGTCGGCAAGACCCCCCCCACTCCGGGCAGTCCGGCCAAAGCCGCGATCGTCCTGCTCCGGTCACCGCTCCAGGCCAGGGCGATCCTGGGCCCCTCGGCTTTGCGCCGGGCCATCGCGGCGGGTGATTCCTCGGCGACCAGACGCCCGCGGTCCAGGATCATCACCCGGCTGCAGATGAGGCTGACTTCGTTGAGGATGTGGCTGCTCAGCAGGACGGTCTTTTCGCCCCTGAAGCCGCGGATCAATTCGCGGACCTCGACTATCTGGTGGGGGTCGAGTCCGACGGAGGGCTCGTCCAGGATCAGGATGTCGGGGTCGCCGATCAGCGCCTGGGCCAGACCCACCCGTTGACGATATCCCTTGGAGAGATTGCCGACCAGGCGGCTGCGGACCTCGGCGACGCCTACGCGCTCGATCACGCCGTCGATATGCGACCCGCGTCCGGCCCGGGGCACGCCCTTCAGATCCGCCACGAAACGCAGCAGTTCGTCGATGGTCGCATCGCCGTAAAGAGGAACGTTCTCGGGCATGAAACCGACGCGGGAGCGTACTGCATCGGCCTCGGTCACGACATCGAATCCCGCCACCGCGGCCCTGCCCGCCGACGGGGGCAGGGTGCAGGTGAGGATGCGCATCGTGGTCGTCTTGCCGGCGCCGTTAGGACCGAGAAAGCCGACGATCTCGCCGGGCTCGACCCGGAAGCTGAGATCGCTCAACGCCTTGTTCGTTCCGAAATAACGCGTCAGTCCCGCCGCCTCGATCATAAAAACTCCGCTCAGTCGATCGCCCAGCGCAACAAGGTCGCTCCCCAGGTGAACCCGGCGCCGAAGCTGGCGAGCACCATCAGGTCGCCCTTCTTGATCCGGCCGCCTTCGTAGGCGATCCGCATGGCCGAAGGGATCGTGGCCGAAGTGGTGTTCCCGTACTCGCCGATGGTCACGACCATCTGTTCGTCGGTGAGATTGAGCCGCTTCTGGGTGCCGTCGATGATGCGGATGTTCGCCTGGTGCGGGATGAGCAGTTTCACGTCCTCGGACGTGTAGCCGTTGCGATCGAGAACGTCCTTGGCCACCTCGACCATGCCGCGGACGGCGAACTTGAAGACCTCGCGGCCCTCCTGGTAGATGTAGTGCATCTTCTTGCGCACCGTCTCCTCGGTCGGAGGATTCAGGCTGCCGCCGCCGGGCATGTTGAGGTGCTTGGCGCCGCTGCCGTCGATGTGGTGCACGAAGTCGATGATGCCTTCGAGCTCGTCCGCGACCGGCTGCAGGACCACCGCGCCGGCGCCGTCGCCGAACAGGATGCAGGTGTTGCGGTCCTCGTAGTCGGCGATCGAGGACATCACTTCGGTGCCCACCACCAGGGCGCATTTGCAGGCGCCCGAACGGATCTGGGCCCGCGCCGTCTGCAACGCGAAGAGGAATCCGCTGCAGGCCGCGCTGACGTCGTAACCCCAGGCGTTTACGGCGCCGATCTTTTCCTGGATGATACAGGCGGTGGCGGGGAACATCATGTCGGGAGTGACGGTCGGCACCACGATCAGGTCGACGTCCTCGGGGCTCAGGCCGGCATGCTCGAGAGCAGCCTGAGCGGCGAGAGCGCCATGGTGGGAAGCCGGGACGCCGCGCTCGACGATCCTGCGCTCGTGGATGCCGGTGCGTTCGACGATCCACGCGTCGTTGGTCTCGACCATCTTCTCGAAATCCTTGTTGGTCAATCGCCTCTCGGGAAAGCTCATGCCGACGCCGGTGATGCCGGCGGTGTAAAGTTTCTGGTCCGACATTGCATCAATCCTTTGCTCGCGGAGTCGGATGCGGCTTCCGTCCCCCGGAAACCGCGTTGAATCGAAGTACCCAATTACCCAATCCAAAGCCTTGAGGGCTGGTCTGTCAACAAGGGACGGATTGAAAAACGGGCCCCCGGTCGGGGGCCCGTCAAGAGTCTGCGCGATAGTTACTTGTCTTTCCCGTCCCCGGCGTCCGGATCCTCGGCTGCCGCCGCGGATTCAGGGTCGGCCTCGGCGGCGGGTTCCTCCGCCGCTGCTGCCTCGGCTTCCGGAGCAGCGTCGACCGGAGTCTCCTCTACCGGAGCCTCCTTGGCCTCGGGCTCGGCGGCCGCGACCGCTGAGGCGACGGCGGCGAGGCGCTTGGGATACCGGGAAGAGCGGCCCTTGGATTTGACACGCTCCTGGCCCTCGCCGACCAGCTCGAGGATGGACAGCTCGGCGTTGTCCCCCTTGCGGACACCGTCGATCTTCAGGATCCGGGTATAACCGCCCGGACGATCGGCGAAGGAAGGCCCGATCTCATTGAAGAGCTTCTGCAGCACCTCGGGATCGTTGATGCGCTTGGCGGCCTGACGACGGGAATTGAGGTCGCCCGCCTTGGCGTACGTGATCAACCGCTCTGCCAGCGAACGCGCTTCCTTGGCCTTGGTGGTGGTCGTGCGGATGCGGCCGTGGCGGAAGAGATCCGTCACCATGTTCCGGAACATCATCTTCCGGTGGCTCGCTGTCCTGTTGAGCTTACGCCCGCTGACGTTGTGACGCATTGGTTTCCATCCTTTGCAAGTCCGGTCCTGGCCGAACATCGCTATCGGTACCTTCGCCGCCCGGATCGGGTCGGCGCGGACCTGCTCAGTCTTTGCTGGTTTTCGCCTTTACCAACTCTGTGATCTCCGGCTCGAAGTTCATGCCGAACCCGAGATCCATGCCCTCGAGAATCTCCTGGATCTCGTTGAGGCTCTTGCGGCCGAAGTTGCGGAACTTCAGCATCTCCTGCTCGGACTTGGTCACCAGATCGAACAGGGTGTCGATCTTGCCCGACTTGAGGCAGTTGGCCGACCGGACCGAAAGCTCCAGTTCCTCGACGCTGCGCGAGAGCAGCTCGATGCGCCGCTCCATCTCCTCGTCGACATCCTCTTCCTGGGCGTCGATGGGAGCCTCGTCGAAGTTTATGAACAACTGGAAGTGATCCTTGAGGATCTTGGAGGCGAAAGCCACCGCATCCTCGGGGCGGACGCTGCCGTCGCTCTCGATGCCCACGACCAGCTTGTCGTAGTCGGTGCGCTGACCCACGCGGGTATCCTCGACGCGGTAACTCACCTTCTTGATGGGCGAGAAGTTGGCGTCCATGCGGATCACGCCGATGACCTCGTCGGGCACTTCGTGCTGTTCGCGGTCGATATAACCCCGGCCCATGTCGATGTAGATCCGTCCGCTGAAATCGCCGGGCTCGGTCAGGGTGCAGATCACGTGGTCGGGGTTGACGACCTCGAGATCCGGGTGGCCCTTGATCATGCCCGCGGTAACGGAGCCGAGGCCGGTGGCCTCGATGGTGGCCCAGTGGGCCGGAACATCGCTGAGTCCGAATACGACCTGTTTCAGGTTGAGCACGATGTCGGTGACGTCCTCGAGAACGTTACCCACGGTGCTCATCTCATGCTTTACGCCGTCGATCTGGACGGCCGTGATGGCATGGCCGTGGATCGAGGACAGCAAAGTGCGGCGCAGAGCCGTACCGAGCGTATGGCCGAAACCGCGCTCCAGAGGCGCGATGACCAACTCGGCGAACATATCGTTCTGGCTCTCTTTGACTGCCTGAACACCGTCAGGCATCATCATGTTGATCCATTTCATGGCCTGGACTACCCCCTGCCACTTGGCAATTATGGGCGTTGACTGGCACGATCAGCGGACCCGATTCCCGCAGCGTCGCCAGCTGATTACATGCGACGGCGCTTCTTCGGCCTGCAGCCGTTATGCGGGAGGCGCGTGACGTCCTTGATACGCGTCACGTCGAGTCCCTCGGCGCGCAGGGTCCGAACGGCGGCCTCGCGGCCAGATCCGGGACCTCGCACCCATACCTCGACCTTGCGCATGCCCCCGTTCATGACCTCCTGGGCACAGAACCGGGCAGCAAGCTGGGCGGCGAAAGCGGTCGATTTGCGACTGCCCTTGTACCTGCCCTGATGTCCGCCCGACGACCAGGTGATCACGTTGCCACCGGTATCGGTCATGGTGATAATGGTATTGTTGAAGCTGGATTTCACATGGGCGACGCCCAGCAAATCTAGCTTCTTCTTGGTTTTCCGTGACTTGCGCTTGTCCTTGGGACCTGCCACGCTCCGACCTCCTCAGATCTACTTCTTCTTCCGCGCCCCGGGGCGGGCCTTGGGGCCCTTCCGGGTCCGGGCATTGTTCTTGGTGTTCTGCCCGTGGCAGGGCAGCTTGCGTCGATGGCGCAGACCTCGGTAACTGCCGATGTCCATCAGACGCTGCACATTAAGGCTCGTCTCGGTGCGCAGAGTTCCCTCGACCTGATAGTCCTTGTCGATGATCCCGATGACCCGCCGCGACTCCTCCTCGGAGAGATCGCGCGTCTTCTTGTCGGGATCGATCTTGGCCTTATCACAGATCCGGAGTGCGCGGTGCGGTCCGATCCCGTAGATGTAGGTCAGAGAAGTGCTGATCCGCTTCTCATTCGGGATGTCAACACCTGCAATTCTGGCCACCTCGGCTCCTTTCGACTGACAGCGGCCCGGCGTCCCACCCTCGCGGTGGAACTCGGCCGCGGATTCCTAACCCTGACGCTGGTTGTGGCGACGGTTGACGCAGATCACCCGCACGACACCCTTCCGACGAATGATCTTGCACTTGTCGCAAATCTTCTTCACTGAAGCGCGAACTTTCATCTCGGCTCCTTGTGCGACCCCCGCGGGGACGTTCTCACTTGTACCTGTACGTGATCCGACCGCGGGTCAGATCATAAGGAGATAATTCAACGGTCACCTTGTCGCCGGGCAGGATGCGGATGAAATGCATTCGCATCTTGCCGGAAACATGAGCCAGCACCACGTGCTGATTCTCGAGCTCGACACGGAACATCGCGTTCGGCAGGGCCTCGACGACCGTGCCTTCTACGGTGATTCCTTCTTCCTTGGCCATCAGCCCTCTCCCGTCGGCGGCCGGCGCGTCAACGCGCCGTCAAAATCAGCGGCCCGTCTTTCGTGACGGCCACAGTATGCTCGAAATGGGCGGACAGGCCACGGTCCGCGGTGCGGATCGTCCAATCGTCCGCGGCGGTCACCACCCGTTTGGTGCCCGCGTTGATCATCGGCTCGATGGCGATGACCAGTCCCTCCGCCAGACGCGGGTCCGGCATCGAGAAGCTGCGGTAGTTCGGCACCTGCGGATCCTCGTGCAGCGATCTGCCGATACCGTGACCGACCAACGTCTCGACCACCGAGAACCCGGCGCTCCGGGCGTGCTCCTGGACGGCGATCCCGATATCCGAGATCCGCTTGCCGACCTGGGCCTGGGCGATGCCCAGCTCCAGGCACTCCCGGGTCACCCGCAACAACTTGCCGGCCTCGGGCGCGATCTTCCCCACCGGGAAGGTCTCCGCGGAATCCGAATGCCAGCCATCCTTGACCAGCCCGCAATCGACGCCGACGATGTCGCCCTCGACCAATTCCCGCGGCCCCGGAATTCCGTGCACGACTTCCTCGTTGACCGAGATGCAGCACGTTCCGGGAAATCCGTTATAACCCTTGAACGAGGGGACACACCCCGCGTCTCGGATCATCTTCTCGGCGGCGATGTCTATTTCCAGGGTCGTCGCCCCCGGCACCACCAGCGGCCTCAGCCCGCGAAAGACATCCGCCAATATTTTCGCGCTGGCCGCCATCTTGTCGATCTCGGCAGGCGATTTCAGCTTGATGTCAATCCGCCAGGACAAGTGCCACCTTCTGAGAAATTTCCACCGGCGAACCCACTCCGTCGACGACAGAGACCGGGTAACGCCGTTTCAGAATCTCCACCGCCGGGTTGGTCCTCTTGTTGAAGACCCGCAGGCGGTTACGCACCGTCTCCGGCCGGTCATCGTCGCGGACCACCATCTCGTGTCCGCACTTGGGACATTCGTCGCCCGGCTCGTGGGCGGTGCGGCCGGTCACGAATCCGCAGGCCGTGCAGGTCAGCCGACCGGCCAACCGCGAGACGATCTCCTCGTCCGGGACCCGGATCACGATCACCACGTCGGCGACCTGTCCCAACTCGTCCAGCAATTCGACGAGCGTCTCGGCCTGCGCCGCGTTCCGCGGGTATCCGTCCAGCAGCCAGCCCTGGTCGGGCTTCACTGCGGAAAGGGCGTCCCGCATCACTTCCACCATCAGGTCGTCGGAAACCAGCTCCCCGGTTTCGAGGATCGACTCGACCTTCCGGCCCAGTCCGCTGTCCCTGCGCACCGCTGAGCGCAGGATGTTTCCGGTCGATACATGGGCCAGACCCTTGGCCGAGACGAGCATCTCCGCCTGGGTGCCCTTCCCGCATCCGGGAGGGCCCATGATTATTACGTTCACGACTACCTCCGGGCGCGCAAACGGCCCTTCGTCATGAATCCGTCGTAATGCCGCATCACGAGATGTGACTCGATCTGCTGCAGCGTGTCCAGGCCGACTCCGACGACGATGAGCAGTCCCGTACCGCCGAAATAGAACGGCACGTTCAGGTAGTTGATCATCAGGTCCGGCAGGATGGCGATGGCGGCCAGGAAGAAGGCTCCCGGCAGCGTCACCCGGGTCAGGACCCGATCGATGTATTCCGCGGTCTTACGCCCCGGACGAACGCCGGGAATGAAGCCGCTGTTCTTCTTCATGTTGTCCGCCAGATCCACGGGATTCAGGATCACGGCGGTGTAGAAGTACGTGAACAGTATGATCAACGCCGAGTAGACGATGATGTAGACCGGGTGCGGCGGCCGGAACATGTTGGCCAGAGCCTCCATCGCGCCGCTGTTCTGGAAGAACGCGCCGATGGTGCCCGGGAACATGATGATCGACTGCGCGAAGATGATCGGAATCACGCCCGCCGTGTTCACCCGCAGCGGGATATGCGTGTTGGCTCCGCCGTAGATGCGGCGGCCGACGATCTTCTTGGCGTACTGCACCGGGATGCGCCGCTGCCCCTGCGTGATGGCGATGATGCCCGCGATCACGGCGACCATGAAGATCATGATCAGGACCGCGGTCAACCAGTGCATCGAGCCGGTCCGCAACGACTGCATCGTGTTGAGCACGTCGGTCGGATAACGGGCGATGATGCCGATGAAGATGATCAGCGAGATCCCGTTGCCGATGCCGTGCTCGGTGATCTGCTCGCCCAGCCACATCACGAACATCGTGCCGGTGGTCAGGGTGAGCATCGTCATCAGCTTGAACGCCATTCCCGGGTGCTGGACGACGCCCATGCCCTCGAGAGCGAAGCTGATACCGAAGGACTGCACGAGAGCCAGGAGCAGTGTCCCGTAACGGGTGTACTGGTTGATCTTCTTGCGTCCCTCGTCGCCTTCCTTGGCCAGCTTCTCGAAGTACGGCACGACCGCCTGGAGAAGCTGGAAGATGATCGACGCACTGATATAAGGCATGATGCCCAGCGCGAAGATCGTCGCCTGACGCAGGTTGCCGCCGGCGAAAAGATCGTAGAGGCCCACCAAAGTCCCCTGCTGGCCCTCGAAGAACTGCTTGATGGCTTCGAGGTCGATGCCGGGGGTGGTGATGTGACCACCCAATCGATAGACAATCAGGATCATGGCCGTGAAAAGGATTCTCCTCTTCAACTCGGGGATCCTGAACATGCTCTGGTAGCTGCCCGTGATGTTCAAAGCGGCTTCCTTTTCGAATGCGTTGCCTTCATAGAATCACGTCCGTGATCAACCTTCGACGGTGACGTTGCCACCGGCGCCTTCGACAGCCGAGACGGCGCTCTGGCTGGCCTTGTTCACCTTCACCTGCAGCGACTTGGCCTCAAGATCACCACGGCCCAGCAATTTGATGGGACGATCGAGATACTTGACCAGGCCGGCACCCGCCAGGACGGAGGCGTCGACGGTGCTGCCCTCTTCGAAGCGGTTCAACTGGTCCAGGTTGACCAACTGATAGACCTTCTTGAAGATGTTCGTGAAACCGCGCTTGGGCAGTCGGCGGTTGATCGGCATCTGTCCACCCTCGAACCAGGGAGGAATTCCGCCGCCCGAACGAGCCTTCTGGCCCTTGTGCCCGCGACCGGCGGTCTTGCCCTGGCCGGAGCCGGGGCCGCGACCGAGCCGCTTGCGGTTCTTCGTGGCGCCCTTGGGAGCGCCGATATTGTTCAACTTCAGCATGCTCACTTCACCTCTTCCACCGAAACCAGGTGGCGCACCTTGAAAACCATTCCCCTGATGGCCGGGGTGTCCTCATGAATGACCGTGGCCTCGCGCTTGCGGAGACCCAGTGCGGCGACCACGCGGCGGTGCTTTTCCGGCCGCCCGATCACGCTGCGCACCTGGGTAATCTTCAGCTTAGCCATTGTCCGTCGCCTCCTTGGCCGGCTGCTTCGGAGCCAGGCCGAACACCTCGGGGATCGAGATCCCGCGCTTGGCGGCGACCTGCTGCACCGACCGCAGCTGGCGCAATCCGTCCACGGTCGCCTTCCAGACGTTGTGGGGGTTGCGCGAACCCATCTGCTTGGTCAGAATGTTCTTGATTCCCGAAGCCTCGAGAATCGCACGCACTCCGCCGGCTGCGATGACACCGGTGCCCGGCGCCGCGGGGCGCAGGACTACCTTGCTGGCGCCGTAACTGCCGACAACCCCGTAAGGGATCGTGTCGTTCAGGATCGGCACCGTGAACTGGCCGGCCCGAGCCGCCTCGGAAGCCTTGCGGATGGCGTCGGCGATTTCATTCGCCTTGCCGAGGGCCACGCCAACCTAGCCCTTGCCGTCGCCGCCGGTGTCGAGCGCGTTGAAGCTGAACCGGCGACCACCCTTGACGACCTTCGCCACTCGATTGATGGTGATGACGGTCTCCAGCATATCGACCATGTCTCGATCGCGATCGCGACCTCGGTCGTTGCGCCCACCAGGGCGTCCGCCGGGACGTCCGCCGGGACGTGCGCCGCCACGCTGGCCGAAACCACCCTGGCCGCGACCGCCGCGGTTCTGCTGGCCGGGGCCTCCGGGGCGGCTGCCGCCGGAGCTGGGACCCGTGTTGTTGCCCGTGTTGGTCATCGAACTGCTCCTGTCCTGAAACCCACTCTAACCTAGAACTTCAGTCCGCCGTCCCTGGCCCCGCGGGCCAAGGCCGCGACCCGACCGTGATATAGGTAGCCACCGCGGTCGAAGACAACGGTTTCGATACCTTGTTTTTGAGCCAAATCGGCAATCGCCCGACCGACGAGATACGCCTGGGCGCACTTGCCGCCGATGCCCTCGGGCACCTCGATCTCGAAGGGTTTGCGACTGTCCGCGGCAGCCATGGTATGGCCGGCCGCATCGTCGATCATCTGGGCGTACATCGCCTGATGGCTGCGAAAAACAGCCAACCGGGGGCGATCCGCCGTTCCGGAGAGATGCTTGCGAACGCGGACCCGCCGCTTCATTCGCGCGATTCTCCGATCTCGTGCAACGTCTTTCATGCCTCGTATCCTCCAGAAACGGCCGGGTTACTTGCCGGCCGTCTTGCCGGCCTTCCTGACAATCTGCTCACCCAAGTAGCGAATTCCCTTGCCCTTATATGGTTCGGGCTTACGGAAAGCGCGGATCTCGGCGGCCACCTGGCCGACCTGCTGCTTGTCGATGCCGCTGACATCGATCCGCGTCGGCTCGGGGCAGTTGATGGTAATCCCGTCGGGGATCGGGTACTCCAGGGGGTGGCTGAACTGCAGCTGCAGATCGAGCACATTCCCTTTGACCTGGGCGCGATAGCCCACGCCGACGATCTCTAGCGACTTGGTGAAGCCATCGGTCACGCCCGTCACCTGGTTGGCGATAAGGGCACGAACTAGGCCGTGGTTGGCCCGCATCTTCGGGCTGTTATCCGGACGAGAGATCCGCAACTCGCCGTCGGCCTGCTCGAAAGCGAGACCAGCGGGGATATGCTGCTTCAACTCACCCTTGGGACCCTTCACGACGGAGAAGTCTTTCTCGATCGTGATCTTGGTTCCATCCGGAACGGGGATCGGCTTGAGTCCTACGCGCGACATCCTCTATCCTCCGCAGATTCGGCTTTACCAGACTTCACAGAGGATCTCGCCGCCGATGCCGTTGATACGGCATTGGTGGTCGGTCATGATCCCCCGGTTTGTCGATACGATCGCGATTCCATAGCCGCCCCGGACCTTGGCAATGTTGTCCTTGTCGGCGTAGACCCGGCGACCCGGCTTACTGACTCGGCGAATACCTTCGATTACGCCGGCCTGTTTGCCGTCGATCTCGAAATACTTCAACTGGATCCTGATGACGCCCTGGGCGCCCTCATCCAGTTCCTTCACCTCGGCGATATAGCCCTGCTTCATCAGAAGCTCGGCGATCGCCTTCTTTGTTCTGGACGCGGGGAGGTCAACCTTGCGGTGCCCGGCGACCCCTGCGTTTCTGATCCGCGTCAACATGTCCGCAATGGGATCGGTCATGCTCATCTTTTTCAAGCTCCTCGCAGCGTATTACCAGCTCGACTTGACGACGCCCGGCAAGTCGCCCTGCAGGGCCAACTCACGGAAGCAAATCCTGCAGATGCCGAACTTGCGGTAGTAGGCCCGGGGACGCCCGCAGCGACGGCACCGGTTATAACCCCGTACCTTGTACTTCGGCGGCCGGTTGGCCTTGGCGATCAGCGACTTCTTAGCCAACTCAAATCCTCCTAGGAACGTCGGAAAGGCATGCCCAGCAGCCGAAGCAACTCGCGCCCTTCCTCATCGGTCTTGGCGGTCGTCACGAATGTCACATTCATTCCGCGCGGCTCATCGACCTTGTCGTAATCGATCTCCGGGAACACCAACTGATCCCGCAAACCGATAGTGTAGTCGCCACTGCCGCTCAAACGGGTCGTCACGCCGCGGAAATCCCGGATGCGGGGCAGGGTGAAGTTGATGAAGCGGTCCATGAACTCCCACATCCGCTCGCCGCGCAACGTGACGCGGGCCCCGATCTCCATGCCCTCGCGGAGCTTGAAGTTCGAGATGGATTTGCGGGCCCTGGCCTTGACCGCCTTCTGGCCGGTGATCGTCTCCAGTTCCACGACGGCGCTTTCCAGCATCTTCTGGTTCTGGATGGCGCGGCCGGCGCCCACGTTCAGGACGATCTTGGTCGGCTTCGGGATCATCATCGGGTTGACGTACCCGAATTTCTCCTTCAGGGCCGGCCGGATATCCTGTTCGTAGGATTCCCTCATTCTCGGCATGCTCTTCGCCATTTTACTAGGTCCTCCAGGCCGGCCGTCAGTTGGCCAGCATTTCGCCACACTTCTTGCAGGTCCGCACACGGCTGCCGTCGTTGAGCTTGACCGTGCCGGTCCGCGACGGGTTGCCGCACTTCGGGCAGATCATCATCACGTTGGCGACCGCGATGGGCGCCTCCTTCTCGACGATGCCGCCCTGAGGCGTCTGCTGCGTCTTGCGGGTGTGGCGTTTGATCATGTTCACCTTCTCGACCACGATGCGGTTCGAGTCGGGAAACACCTTCAACACTTCACCGATCTTGCCGCGGTCGTTACCGGCCAAGACCTTGACTTTGTCCTTCTTGCGGATATGCATCACAGAACCTCCGGAGCCAGCGAGACGATCTTCATGTACTTCTTCTCGCGCAGCTCCCGGGCAACCGGCCCGAAGATACGGGTGCCCACGGGCTCCCCGTCGTCGCCGATGATGACGGCGGCGTTCTCGCCGAAGCGGATGTACGAGCCGTCGCGCCGGCCGACCTCCTTGCGGGTCCGAACGACGACCGCCTTGACGACGGTGCCCTTCTTCATGTTCCCGTTGGGGATCGCCGACTTGACCGCGCAGACCACGACGTCCCCGACCCGCGCGTAGCGGCGACGGGTTCCGCCGAGAATGCGGATGCACTGGGCGGTCTTGGCGCCCGAGTTGTCCGCGATGGTCATCATCGTGTATTCCTGAATCATGACTTTCTCCTTGGGGGCCTGTTACTTCGCCCGCTCCAGTATCTCCGCGACACGCCAGCGCTTGCTCTTCGAGTAGGGCCGCGTTGCCATCAACTTCACGACATCGCCGATATTGCAATCGTTCGTCTCGTCGTGCGCGCTCAGCTTCTCCGAGCGGGTGATGATCCGCTTGTACAGAGGATGGGGGAAACGCCGGTCGATCTTGACGACGACGGTCTTGTCCATCTTGTCGGACACCACCGTGCCGATCCGAACAGCCCTCAGGTTCCTCTCACTATTCGTCATGCTTCCATCTCCCTGCCCAGCGGAACTGGCCGCGGGCGGCTAGCCGGAGCCTCTAGAGGCCGGCTCTCTTCTCATTCAGCACGGTCTTGATGACAGCCAACTCCCTGCGCGCCATACGGACGGACAAGGGATTGTCGATGCGACGCATCTTCAGCTGCATCCTCATGTTCAGGAAATCCTCCGACTTTTCGGTAACGAGGCTCTCGAGCTCCTCGACGGACATTTCCCGCAACTCGTGGGCTTTCTTCATCTCTTAGTCCCCCTGGCGGCTGACGATGCGCGTCTTGAACGGCAGCTTGGCCGCACCGAGAGTTAGGGCCTTCTTGGCCAGGTCCGGGGTGACGCCGTTGATCTCGAACAGGATGCGGCCCGGCTTGACCACGGCGACCCAGTATTCCGGGCTGCCCTTGCCCTTGCCCATTCGGGTTTCGGCGGGCTTCAAAGTAATGGGCTTGTCCGGAAAGACACGGATCCAGACCTTGCCCAGGCGCTTTATGCTACGGGTGATAGCCACACGGGCGGACTCGATCTGGCGGCTCTTGATCCAGCCGCACTCCATGGCCTGCAACCCGTAATCGCCGAAGGCCACCGAGCTGCCGCGGTGCGCGACGCCCCGCATGCGGCCCTTATGGGCCTTCCTGAACTTTGTTCTCTTCGGCATCAACATGACTAGTCGTCCTCTCCAATCGGCTCACGCTCCATGCGGGCCGGATGACCGTCAGGCTCGATCCTCATGGACCTGCGCCCGCAGCTGCTCCTTGAAGTCGGCGGGAAAGATCTCCCCGCGGCAGATCCACACTTTGACGCCGATGGCGCCGTAGGTGGTGCAGGCCAATGCCGTTCCGTAATCGATGTCGGCACGCAGGGTGTGCAGGGGCACACTACCGTCGTGATAGGACTCGATCCGGGCCATTTCCGAACCGCCGAGGCGGCCGGCGCACCTGATCTTGATGCCCTTCGCACCCATCCGCATGGCGGTGGCGATGGCCTTCTTCATGGCGCGACGGAAGGAAACGCGGCCCTTCAGCTGGGCTGCCACGTGCTCGGCCACCAGAGGCGCGCTGAGCTCGGGCTTCTTGATCTCCTCGATGTCCAGCTTGACCTTCTTGCCGATCATCGCCTCGAGCTCGGCCTTCAATTCGTCGGCGCGGGCTCCACGACGACCGATGACCACGCCCGGCCGGCTCGTGGAAACGATGACGTTCACCTTCTCGCGGAACCGCTTGATCTTGACTGCGGCGATACCGGCGGTGCCGACGCGAGTCATGACGTATTTCCGCAGGAGGAGATCCTCGCTCAGCCAGTCAGCATACTCCTTGGTGCTGAACCAGGAGGAGTTCCAGTCCTTTACGATTCCCAGCCGGAAACCGATAGGATGTGTCTTCTGACCCATTCATCTTCCTTTCGGAGCCGCGGAAGACCTTTTCTGCCGGCGCAGAAGCGCCGCTGGTCCCCGCATCCCTCCGGTCTAATCGACCGGGGAAACCTTGACCTGGATATGACTGGTTCGCTTCAGGATCCGGTAAGCGCGCCCTTGGGCCCGCGGGCGGATCCGCTTCATGGTCGGTCCCTCGTCGATCATGACTTCGGACACGACGTATTCGGCATCATTGCGGCGAACGCCTTCTTCGCCCGTGTTACGGGCGTTGGCGACGGCGGACATGATCGCCTTGCGCAGGATCGGCGAAGCCTTCCTGGGAGTCAGGGCGAGGATGTTCAAGGCCTTATCCACACGCTTGCCACGGACAAGATCGGCGACGAGCCTGGTCTTGCTGGGCGAAATCCTTACGTAACGACTAACGGCACGGCCGCTCATCTCAAAGCCTCCGAGTTTGGGGCGCTACTTCTTCTTCTTATCCCTGCTCGAATGTCCGCGATACGTCCGCGTGGGGGAAAATTCACCGAACTTATGCCCCACCATGTTCTCCTGGACATACACGGGTATGAACTGCTTGCCGTTGTGGACGGCGATCGTGTGGCCCAGGAAGTCCGGAATGATCGTGGACCTGCGGGACCATGTCTTGATGACCCGCTTTTCGCCCCTGGAATTCAGGTCGTTCACCTTCTTGGCGAGGTGATCTGCGACGTAGGGTCCCTTTTTGATCGATCGAGCCATGCTGCTCCCATCCTCCATCAAGCGCCGCCGGCCTGGCCCGCGGCGGGTTCAGCTACTTCTTCTTGCGCCTGCGCACGATGAATCGATCCGAAGGCTTCTTGGTCCGGGTCTTGAATCCCTTGGCCGGCGTGCCCCAGGGAGAAACCGGGTGGCGGCCGCCCGAAGTCTTGCCCTCGCCGCCGCCGTGGGGATGGTCGACCGGGTTCATGGCCACGCCGCGAACCTTGGGCCGACGACCGAGCCAACGCGACTTGCCGGCCTTGCCCAGCACGATGTTCTCGTGCTCGGAATTGCCCACCTCGCCGATTGTCGCATAGCAGTTCTGGTGCACCATCCGCACCTCGCCGCTCGGCAGGCGCAGCGTGACGTAGTCGCCGTCCTTGGCCATGACCTGGGCGAAGGAACCGGCGCTGCGCACGATCTGGCCGCCGCGGCCGATCTGCAGTTCGACGTTGTGCACCAACGTTCCCAGCGGGATCAACCGCAGGGGAAGCGCGTTGCCGACGTTGAACCCGGCCTTCTCGCCGGCCATGACGGTATCGTTCACCTTCAGGCCGTTGGGCCAGATGATGTACCGCTTCTCGCCGTCGGCGTAGACCAGCAGAGAGATCCGGGCGCTGCGGTTCGGGTCGTATTCGACCGTCGCGACCCGGGCGGGAACGCCCATCTTGTCGCGCTTGAAGTCGATACGACGGTAGCGTCGCTTGTGGCCGCCGCCGCGGTGACGGCTTGTCACGCGGCCGTTGTTGTTGCGACCGCCCGACTTGGTCAAGGGCTCGAGCAGCGATTTCTCAGGCCTGTCCGTCGTGATCTCACTGAAATCCGAGACCGTGCGGAAGCGCTGTCCGGGCGTCTGGGGCTTCAACTTCTTGATAGCCATCTGTTCCCTACTCCTCACGAGCCACTGCGTCCGCGCAGCGGCAACCCTCGTCCTAGACGTTGTCGAAGATATCGATCGTGTCACCCTCGGAAAGCGTTACGATAGCCTTTTTCCAATCGGAGCGCTTGCCCTGGAAACGGCCCATCCGCTTGATCTTGCCGCGCATGTTCATGGTGCGAACCGAAGCGACCTTTACCCCGAAGTAGAGTTCCACGGCCTGCTTGATCTCGTGCTTGTTGGCGGCCGGATTGACCTGAAAGAAATACTGGTTGGCCAGATCCCTCAGGACGGTGCCGCGCTCGGTGATCAGCGGTCGCTCGATGACCCGGCTCAGATCCTTCATGATCCGAACACCTCCTCGGCGCCACTCAACGAACTCTTGGTGAACACCAGATTGTCGGCCCAGAGGACCGTATAGGCGTTGAGGTCCGTGTGCCGCATGACCCTGACACCCTTGAGGTTGCGAAGGGACTTGTAGAGCGTATCCGAATCCATCGGCAGAACGAACAGCGTGTGACGGCCGCTCAATTCCATTCCGGCCAACATCTTGGCCATCTCGGTGGTACGGGGGGCCTCCATCGGGAAGTCCTCCATGACGAAGATCCGCTCGTTGGTCGCCCGGTCGCTCAGAGCGGAATGCAGGGCCTTCCGCTTCACCTTCTTGGGGATCCGGTAGCTGTAATCGCGCGGGTGCGGTCCGAAGACCGTACCGCCGCCGACGCGCAGCGGCGACCGGGCGCTGCCGGCGCGGGCCCGTCCAGTGCCTTTCTGCCGATACAGCTTGGAGCCCGAGTATGCTACCTCGGCCCTGGTCTGGGTGTCGTGCGTGCCCTGGCGCTGGTTGGCCAGATAGCAACGAACGGACTCGTAAAGGGCCTGTTTGTGGACGGGCTGCGCGAACAGCGCGTCCGAAAGCTCGACGGTGCCGACCGTCTCGCCGCTCTTGTTGTATAAATTCGCCGTAGCCATCGCTTACCTCATGCCTGTCTGTTCCGGAGGGCCCGGAGCGCCCTAGCGGCTGACCTTGATGAAGACGATCCCGTTCCGGCTGCCAGGGACACTGCCCCTGACCATCAGAAGGTTACGATCCTGATCGACGCGAACGACCTTGAGGTTCTTCTTGGTCTCGCGTTTGTTGCCGTACTGTCCCGGCATGTGGTGCCCCGGCAGAACCCGACCCGGCTTGGTGTGCATGCCGATCGATCCCGACTGACGCACGTTCTTGGAGCCATGGCCGTCCGGTCCACGGTGCTGTCCCCAGCGCTTGATCCGTCCCGAGAAGCCGCGGCCCTTGGTGGTGCCGGTGACATCCACCATCTCGACGTCCGAGAAAATGGAGACGTCCAGGGTGTCGCCTGCGTTGAGTGCGTCACCGTCGGCGGGGGCGAACTCGCGCACTATCCGCACCGGCGCGCAGCCGGCCTTGTTGAAGTGCCCCTGCTGGGGCAGCGGAGTGTTCTTGGGCTTGCGGGTCCCGAATCCCAACTGGACGGCGTCGTATCCATCATGCTTGGCGGTCTTGATCTGCGTAACCACGCAGGGACCGGCCT
This sequence comes from uncultured Fibrobacteraceae bacterium, assembly GCA_964646035.1. Lineage (GTDB taxonomy): Bacteria > Krumholzibacteriota > Krumholzibacteriia > LZORAL124-64-63 > LZORAL124-64-63 > CAYLMM01. The sequence continues at coordinate 612 of CAZYDJ010000003.1, read as the reverse complement.
CGATCACCGTCACCGGGATATGGAGGCCGTTCTCGTCGAACAGTCGCGTCATCCCGATCTTCTTGCCGATAAGTCCCGTCATTGTTCCTCGCTCCCTGGGTCGCTTTCACGCGCCACGCTCAGACCTTGATCTCCACGTCGACGCTTGCGGGAAGCGTCAGCTTCTTGAGGAATTCCGTGGTCTGCGGCGTCGAGTTCTCGATCTCGATGAGGCGCTTGTGAATGCGCATCTCAAACTGCTCGCGCGACTTCTTGTCAACGTGCGGCGAGCGCAGGACGGTATAAATGGTCCTCCGGGTCGGCAGGGGCACGGGCCCCCGGACCAGGGCTCCGGTACGCAAAGCCGTCTGCACGATCATCTGGGCCGAACGGTCCAGTACGGCCGGCTCGTAGGCTTTGAGTCTGATCTTGATCTTCTGCCTAGCCAATCTTCTCTCCTTCGCGCGATGGTTACTCCAGCTTCGCCGTCCAGCGGCGCCTGCTCACCTTTCGCATCCCGGCCCGTTGCCGGATGGTGCCGGCGGGAAGGTAATCACTTCCCGCCGCGGATTCAATTCACTATTCGATGATCTTGGCGACGACGCCGGCACCGACGGTGCGGCCGCCCTCGCG
>CAZYDJ010000002.1:30991-77475 GCA_964646035.1 uncultured Fibrobacteraceae bacterium | reverse complement strand
GCGTCGGCTGCGGCGTGCTCATCGACATGGACCTCGCCCGGGGTTTCGCCGGCGTGCTCGTCGACCGGCGCCGCGGTGGCGTGTTCGGTTTCCGTGGCGGCTTGATGTGAATCGTCCGGGTCGGATGCGACCGCCGGCGTCGACAAGACGCAGGCGCCGACCAGGAGTCCAACCGCAAGCAGGAACCGCAGCCTATTGTTCATCGTCTTCTTGTACCTCTGATCGGGACGTCTGCAGCTTCGGACGCTCCAACAAAGTGGTAATCACCAGGACAACAAGCAAAAGCGAAAAACCGATCATCGCCGGAATCGGCGCTACGACCCCTTTGAGCAGAGCCCAGAGGGCGATCGCATAAAGCGCCAGCTTGCCGCCGACCAGGGCCAGGATCCGCCCCCGCGAGCGGCTTTGTCCGGGCGGCAGCAGCGCCAGCCGCACCAGCCCCTCGATGATCCAGAATCCGGCCGCTCCCCAGAGGGCGGTGGCCAGGAATCCACCCGCGAACCCGAAGTCCAGCAATACGCCGATCACGACGAAGCCGACCAGGGCGGTTGCTACTGTGGCGATGCGGGCCTTCTTGATGATCGAAAAATTCACTGGTTGTTTCCGTGTTCCTTGAGGACCGACCAGATCTGTCGCGCCGCGGCCAGGAAACCGAACAGCGCTCCGACCGCCTGCCAGGTGTTCTGGTTGCCCCAACGGCCGCCGGCCCAGTGCCCGACCATATAACCGAGGGCCGGCCCGGCGATCAGCATCATCGGGATGGCGGTGAAGATGCCGATTTCCCGAGTCCGCTTACCGTGCTCGCTGCGGTTCCTCTGGTCCCTGGGGTTTTCTCCCATCGCGGCGACCCGTCACTAACCGTGACGCCGGCCGCGAACGAAGTCGCGACCGGCATACATGAATACCTGAAGAAACCCATCTGTCAACCGCATCGGCTGAATGGGCTCCGTCCGTATCCGAACTACTTCCCGGGCTGGCCCTGGGGCGCGGGCGCCGCGCCGGCCGCCGGGGCCGCCGACGCCGCCGGAGCCCGGCGATGCTCGCCGCCCATGCTGCAGTTGCCCTCGAAGAAGACGCCCTCGTCGATGACGAGGCGCTTGGTGCGGATGTCGCCCTCGACATGGGATCCGCTCTGCAGCTCGATCTTGTTCTCGGCATCGATGTTGCCGAAGATCTGGCCCGCGATGATCGCGTTCTTGACCTTGACCTCGGCCCGGACCACGCCCGTCTTGCCGATTATCAGATTCTCAGGCGTCTCGATACTCCCGGAGAATTCGCCTTCGATCCGGAAGGCGCCCTTTACCTGCACCTTGCCGTCGAATTTGCATCCCTGGGCCAGAATAGAGGTCTGCCTGCTGTCGACCTCTTGGTTTTCGGCGTCCTTTCCGAACATGCTTTTCCTCCTGGCTTTCGCCGTGACGGTCATGTAGGCAACCAGTGTCCCTCAGGACTCCGGATTACCTGATATAACGCTGCGGGGATCCACTTCCTGATCCCCTTTCCATACTTCGAAATGAAGATGTGGAGCGCTTGCCTGTCCCGTGCCTCCGAGAGTGGCGATATGCTGGCCGCGGTCGACCCGATCGCCCGGACGCACCGACAAGCTGTTGCAATGTCCGTAGACTGTTACGTAACTGAAACCGTGGCGGATTTCAACATAGTTTCCCAGATAATCGTCCCAATCCGCCCTCACCACAACTCCGCGTCCCGCCGAAAGCACCGGAGTACCCGACGGGGCGACCAGATCTATGCCCGGATGCGGCAGTACTCCGCGGTGAGTGTCACCCCGCTCGAATTCCTTGGTGACGTACCCGCGCAGCGGCCACATATCCGGCGGCGGCGTCATCACTTTGGCCGCGGTCTGCGCCAGCGACGGCGCCGGTTCGCCGCCCGCCGTGATCCCGGAAAGCGAACGGGGCGCCGCTCGCTCGCCGGTCCAGGACAGAGTATCGCTGTCCAGCGCCGGCGCCGGCTCCACGCCGAGCATCACCAGCAGTCTTTCCTGGAAGCCGCGCTGTTCATTGAGTTCGCGCTGCAGTTCCGCCGTCCGGGACAGCGCTCCCTGCGTGGCATCCAACTCCCCCTGCAGCACCTGCGCCCGCCACGCCTGGCGGGTCAGGGATCCGTAGCTCACCAGCACGACCACGATCAGGACAGCCAGAACCGCCGTCACCGCCAGCAGGAACAGCAGCAATCCGCGGCCGAGCAGATATTCGCGGCTCGAGCGCTCGTCGCTCGGGACCAGTATCACGCGGGTCTGCGGCGGCAGGCGCAATTTCATGAGATCGCCTCCGTACGCGTTGACTCCCTCAGCAGGGGAAACGTGATCTCGAATCGGGCGCCGCTCCGGTTGTCGTTCACGAGCAGGACATGGCCGCCGTGTTCATGAACGATGCGGGCGACTATCGCCAGCCCCAACCCGGTCCCCTTGCCGTATTCCTTGGTCGTGAAGAAAGGCAGAAAAACCTTTTCCCGCTCTTCTTCCGGGATGCCGGGTCCGGTGTCGGCGAAGACGACCCGCCCTTCGCCTTCGTCGAGCTTGTCCATGATGATGGAGATTTTGCCGCCGTTCTTCATGGCGTCGAGCGAGTTGCTCAACAGGTTGAAGAAGACCTGCTCCAGCTCGTTGCGGTTGCCGTGGATGACGACCTCGTCCCGATCCTCGATCACCACTTCCACGCCGGCAAGCTTGATGTTCTTCTCCATCAGGAAAATCGTCTCATGCACTATGTCGGCCAGGCTCTGTGGGCTGCGCTCGCTGCCGCTGGCGCGGGCGAAATTGAGCAGGCCCTTGATGATGGTGCGGCACTGGACGGTCTGGCGCACGATGCGCTGCAGATCCTCGGCGTCATCATCGGATTCGTTGGTCTCCTCGAGCATCTGCGCCGAAAGCAGGATCGAACCGAGCGGGGTGTTGAGCTGATGGGCGACCCCGGCGGCGAGTTGGCCCAGGCTGGCCAGCTTCTCCGTCTCGCTCATCCTGGTTTCGAGCTGCCGCTCGGATGTGATGTCCCGCGCGATGACCACGTAGCTGCGCTTGACGCCGTCGGCACCGCTCTTGGCCCGACCGACTGTGATCGGCGACACCGACATCGAAAGCATGCCGCTATCGAGGGTCAGTTCCCTGCCGCGCAAAGGCATCTCGAAGCTGACCCTGTCGCCGCGACGATCGGCGGCGGCGATCGCCCGCTCCACCTCGGATCCGTAGCAGACGTGAACGTCGCGGAACTGCCGGTTCAGCACGTTGCGGCGGGGATGTCCGAAGAGTGTTTCGGCCGTCTTGTTCCACTCGATGACCTTGCCCTGGTGGTCGAGCAGGAAGATGGCCTCGCCGGCGTTGTTGATGATGTTGCGGTACTTCTGTTCCGAGCGCCGCAGGCGCAGTTGTTCGACCTGGCGGCGGCGGAAAACGAACCAGAAACCCCAGCCCACCAGGACGAAGAGAACCATCGAGACCACCGACCAGACCAACGGCAGGGGGCCGAGTTCCTGCGCGGCCCGGCCGTAGTCGTCCACCCGCATGGCCCGGACGTAATGCATTAGATGGACCGCGTTGAACACGATCATCGCCAGCAGCATCGACGTCGTCGCAAACAGGATCCACAGCAGCAGATCCTGCAGCGGATTCGGCATTTTCCGGCTCTTGAGCTTCTTCAGGAACTTCATCCCGTCCTTCTTCGCGACCGTCGGGCTTGTCGGATCGGAGCGGCTAGGAAAGGTCGGTGTCCACTCCCAGCTTGGTCAGCACGCGGGTCAGGTCGTCGTCCGAAAAGAAGCGGATGGCCACTTCTCCCTTGCCGGCGGCGCTGCGATCGATGCGGACCGGCGAACCCATAACCTGCTCGGTGCGTTCGCGCAGGGCGCGCACTTCGCGGCTCTCTTCCTTGGCCCGGCGACGGCGGCGGCCGGTGGCGGATGTCGCGGCGCCCTGCAGGGTCTGGACCCGTTTTTCACAGTCCCGCACCGAGAGGCCCCGGCTCAGGCAGAGCTTGGCCAGGCGCATCCGCACATCGAGATCGCCCAGTCCCAGCAAGGCTTTGGCGTGGCCGCGGCTGAGGCCGCCGGCACGGACCATCTCCTGGATCTCCGGCTCGAGACTCAAAAGGCGCATGGTGTTGCTGACGCCGCTGCGGCTCTTGCCCAGCATCCCGGCCAGCTCTTCCTGGGTGGCCCCGTAGGAGTCGAGCAGTTGCTGATATGTCGCTGCTTCCTCCATTGGGTTCAGGTCCTCGCGCTGGATGTTTTCCAGCAACGCCACCTTCAGCGCCTCGGTCTCCTCGTAGGTGCACACCAACGCCGGCACTTCGGAATGCCCGGCCAGATGCGCCGCGCGCAGACGCCGCTCACCGGCGACCAGACAATATTCCAGGGGCGCCGCCGTCGGCTCCCGGACTTCCGGCCCCAGCCGCTCGCCGAGGCTCAGCGGGCGCGGATCGCCGCGACGCAATCTCCTGATCAGCACCGGCTGCAGCACGCCGACCTGGCGAATGGAGTCGGCCAGTTCGTTGAGCGTACTCTCGTTGAAGGTCTTGCGCGGCTGCCCTGGATTGAGGCCGATTGAGGCAATGGGAACCTTGATGGATCCGGACTCGCCCGCCCCGACGGCATCCTCTACCGCGCCGGATATCAGCGCGGAAAGCCCCTTGCCGAGCACCCTGTTCTGGCGAGCGGTCATCGTTCAGCCTCCTGCGTGTCGATCGGGGGATTGCCTGTCAAGCCGGCCACCCCGGGGACTATGTCCGGCACCGCCCGCGGCCTGGCCGTGTCGCCGGCTATCACCTCGGCGGCCAGATCCAGATAGCTGCGGGAACCGGCGCAATCCACATCATAAAGTATGATCGGCTTGCCGAACGACGGCGCCTCGCTGAGACGGACATTACGGGGGATCTTGGTATTGTAGACGGTGTCCTGGAAGTAATCGATAGCCTCTTCTGCGACCTGGTTCGACAGCTTGAGGCGCTGATCGAACATCGTCAGCAGCACGCCTTCCAACCGCAGATCGGGGTTCAGGCCCTTCTGCACCAGCTGGATGGTGCTCAATAACTGGCTCAGCCCCTCGAGCGCGTAATACTCGCATTGGATGGGAATCAGAACCGAGTCGGCCGCGGTCAGGGCGTTTAGGGTGATCAGGCCCAGGCTCGGCGGAGTGTCGATGATTATGAAGTCGTAGGCGTCGCGATAATCCTCGATCGCGGCGTCGAGGAAACGCTCCCGGGATATCTGGGAAACCAGCTCTATCTCGGCTCCGGCCAACCTGCGATCGCTGGGAACGATCGACAAATAAGGTATCTCGGTCTGGGCGGCAGCCGATTCGAGAGATGCGTTGCCCAACAACAATTCATAGCTTGTGTTGTTGTAATTGTCTATTCCACAACCACTTGTAGCGTTTCCCTGCGGGTCCAGGTCGATCAGGAGGGTCTTTTTCTCCGCCACGGCCAGGCTGGCGCTGAGATTTACCGCTGTCGTGGTCTTACCCACGCCGCCCTTCTGATTCGATATAGATATGACTTTTCCCATGAATCCGTAACGTCCTTCGAGAGTGGGAAGTTGTCTTTTGCTGCCGGGACGGCCAAAGGAAGATAATCACACCCCTCAAGTCGTGTCCAGACCTTAAATGAGGTTATCCACAATTTGACTGATTTTACTGTGGACAACTATTGGCAGCCGATCAGGGATTGTCTAATATTCAAGCTTAATTACGATTTAGGGCTGTTTTTACTGTTTTGATAAATTGTGGACTGTTTTGTCGGGGAGTGCCCCGCCCTGCCGCCGGGACGCTCTGGGCTGAGCTGACTGTTCCACGTGGAACAGTCTTATCCCCGCCAAAAACAGGGCCGCGTTCCACGTGGAACAATTGTTTGAAGGCCGCGAAAATCAGCGGGACGTTCCACGTGGAACACGTATCCTAAGCGGGAGTGGCGATGCCGCCGTAACAGGAAAGCAGGAGGGCAAGGCTGCGTTCTTCGTCTGCGAACGGGGCGACAAAAGTGGCGCCGCGGCGGGAAGGGCTGGAAAGGGATTCGACGCGAGGAGGAAGGGCCAATTCGGATATCGTATCCGCCAGATCCTTTTCCACGCCGGAATGGAAACGGCATATGGCAACCGACTCGCCGGGCAATAGCTCATCGCGGCCGACAAATCGCCGGAAACCCCGCCAAACTTCTGATTCGGTCAACTTGAGGGCTTTGAGGCTGATAATCCAGAGACGCCCGGAAGCGGGCGGGGCCGGCGACGCAAAGCCGGTATCCCCGACATCCCCCCATCTCGATTCCACCACTTCCACATTCTCGAGACCCAGCTTGCGCGAACACCTCTCCAGAAACCAGGCGCGCTTTTGCCGGGGCTCTACTAGATGAGCGGACCAGGATGAATTATCATCAGCGCGCGAAAAATGATCCCGCATCTGCAGGGCCCAGGGAATACCCGGGAATCCGCCGCCGGAGCCCAGGTCGATCAGGACGATATCCGGCCGCGGGCTGGACTCGGAATCGCCAATAACCGGGAAAACAGCTCTCAGGGATTCAATGAGGACCGGAAAAGAAGCGCGGCACTCCGAAAGCAACAACCGCAGCTGCTCCTCGGGCGAAGTTCTGGATATCAGGCTGAACTGCGCGTTCCAACGCAATACTTCGGCGGCGAAGATATCCCATCCCGGTATGTCGCCGGCGGGGCGAGCCTGCTGGAAGCTCATGAATCCTCCTTGAAATCGCCCTCGCTTCGAGCTGACCCGGCGATGTGCTTCTGAACCAGGATCGAAAGCACGGCCAGATCGGAGGTTCTGACCCCGTCGATCCTGCCGGCCTGGCCGATAGTCAGCGGCCGCATTCGCGAAAGCTTTTCGCGAGCCTCGAAACTGATCGAACCGTAATCGGAATAAGGGAATTCGGCAGGTATCTCCAGATCGTCCAAATGCGCCTGGCGCTTCAAAAGCCTTTCCTGCTTCGCGATATAGCCCTCGTATCTGATATCTACCGCAGCCTGCTCGACCGCCTCACGGCAAAGGCGGCGCGGCAAATGCAAATCTTCGCCCAACTCCAGTATGGACTCGAGAGAGTCGGTCCAGGCTACAGATCCCGCCCCCACAGAATCGACTGTCGACTGAGTGAGGAAGGCCCGCCAGATATCAGCATCGGCGGGATGACCGCGTAAAATGGCTCCGGCAAGACCGACTTCTCCGTCTTTCGCAGAATCGATCTTGGCGGCGCCGATGAAAGACCGGCTCGTCGAAGCAGCACGGACTCTGCGCCGCAACAGGTCCAAATCCTCATCCGGCAAAAGCCCTATTCTCTGGGCATGCTGCAGCAACCTCCCGGGCGCATTGTCGCAGCGCAGGGATAGCCGATGCTCGGCCCGGCTCGTAAACATCCGATAGGGCTCCGAGATTTCCTTGGTTACCAGATCGTCAATCAAAACACCGATATACGCCTCATCGCGGCTCAAGATGAACGGATCCTCATCCTGCAGTGACAACGATGCGTTGACTCCGGCGACCAGGCCCTGGGCCGCGGCTTCCTCATAACCGGAAGTCCCGAGAATCTGGCCTGCGAGATAGAGCCCTCTTATCGACTTCATCTCGAGAGTGGGTCCGACCTGCCAGGAAGGAATACTGTCATACTCGACGGCATAGCCGTGGCGCAAAAGCACGGCATCCTCAAGCCCGGGCACGGATCTGACAAAAGCCTCCTGGACATCCGCCGGCAGACTGGTGGACAGCCCGTTGACATAGATCTCTTCGTTATCCAGCCCCTCGGGCTCCAAAAATATGTGGTGGCTGGATTTATCGGCGAACCGGACAACCTTGTCTTCTATGGACGGACAATATCGCGGTCCCGCGCCGTCGATTATACCGCCGTAAAGCGGTGACCTGTAAAGATTTGCGAGAATAATATTATGGGTGTCGGCGTTGGTGTGGGTGATGTGGCAACTGACCTGATGCGGGTCGAAGTCTTGGGTGCGGAAAGAGAAAGGCGACGGGTCGGGATCTCCGGCCTGGACGGTGGTGCGTTCGAAATCGATCGAACTGCGCAGCAATCGCGGCGGAGTCCCGGTCTTGAGACGGGCGAGCTGAACGCCGCAAGCGGCCAGGGAACCGCTGAGGTCCCGGCTGGACGCCGCGCCGGCCCGGCCTCCGTCACGACGATCGTCTCCGATATGCATCAGGCCACGCAGAAAAGTGCCGGCGCAGAGAATCACCTTCCCCGCGAGCAGTTCACGACCGTCGGCGGTGCGTACTCCCCTGATCCGGCTCTCTATGGAACCCGGATCCTCGATCAACAGATCGGCGGCCTCCCCGGCGATCAGGTCGAGCCCGGGTTGCGCCGCGGCGACAGATGTCATGTACCGCTGATATGCGTGCTTGTCGGCTTGGGCCCGCGGCGATCGCACGGCCGGTCCCTTGCGCCGGTTCAGCAGCCGGAACTGGATTCCGGTAGCGTCGATGGCGCGTCCCATCTCGCCGCCGAGAGCATCGATTTCCTTGACGAGATGACCCTTGCCGAGCCCCCCGATCGCCGGGTTGCAGGGCATGACCCCGAGAGCCGCGACGTCGTGGGTCAGCAGGGCGGTGCGTACGCCGCGACGCGACGAGGCGAGCGCCGCCTCGACACCGGCGTGGCCGCCGCCGACCACCAGAACATCCCAGGAATCTCGAGTCGTCATTCAGAAAACCATCCCTGAAAAAAAATCCGTCGTACTCGAAAAAACATCGCTCATCACTTACCCACGCAGAACCGGGAAAAGATTTCACCGAGCAGATTCTCGCTGAAGACGCGACCGGAAATCTCACCGAATCCGGTCAGCGCGGCGGCGAGCATCGTGGCCAGGATTTCATCCTCGGCGCCGGCCGCGGCAATCTCACGCAGCTGCTCGAGCTCGTCGCGCACGACGGCGAGGCGATGCCGGTGTCGGCGGTTGAGAACGATCCCCAGGGACGCCGCTTCCTCCATCCGGTCGGCTCGCGCGACGGACCAGATCCGGTCGCGCAATTCGTCTATCCCGAGGCCGGTCACAGCCGAAGTCACGACCATGGATTTCGGGACCGGCCGCCCCGTTCCGATATCCCCGGCGAGGTCGATCTTGGTGCCGACACGGATGCGCTCCGCGCCGTCGGCCGTGAACGCGAAACCGGCCTCGCCATCGGCGTTAATGTCTTTGACATCAACACTCAAATCCTTTAATAACAGCACTATATCGGCAGAGCCGGCAGCCTCTCGGGCCAGCTCGATTCCCATGTTTTCGACCCTGCCGGCGCCGGATCTGAGCCCGGCGGTGTCGTGCAGTTCGAAGCGTACGCCGCGGTGGATCATGGTCGCGTCGACGATGTCGCGGGTGGTGCCGGCCTCCGGATCCACCAGCGCGCGCGGGCGTCCGAGCAGGGCGTTGAAGAGGCTGCTTTTGCCGGCGTTGGGATCGCCCAGAAGCACCACGCCGACGCCCTCGCGGATGCGCCTTCCCTCGGGTCCGAGATCGATCAACCGGACCACCCGGGCCAGCGCATCGTCACAGATCGCGATCAATTTTTCGCGGGGAACATCCAGCCCGGCTTCCTCCTCGGCGGCGAACTCGAGTCCGCCTTCAAGATCGGCCAGCAGCTTGATCAGCGGCTCCTCGATCGCGACGATTTCACGCCGCAGTCCTCCGTCCAACTGAGCCACCGCACCCTTGGCCGCGAGCCGGTCTTCGGCGTGGATGAGATCGGCCACGGCCTCGGCCTGGTCCAGGCTGATGCGACCGTTGATGAACGCGCGGCGAGTGAATTCACCGGCGCGGGCGGGACGCGCTCCGGCGGCTACGCAGGCCTCGATCACCAGGCGCGCCGGCTGCACTCCCCCGTGGCAGGATATCTCGACCGTGTCCTCTCCGGTGTAGCTGCGGGGGGCGAGCATCGGCAGGACGACGACCTCGTCAACCGCCTCCCCTGTTTTACCCTCGGCGGGATCGATGACGAATCCGTGATAGGCGCGATGCGAAACGACTTCGCCGGCGAAGGCGGCGCAACGGAATATCCGGCCGGCGCATTCCACCGCCCGCTCGCCGCTGAGACGAACGACGGCCAGGCCGCCGACGCCTTCGGGAGTCGCGAGAGCGACGATTGTTTCATTGCCCGCGTCGACGGGGCCCGACTTGCGGCTCATACGGATCCTCCCGGATTCGTCCGTCCAAACAGAAGGGCAGCGCCCGGCGCCGCCCTTCTTGTGGAGCCCGTTTGGCGGGCCCCGATCCTGGATTTAGGTGGCCGGCGATCAATCCTGCGGATAATCCCGTTTTTCGTTGCCGGGATCGGCCTCGGCCTTATCCGTTATGGCTTCATTGCCGGGATCGGCCACATCCGTTGTGGTTTCATTGCCGGCATCAGCCGAAGCCTCGACGGCGGCCTCAGGAGCGTCGTTCAGCTCGGCGCTCGACTCGGCGTTCGGCCCGGCGCTCGGCTCAGCGTTCTGCTGGGCGTAATCAGCCTCGGAAACGCCCTCGGGCAGGATGACTACATGCCGGTCGAGCCCGAAACCTTCTGTAATGGTGGACAGATCGCCGCTCTCGGCGACGGTCATGTGCACGATCCGCCTCTCCCGTGCGTTGAGCGGAGGCAGATGCTCTATTTGGCCGTTCGTACGCACTTTCTGCATCGAAAGACGGGTCAGGTCGGCCAGTCTGTGCTCGCGGCGGCGACGATAGTTGTTGATGTCGAGATTCATGTGGACGGGTCCGCCGGTGGCCTGGGAGGTCAATCGTTCGACGATGGTCTCCAGGGCGCTGATCGCATGACCGTTGCGGCCGACCAGAATACTCGCGCTGGGCTCGTCGGTGACGATCTTCACGAGGTTGTATTCATCCTCGACCACGTTGCAGCGACAAGGAAAGCCACAAAGCCTCATCAGGTCGCTGGAGAATTTCTCCTGCGCGGCCGCGACGTTCCCGGACTCGAACCCGGTTACGGGCTGGGCCAGATCGGAAGCCTTGACCGTCGCGCCGGTGGATACGGCTGCAGTCTCGGGCCTGGTTTCGGCAACAGGAGCCATACCGCTCACGGGAACCCCCGGAGCGGCCTCTGTGGTCTCCACGGCTCTCTCCCTGGGCTCCGGCCAGCGCCCGGGGTCGGAGTCGGCGCCGCGGGGCCGCTGCTCGCCACGGGGCGCTCCGGACTGCGCGGGAGCAGCTTCTTCGCGCGGTCGGCGGGCGCGATCTCCGGAACCGGAGCGATCTCGCGATCGCTCACCTCCGGAATCCCTCGCCTGCCCCTGATCGCCGCGCGGGCGGTCGCCGCGGGAATCGTCCCTGCGGGCGCCACGGCTATCGTCCCTGCGGGCGCCACGGCTATCGTCCCTGCGGCCACCGCGGGATTCGTCCCTGCGGCCACCGCGGCTATCGTCCCTGCGGCCACCGCGGGATTCGTCCCTACGGCCGCCACGGTTGTCGTCCCGGCGAGCGCCTCCGGCGGAGGCGTCGCTGCGATCCTCGTCGCCACCCGAACGGGAAGCTGATGCGCTTTCGCGTCCGCTGCCGGAATCGTCGGATCCGGAACGGCCGCGGCCGCGGCCGGAGCGGCGGCGAGGCCGACGGCGCTTGGCCTTGGGCGTGACCAGGACTCGGGCAGACCGGCGGCCGATCATGCCGAACAATCCTTCTTTTCCTTCTTCCAGGATTTCAATTTCGACCTCGTCGCGTCGGGCGCCGAGCTCGAGCAATGCCTCGTCGATAGCTTCCTGGACCGTGCGTCCCTTGCTGTCGATGGCCTCTCCGTTATGTTCCCTGATCATATTTCTCGTGCTCCTTCGGGTGCCGGCGCGGATCGGTGGATCATCCAGGTTTGATAGGCTGTGACCCCGGTATTGATAGTCCAGTAGATCACGAGCCCGGATGGCATGTTGTACAGCAGGAAGAGCATCATGATCGGCATGATCGTGTTGATGCTGGCCATCTGTCCCGCGGATCCGGCCGTCGGTGTCATCTTGGTCTGTAGCAGCGTTACGGCTGCCATGATTATGGGCAGCAGGTTGAAATCGGATCCCAGGAACGGCAACGAGAACGGCAGAGTGAACAGCGCGTCGGGTTGCGAAAGATCCTGGATCCAGAAGATGAAGGGCGCCTGGCGCAGGTCGATCATGTTGTAAAGCACCTGATAGAGCGCAATGAACACCGGCATCTGCACCAGCATGGGCAGACAGCCGGCCATGCCGGCCATCGGATTGACCCCCTCCTCCTTGTAGATCTTCATCATCTCTTGGTTGTATTTCTGGGGGTCGCCGGAGTGCTTCTGCTTCGCCGCGTCCAGCCTGGGCTTCAGCCGCGCCTGCGCCACCTGCATGTTGCGCATGGAGCGGGTTCCGCGGGCGGTCAGCGGATAGAACACCAGCTTACTGAGAATGGAGATGATAACGATGACCCAGCCATAGTTCGGAATGAACTTGTGCAGCCAGTTCATCAGCACGAGCACCAGTTCGGAGATCGGCTGGATCCACTTCCAGCCCAGATTGACCATCCCCCGCAGGCCTTGCCCGTAGTCGCGCAGCAGGCTGTAATCGCTGGGCCCGACATAGGTCAGCAGCGAAGCCGATCCCAGGCCGCCCTTGGAGCGCAGGGGTATCTCGATCTCCCACGACTGGCGATTCAACTCGGGATTGCCGCCGAGGCGGATCCGGCCCTCCACGGCCCGATCTTCGGCTCCCGGCACCACGCCGGCGATCATGAAGTACTTGCTCTGGACGCCGGCGATCCGGACCGATCCGTCATAGGATCCGAAAGCCTTCTCCGGCTTGGCGAGATCGCTCCGATTCTTGAAGGACTTCTCCTCGCCGACCAGAGCGAAAGCGCGGAATCCAGCCTGACCGCGGACAAAGGCCGACCCGGCCTTCTGTTCGGTCTCGTTCAATCCTTCGGACCAGACGAATCGGGCCGCCACCGGATCTCCGAGGCGGGAAGCCGCGGCCACGGCTTCGGGCGTATCGCCGGGTACCACCGAATAGTCGACCAGGAAATCATATCTTCCCGGACGGATGGTGAAGGTCTTGCGAATCTCCAGGCCGTCGACGGTCATCGCCGAGAAAGCCACGGCACGCTCTCCGGATCCGTCTTCGATCTTGACCAGGGAAGGGCCGACAGGCGAAAACACCGCCGTGGATACGTCGATGACGCCGCCGGAGAAGATCAGCTTCTCCCCTGCTCCCTCGCCCTGGAAATCCTGGGGCACCAATTCCAACGGGTCGCCGTTCTGGCCGGGATAGACATGGCTGATCCAGCTGACGATGCGTCCGCCGACGGGGTCGATGACCATGTCGTAGAAACTGGTCGATACAACAACCGGAATGGGAGGTTCGACGGGGGAGACGAAGACTCCGATCACTGCGGCGGTCGCCGCGGAGTCGGCGGCGGGCAAGGTCTCCCGAACCTCTTCCGGGCCGGCGGAGGCCGGAGCCTGATTCGCAGCATAGTCCGTCTGCTCGACCGCGACCGCAGCGCCGTCGGCAGGCGCGGCCTGCTGGTCGGAACTCGTGGAGTTCGTCATCAGTTTGGACCAGAGCAAAAATACCAGGAACATCAAGACAAATGCCAGGACGGCTTTTCTATCCATTCAACTCTTCTCCGTTTACCGGGGGAATCGGCGAGTGCGCCGGAACAGGATCGAATCCGCCCGTGCGCCAGGGATGGCAGCGGGCGATGCGGCGGAAGCTCAGCCAGGATCCGCGCAGTAGGCCGTGCTCGCGCAATGCTTCAACGGCGTAATTCGAACAAGTGGGTTGGAAGCGGCAGGAGGAGGGCAGCAGGGGAGACAGCAACCGCTGATAAAGACGAATCAGGATGTAGGGAACTCTCCACATATTGCCAATCGTGAGAGCGGCCTCCGGTAACCGGTCAGTGATTCCGGCGGCTGTCGTCGCGATTCCTCTCCAGCGGCTCCGCCAACAAGGAGCGAATCTCCGCCATTACGTCGTGTACGTTCGCCTCGAGAATGCGCCTGCGGGCTACGGCGACCATCCAGAGGCCTTCCGTATCGCCGGGTATGACAACACACTCGCGGATCTTCTCTGCGAGTCCGGACGGATTATGAACCACAAGCCGCAGGGCTTCACGCATCAATCGCTTGGCGCGATTGCGCTGTACCGCCCCCCCCACCTTGCGGCTGGCCACGACTGCCTTGGCGTCGTCCGGACCGGGCAGAAGATACAGGACGCACAGGCGTCCTGTAACCTTCAATCCTTCCGCATAGGCTTTTCGGAAGTCCTCGCGACGTGTGAGTGACCGCGGCATGGCAGGCCCCCACCCGGGTGGCGTTAGGCGGAAAGGCGCTTGCGGCCCTTGCCGCGGCGGCGCTTCAATACCAAACGGCCGGCGCGTGTCGACATCCGCTTACGGAAGCCGTGAGTCCTGGCTCGTTTGATGTTGCTTGGCTGAAACGTCCTCTTCACGGACAGTCCTCCCTGAATATACTAGAAATGAACCGTGAAAGGTTAGGCATAACCCATCGCCCTGTCAAGATAAATGGGGTACGCCATCGACTTCAGGTGATGTTTTCTCATTCTCGATCCCGTATCACACTGCGAAACGGTTCCGGGATGTGGATAATCTACGCCTTGTGCCGAAAAGCACAAGCTTATGTTCATCATTGGGTTGAAGACTTTATAGAAAAGCTGGAAGAAAATCCTTGCAGGCGATTTTGGGCCATGCTAGGTTACGCCAACAGGTGTTGAAAACGCCCGGGTGGGGACATCGGAGTTATCCACAGCCTCGGCTTTATTGTGGATAAGTCTCCTGATCCGTGGTTTGAGGGTTATTTATCTGATTAAAACACAGTAGCTTAGGCGGAATGGCTCATTCTTTGGGCATATTCTGGGTGGGTAGCTACGTCCAGGGGAAAGGAACCGACTTATATACAATGGAAGCGGCTCCCTTGACCAATTATTGGGAAACGATACTGGACTCTGTCCGGCAGAACATATCCCAACAGACATTTGAGACCTGGTTCATGCCGTTGCGGCCCCTGCGCTGGCGGGGCGATTCGGTTGATATCCTGTGCCCGGACCGCTTCTTCATGGACTGGTTCAGCGAGCATCACACACATAATCTCGAGCAGGCGCTTTCGGGCCACTTCGGCCGCAAGCTGAACTGCGTATTCACCGTCGATCCCGATAAAACCAACCAGAAGAACGAGCTGTTCAACCTGACCCAGGCGATCGAAGACCTCAGCGGTATCGCCACCGTCGACTCCGAGAACGAGCATCCGGCGCGGCCGACACCCAACGTCGCACGCAACAGGGTCTATCTGAATCGGGATTACACGTTCAAGAACTTCGTGGTCGGATCCGGATCCAAGTTGGCTCACGCAGCCAGCGTCGCGGTCAGCAACAACCTCGGCGGCAGCTACAATCCGCTGTTCATCCACGGCGGAGTGGGGCTGGGCAAGACCCATCTGATGCATGCGGTGGGCAACGCCATCCTCGAATCCAATCCGAGGCGCAACGTCTGTTACGTCACCGCCGAACAGTTCATGAACGATCTGATCTGGTCCATCCAGCAGAACCAGACCTACAAATTCAAGCAGCAGTATCGCACGGCCGATGTGCTGCTGGTCGACGACGTGGCCTTCCTGGCCGGCAAGGAGTCGACCCAGGAAGAGTTCTTCCACACCTTCAACACCCTTTATAACGAGAACAAGCAGATCGTCCTGACCTCCGACCGGCCGCCCAAGGAGATCCCCACGCTCGAGGAGCGCCTGCGTTCCCGGTTCGAGTGGGGACTGATAGTGGACATCCAGGCACCGGACCTCGAGACGCGTATAGCGATTCTCAACAAGAAGGTCGAGGCGAACAACATCTACATACCGGATGACGTCATCGAATACATCGCGATGAACGTCACCAACAACATCCGGAATCTCGAGGGGGCGCTGGTCAAGCTCCAGGCCTTCGCTACCGTTACCGGAAACGAGATCAACCTGGACATGGCATCGGAAGTGCTCTCCTCCGTATTCCAGGCTTCTCCGGCCCGGGCCGTAACCATCGCCGACATCATGAACCTCATCAGCGAGTATTATGATGTCACGGTGGAGCAGCTCAAGTCCAAACGACGCACCCAGGACTTGGCGCTGGCTCGGCAGGTAGCGATGTATGTGGCGAGGGAGAAGGTCGGCGCCTCACTCAACCAGATCGGCCGCGCTTTCGGAAATCGTGATCACACGACCGTGCTGCACGCCTGTCATAAAGTGAAGAAACTCAGAGACGGAGATCCTCTTTTCCGGGGCGTCATCAAGGACTTCTTCGCCAAGCTCTGAGCGGATGTCCGGGTTCGCGGCGGGGCTTGACGCTTCGTTACGCATTACTGCGTTGAAAAATCGCTCTGGATAACCGTGTGGATATGGTGGTGGGTATACTGGGGAATAAACGGACGGACGCGACAAGTTGTGGAGTACATCTGATCCGTGCAACTTCGTTCCCCACGAGATCCACAGGCAAAATCACATCGAAATGAAGCCAAGTGATTGCAGCAATGAAGTTTGAAAAAATAATCCACACTGTCCACAGGCCCTACTACTCACTACTACTTTATCTATATTAGGTTGAAGATAGAAGAGCGGGAATTTATCATAGCAATCCGCCCGTGAGGTGACGGGCAATCGACCGGAGAACACGAAACGGAGGACGACCTTGAAGATCACGATCCAGCAAGAGGATCTGAACAACGCGCTGAGCGTCGTGCACAGCGTCGTGCCCGCCAAGACAACGATGCCCATCCTGACTTGTGTCCTGATGGAGGCCGGCGAAGAAGGTCTGCGTCTTTCCGCCACCAATCTCGATATATCGGTCACGACCGTCACCGACAAGGTGGAGGTAAAGGAACCGGGAAGGATAGCGGTGCCGGCCGGCAAGTTCATCTCCTTCGCCCGTACTCTCGCTCCGGGCGAGGTGCAGATCGAGGATAAGGCGGGATCATTCCGAGTGATCGCCGGCAAGTCGTCTCTGACCGAATCCAGCATGAACGTGGACGAGTTTCCCAACCTGCCCGAGATCGAGCAGCAGAAGGCCCTCGAAGTAGATTCGACGGGATTGGTCGCCATGATCAAGGAAACCGCCTATGCCATATCTCGTGACGAGACCCGTCCCGCATTGATGGGGATCAAATGGGAGATCAAGCCCACCAACCTGACCATGGTTGCCACCGACGCCCATCGCCTGGCCAGATCGAAAAGGAACATGGAATGGGGAGTGACCGAGGATCGTGAACTCATCGCCGACACCCAGGGCCTGATGCAGTTCGTGCGATTGGCCGAGGGCGCGAAGAAGATAGGCGTCCATGTCGGCTCCAATCAGTTGAGCTTCAACATCGGCGATACGACTCTGCACACCCGCCTGCTGGACGGACAATTTCCCGACTACACCGCGGTGATTCCCAAGGACAACGATCTGTTGTTGACCGTCGATCGCGAGAGTCTGATGTCATCGGTGCGCAGGGTTTCGATCACCGCCGACCGCATCACCAGCCAGGTGCGGGTGGGACTCGAGAAGCAGAGCATGGAACTCTCCGCCACCGGCGCCGACGGCAGCCGCACCGAGGATCAACTGCCGGTCAACTACGACGGCACGGCGCTGGAGATCGGCTTCAACTACAACTACCTGCTCGATGTCCTGAAGAACGTCCGCTCCGACAACATCCAGATCCTTCTGAAGGATCCCCAGAGCGCGGCCCTGATCGCTCCGGCCGGCGAATCGGATTCCGGCGATGAACTGCTTTGCTTGTTGATGCCTTTGCGCCTGACTTCGGACTGATCCGAATGCGTCTCGTATCGGCAGAGATCCTGGACTTCCGCAACCTCGCGGAAGTCCAGCTTCGTTTTTCGCCGGGAGTGAATCTCCTGGTCGGCGACAACGGGCAGGGAAAATCCAATCTGCTCGAGGCCCTGAACTATCCTTCTCTCGGCCGTTCCTTCCGTGGCGCCCGCGACGATGATCTTGTCCGCTTCGACGCCGAGTGCGCCCATGTGCGCCTGACCGCGAAGGGGGAGGACGATCGCGAGATTGAGTTCGAATACGGTATCGAAAGAGGACGCGGGCGGCGGTTCCGGGTCGACGGCGAACAGGTGAAAAGAAAGGTCGATCTGCTGGGCAGATTGACGACCGTGGTCTTCGATCCCCAGACCGTGCAACTGGTCCGGGGCGGCCCGGAAGCAAGGCGCCGCTACCTTGACCAGGGCCTCAGCATGGTCGACGCGGGTTATCTGCTCCATCTGCAGGCCTACAACCGCGCCCTGAAGCAAAAAAACCGGCTCCTGCGGGATGCCAGAAGAGGCTTCGTCAACCCGGCCAAAGTGCGCGAAGACCTGCGTGTCTGGAACTCGGAAATGGCATCCCATGCAGCGCCAATTTGCTCCGCCAGAGCCAGTTACACGTCCGAGATCGAGCCCCATGTCGCCGTCGCCTACAGCCATTTCGCCGACCGGGTTTCCGAGGTCGCCGTGAAGTACGAGCCGCAGCTCGGAAACAGCCTGAAAGATGCTCCGGAAGGGCAATTAGAAGCGGATATTCTGGGCAAATTTGATTATATTGGCGAGGATGAGTTGCGGCGCGGCAGAAGCCTCGCCGGACCGCACATGGACGACTTCGAAGTTCAACTCGACGGCATCAATCTGCGCTCTTTCGGATCCCAGGGAGAGACCCGGACCGCGGCCATAGCGTTGAAGCTGGCCCAGGGTGATCTGGTGCATCTCAAACGTCGGGTTAGACCGGTACTTTTCTTCGACGATATCTTCAGCGAGCTGGACCGGGGACGCACCGGCAAGCTACAGGAACGCACCGGAGAGAGTCACCAGATATTCATAGCGACCGCGCGCGAGGAAGATGTGAGCGACTGGCGACCAGTGGATCTGCGATCGTGGTCGGTCCGCGCGGGAGGCGTTACCGAACTGGTATGATTGCTGAAAGACGTAAACGCAAGGGTGGCCCGCTCCCGATCGGATCGATTCTC
Source organism: uncultured Fibrobacteraceae bacterium (assembly GCA_964646035.1). Lineage (GTDB taxonomy): Bacteria > Krumholzibacteriota > Krumholzibacteriia > LZORAL124-64-63 > LZORAL124-64-63 > CAYLMM01. The sequence goes on along the minus strand of CAZYDJ010000002.1, from coordinate 58,527 downwards.
GGAAACGTGCTCGATGCGACAGGGATCAGCGACCGTTTGCGCGACAGGCACATCCTGGATGACTGGGCCGCAGTCGTGGGAGAGGCGGCGGCGAAACACTGCCAACCGGTGGATTTCGCCGACGGCGTCCTGACCGTCGATGCCGATCACGCAGCCTGGCGCCAGGAACTCACGTTGCTCGCTCCGATGATCATTGAAAAGTTCAACGCCCTTCACGGCGAGGGGACCATCAAGAGCCTGCGCTGGTCACGCCTGTCGACACGACGTAACCCGAAAGACAACGACAAATGACACTTCGATCGCCAACGGTCGATACGAGTGGAGAGGTTTCATGAATAACGCCTCGGCATCCGAGCAATACACAGCACAAGGCATCCAGGTTCTGAAGGGCCTCGAGGCCGTTCGCAAGCGCCCGGCGATGTATATCGGCGACACCAGCACCCGCGGGCTCCATCACCTCGTCTACGAGGTGGTCGACAACTCCATCGACGAGGCGCTGGCCGGCTATTGCGACCGGATCACGGTCGCCATCCTGCCCGGAAACAGCATCAGGGTGGAGGATAACGGCCGCGGCATCCCGGTCGACATGCATAAGACCGAGGGCAAGCCGGCTCTCGAGGTCGTGATGACCAGCCTTCACGCCGGGGGCAAGTTCGACAAGAACAGCTACAAGGTCTCCGGCGGACTGCACGGAGTGGGCGTCAGCTGCGTCAACGCGCTCTCTTCCGATCTCAAGGTCGAGGTCCGCCGCCAGGGCAAGGTGTGGTTCCAGGAGTACGAGCGCGGCGCACCGAAGGCTCCCATGGCCTCGATCGGCGACTGCGATGAGACTCTCACCGGCACGGCCGTGGTCTTCCAGCCCGACGCCGAAATCTTCGAGGACGTGAGCTACAGCTTCGAGACCCTGATGACGCGCATGCGGGAGCTGGCCTTCCTGAACAAGGGCCTGTACATCTCGATAGCCGACAACCGCGAAGAGGACGGCCGCAGCGAAGAGTTCCACTACGAGGGCGGCATCGTCGAATACGTGCGGTGGATCAACGAGAACCGCACCGTGGTCTGCGACGAACCGGTCTACATCGAGGGCGAGAAGAGCGGCGTCCAGGTCGAGATCGCACTCGACTACAACGACAGCTACGCCGAGAACCTCTACACCTTCGCCAACAACATCCACACCCACGAGGGCGGCAGCCACCTGTCCGGATTCCGGGCCGGCCTGACCCGGACGCTGAACGCCTACGCGCAGAAGGAGAACCTCTTCAAGAAGGAGCTCAAGGCTCTTTCGGGCGACGATGTGCGCGAGGGGCTGACCGCGGTCATCTCGGTGAAGATCCCCGAGCCCCAGTTCGAGGGCCAGACCAAGACCAAGCTGGGCAACACCGAGGTCAAGGGACAGGTCGAGCAGCTGGTCAACACCTGCCTCGGCCAGTATCTCGACGAGCATCCCGCGGCGGCGAAGAAGATCGTCGGCAAGTGCGTCGGCGCGGCCCAGGCCCGCGAGGCGGCCCGCAAGGCGCGCGACCTGACCCGGCGCAAGTCGGCCCTCGATTCGGCCGCGCTGCCGGGCAAGCTTTCCGACTGCTCGAGCACCAATCCCGAGGAATGCGAGCTGTACCTGGTCGAGGGCGACTCGGCCGGCGGATCGGCCAAGCAGGGGCGCGACCGCCGCTTCCAGGCGATCCTGCCGCTGAAGGGCAAGATCCTCAACGTGGAGAAGGCGCGGCTCGACAAGATTCTCGGCAACGACGAGGTCCGCACGGTCATCACCGCATTGGGCACCGGCGTCGGCACCGGCATCTTCGACATCGCCAAGCTGCGCTATCACCGCATCATCATCATGACCGACGCCGACGTCGACGGCGCCCACATCCGCACCCTGATCCTCACTCTCTTCTTCCGGTACTTCAAGGAGGTCATAGAGGGCGGCCACATGTACATCGCCGAGCCCCCCCTGTACCGGGTGAAGAAGGACAAGCGCGAGATCTACGCCTACAGCGACGAGCAGAAGGACGCGCTGGTCGAGGAGATGGGAAACAGGGGAGTCTACGTCCAGCGCTATAAGGGCCTCGGCGAGATGAACCCGGAGCAGCTCTGGGAGACGACCATGAATCCCGAGCACCGCACCCTGACCAGGGTCGCGGTCGAGGACGCGGTCAACGCGGACCGGGTCTTTCATATGCTGATGGGCGACGATGTGGAATCGCGTCGCCGCTTCATCGAGGAAAACGCCCACCAGGTGCGCTACGAGGATCTGGACATCTAGCTGAAAGAGCCGCCCGGGCGGGCGGCGGGAGCGAGTCAAATGACGGAGAACAGCATCGGGCACGTGCTCGACGTCGATATCAACGAGAAGATGGAGCAGTCGTATCTCGAATACTCCATGAGCGTGATCATTTCCCGCGCATTGCCCGACGTCAGGGACGGCCTGAAGCCGGTGCACCGCCGCGTGCTGACCGCGATGAACGACCTGAACCTGCAGCCGGGCAGGCCCTACCGCAAGTCGGCGAAGATCACCGGTGATACGACGGGTAACTACCATCCCCACGGCACCAATTCGGTCTATGACACGCTGGTCCGGCTGGCCCAGGATTTCAGCCTGCGCTATCCGCTGGTCGACGGTCAGGGCAACTTCGGCTCGATCGACGGCGACTCTGCCGCGGCCGAACGTTATACCGAAGCCCGGCTGACCCGGATCTCCACCGACATCATGCGCGATCTCGACAAGGAGACCGTCGATTTCGTGCCCAACTACGACGGCTCGCGCACCATGCCGTCGGTGATGCCCTCGGCTATTCCCAACCTGCTGGTCAACGGCTCCGACGGCATCGCGGTGGGTATGGCGACGAAGATCCCGCCCCACAACATGACCGAGATCTGCAACGCCCTGATCGTCATGCTCGACGATCCGGATATCGACGCGGACGGCCTGTTGGAACACGTGGAAGGTCCTGATTTTCCGACCGGCGGCATCGTCCAGGGCCGGCGGGGGATCGTCGACTACATCAACACCGGCCGCGGCCGGGTCGTGGTCCGGGGCCGCACCGAGATCGAAGAGGACGCGAAAGGGAAATCGCGGATCATCATCAGCGAACTGCCCTACCAGGTGAACAAGGCGAACCTGGTCGAGAAGATCGCGCACCTGGTTCGCGGCGGCCAGATCGACGGCATCAGCGACCTGCGCGACGAATCCGATCGCGAGGGCATGCGCGTCGTGGTCGTGCTGAAGAAGGACGCCTATCCCCAGGTAGTGTTGAACAAGCTCTTCGCCCACACCCAGCTGCAGCAGACCTTCGGCGTGATCAACCTGGCGCTGGTCAACAACAGGCCCAAGGTCATGAGCCTGAAGGAGACGATGGAGGAGTACCTCCGCTTCCGCGAGGAAGTCGTCATCCGGCGCACGAAATACGACCTGCGCAAGGCCGAGGACCGGGCGCACATCCTCGAGGGATACCGCATCGCCCTCGATCACATCGACGAGATCGTCGAGTTGATCAAGACCAGCGAATCCCCGGAGACGGCGAAAGCCGGGCTGGTCGAACGCTTCGGCCTTTCCGAGATACAGGCCCAGGCCATCCTCGACCTGCGGCTCGCCCGGCTGACCGGGATGGAGCGCCAGAAGATAGAGAACGAGTACAAGAGCCTGATCGAGCTCATCGCCGAGCTGCGTGAAATCCTCGACAACCGCCCCCGCGTACTGCAGATCATCCGCGAGGAGCTGGAACAGGTCCGCGCCAAGTACGGCGACGCGCGCCGGACGACGATCGTGCCCGAAGAAGACGATATGGATCTCGAAGATCTGATCGCCGACGAGGAAGTGGCGGTGACCCTTTCCCACGAGGGATACATCAAGCGGATACCGCTGGACACCTACCGCACCCAGGGCCGCGGCGGCAAGGGCATCACCGCGATGGGAACCAAGGACGAGGACTGGGTGGAGGATCTGTTCATCGCCTCCACGCACCAGTACCTGCTGGTCCTGACCGACCAGGGCCAGTGCCACTGGCTGAAGACCTACAAGGTGCCCAACGCCGGCCGGACCTCGCGCGGCCGTCCGATCGTGAACATGATCAACCTCGCTCCCGGAGACACCGTGCGCGCCGTCGTGCCGGTTCGCGAGTTCGACAAGGATCATTTCCTGGTCATGGTCACCAGCAGCGGCGTGATCAAGAAGACGCCCCTGCAGGACTTCAGCCGCCCGCGCCAGGCCGGCATCCGCGCGGTCACCCTGCTGGAAGGCGAGCACCTCGTTTCCGCCAGGGAGACCAACGGTCAGCGCGACATCATCCTGGGGTCGAGCGGAGGCATGGCCATCCGTTTCCACGAATCCGACATCAGGCCCATGGGCCGGACGGCTCGCGGCGTCCGCGGCATCCACCTTTCGCAAGGGGAGTACCTGGTCGGCATGGTTGTCGTCCAGCACGACGAGACGCTGTTGGCGATCACCGAGAACGGATACGGAAAGCGCAGCCCGATAACCGATTACCGCACCCAGCGTCGCGGAGGCCGCGGCCTGATCACCATCAAGACCACCGACCGCAACGGCCCCCTGGTCGACATCAAGGAAGTCGCCGACAACGAGGGGTTGATGGTGATTACCCGCCACGGCATAATCATCCGCATGGCGGTGAAGGACATCTCCACCCTGGGCCGCAACACCCAGGGCGTGCGCATCATCAGCCTGAAAGGTGACGATCACGTCGTCAGCGTGGCCAGAGTGCAGGCCGGCGTCGTCGAGATCGAAGACACGGAAGGTTGATTCCGATGTTGGCTGATACCAAGGGCGCGGGGCCTTGCCGGTTCGCGTCTCTACTGATATTGACAGCGCTGGCGATTCTTTTGCCGGCGCTGTGCCGCGCCCGGCCGGCGGCGGACAAGGTCGCCGAATTTCGAATTCCACCCAACGCCGTCGCTACCGTCGAAGGTTCGGGCCTGCTCACCATAGCCGACGTCGGCGACGGTTCGGTCCTGCTGGATGTCGAGCAGGCGTCGATCTCCAGGCCCAATCGACTCACGGCCCCGGCAGCGATCTTCTCCGGCCTCTTCAGCGAAAGCGCTCCCTGCGGGCACCGCGGATTTTCGGGCAGCGTCGACGATGACGGGGACGGCCTGATCGACGAGGACCGCGCCGACGGATTGGATAACGACGGCGACGGCCTGATCGACGAGGACTTCGCGGCGATCGGCGACGGGATGGCCGTCGTCTCGAGGCGTATCGACGGCCGCGCCTACCATCTCGAGGCCTATCATTGGGATTACCCCCATCTCGACAACATCGTTTTCCTGGGACTGGACGCGATGGCGCGCAACGGCGACCCGGAACCGGCGCAGGCGACCCTGACCTCGCACGGCGGCGAATGGGTCGAGATCGTAGCCGACCTGCGACGGCACTCGGGCGCGGATGAAACGGTTCGCGAAGACATCCTGAACGTATCCCGCATTGATAACGGAGGCCGAAGTCATTGGCTGGGAGTTCTCCTTGTCGGCGACGGGAAGATCCTCGGTTCCGGCGACAGGCTGGACGCCGAACTGGCCGACGGGTCTTCCGTCCTGGCGATCGCGACCGCTCCGACCCTGCTTCAGCTGCGCTTCGCGATGTCTTTCGTCCATGCGCTGAAGTCGGGAGCCCCGGTCCTTCCCGGCGGCGACGACGTACCCTGGATCGTTCCCCCGCTCTGCCCGGCCTGTCGCCAGGCCCGGGCCCTACCCGCCCGCTGGGAATCAGGCGCGGAGGGATCGTGGCGGCTGATATTCACAATCGATCCGGGATCGTTCGCCCTGCTGGATCCCGCCGAGTTCAATATCGGCGGCCGTGCTCTGGGAACTCCGCTTTCCCTGGCCTGGAATCCCGTCGAAGCCGATTCGAGGGGATGGGAAGAGAATTGCTCGAATTACCGCGAGTCGGCGAAAACCGCCCCGGCCCTGCTTTCGGATCCCTATCTCGATCACAGCTTCGGTATGCGCCACGATGAGCAGGGGGAACTCGTTTTCACCTTTGCCGACGGCGAACCGCGCGAGGGAGAGTTTCTCGCCGGCGGTTTTCTCTGCGGCAGATCGTTCATCGGGGAATTGGCGGAGCCGCTGCCGGAACCGGTAGAGGCCGAGTACGGGATCGAAGCCGCCAGCCTGGACGTTTCCGGGCGTCCGCCGATGCTCTCGCCAACGCTGCTCGAAACGTTCCCGAATCCGTTCCGGGATCAGACCCGTCTCCGGTTTCGGGTTCCGGAAACGGTGGGCGAGGGATTCGTCTGGGGAGAAGGCGAGTCTCCGGCCGTGGATCTCGAGGCGAGGATTCCCTACTCATCGTCTTCTCCGGTTGTATCGCTGAAGGTCTACACCGTGGCCGGACACGAAATAGCCACACTTTTCAGTGGTTCGAGGCCGGTCGGCGAATTTGAATCTTCTTGGGACGGAAACGACGCAGCCGGCCGCAAGGTGGCCGCCGGAACATATTTCTGCAAACTCCAGATCGAGCACTGGTCTGTAACCAAAAGAGTTACGTTTCTGAGATAAATTTCGAAACCAGCCGCGAAGGTGTTGCCGTTTAGGATCACCATAACCTATTCCACTATAATACATTGAGTTACCCAAATATTTACTTGTGTACCCTGGACAGTCCGTCTATAATCATCGTATAATAGTTCAATTCGTGGTTCGTAAAGCGAAGAATGCACCTGTGGTCTTGCCTACGACGGAGCGTTTCAAGGTCTAGGGGGACAGTCGTGAAACAGAGACTGGAACCGATTACGGAAGCATGGACAAGCTTCGTTGTTGAGTTCCCAACTTGCCCAAAAGTAATTGCCAACGGGAATGAGGACGAGCTTCAGAAGATCCTTATGCTTTGTGCTGCAACGGAGAAAAATCCGGCGGAACTCTGCTATTCGATCTTCGGTCCTCAGATTCTGCTGCGCCAGATGCGAGAAGGGGAGCGCCCCGCCGCGGATTTCAGGCCACGCCTGATATTCGTGTATGCGGCTGACGCCGACGCCTCGCTGAAGCCCACCCTCGAGTACTACCAATCGCAATTGAGCGTGCCGGTTCTGGTCGCTCAGAAGACCAACCTGCAGAAGTCGGCTCAGCACGTCATGGATTTCCTGCAGTCCACCGGCAACAACATCGCCGAGGATTCGACAGGAGCCGCCGCCGAAAGCGCAACGGATCTCGCCATGGGCCGGGCCCACCTGGAACCAGGCCTGATACCGCTTCCGGTCGATGTGGCGCTGTGGAGCGGTCCTCTTCCGGATGTCAAACTCGACGCCAATGGGTCGGACGGCGCCTTGGCGGCGAACCAGGACATCACCGACTACCGGGCCGAGTACACCTGCCGCTACGTGCTGAACAACTTCAAGGAATGCGTCAACCGAGACAAGATGGCCGAGATGGTCCATCTGTCTCCGGGCTATTTCTCGAATCTCTTTCGGCTCGAAGTGGGAATGAGCTTCAGCGACTACCTGATCCAGATCAGGGTGGACAACGCGAAGAAGCTGCTGCGCAGGTTCGATCTCTCCATCGAGGAGATATCGCGGGAGTGCGGATTCAACAGCCTTGCTCATTTCTCGCGCACCTTCAAAGACCGCTGCGGAATGCCGCCGCTGAAGTTCCGCAAGTCGCCGAATACCGCATCCTGAAGGAAAGAAATCGTCAGTAGCGAAAGCCCCTTCCTGTTCCGGAAGGGGTTTTTGCTGCCCGGGTCGCCGGGCGTCTCCGAGAGGCTCCGATGTCACTTGTCTCGATGCAGGATATTGTTTTCGACTACGGCCGCGAGCCCATCCTGGCCGGGGTGAGCCTGAATCTCCTGCCCGCCACCCGCTACGCCCTGGTGGGCGGAAACGGCGCCGGCAAATCGACACTGCTATCCCTGATCGCCGGCGATATCGAACCTCAATCGGGAAGCCGCCAGATCGCCGGCGGAGTGACCACCCGTTTTCTGCGGCAGGAGACCACGTTCGCTCCCGACGACAGCTCGGGAAGCCTCTTCGACATCGCCGCCGACACGGCGTTCGCGGCCGAACTCGAGATCGAAGCCGAGTTGGCCGAACTCGGATCGAGACTGGTCGGCTCCGAAGCCGGCGAGGCGACAGGGCTCGCGGAACGGCAGGGAAAACTGCAGGCCGACTACGAGCGACGCGACGGCTACGGCTGGAGGGCCAGGCTGGAGGCCGCTCTCTCGGGCCTGGGGTTGTCCGCCGCGACCTGGAGCCGCCGGCCGGAGGAGCTCTCGGGGGGCGAACGCAGGCGCGGCGCCCTGGCGGCGAACCTGCTCGCCGGCGGAGATCTGCTGTTGCTGGATGAACCCACCAACCATCTCGACCTCGGCGCCCGCGAATGGCTCGAGGCTTTCCTGAACCGGATGCACGGCTCGGTGGTGATCGTATCCCACGATCGGTACTTTCTCGATCGCGTCGCCACGGTGACCCTGCGCATCAATTCCGGACGCCTGTCTCGTTACAGCGGCAACTACAGCGCTTATCTCGCGGCGTCCCGGGAAAGCGACGAGCGGCTGCGGGCGGCCGCGCGCCGCCGCCAGGAGAAGAAGGCCCGCACCGAGGACTTCATCCGGCGCAACCTGGCCGGCCAGAAAACGAAACAGGCCCAGTCGCGCCGCAGGCAATTGGAGAAGGAAGCTCCGATTGAAACGCCGCCCCCCGAGCCCGGGGTTCGCCGGCTGCACCTGAAACCGGCAAGAGCCAGCGGCGAGAACGTCATCGAGATTGCGGACCTGGCCAAAAGCTTCGGTCCCAAGACCCTGTTCAAGGATCTGTCCCTGCTGGTTCTGCGCGGCGAGCGCGTGGGGATCCTGGGGCCGAACGGCTGCGGCAAGAGCACTTTGCTCAATGTGATCGCCGGCAGGACCGTCGCCGATCATGGGGCGGTGCGGATCGGGCATAACGTCGAGATCGGACTCTACGATCAGCATCTGCGCAACGTCAACGACGCCAACACCGTGCTCCAGGAGATGCAGGTGGTCGCTCCCGGTGATACCATGGGAGAGCTGAGGGGTTATCTGGCCGCCTTCGGATTCGGCGCCGACATGATCGACCGCCCGGTATCCCGCCTTTCCGGAGGCGAGCGGGGCAGGCTGTCGCTGTTGCGCCTGATCAAGGAGGGGCATAACACCCTTCTGCTCGACGAACCGACCAACCACCTCGATCTCGAGGCGCGCGAGGCCCTGGAAGAAGCCCTGATCGGATTCAGCGGAACCGTAATGATGGTCACCCACGACAGGCGTTTTCTCGACCGGGTGGCGGACAGGCTGATCGTCTTCCCCGACGAACGCGACAGGGACCAATCGCTGCGGATCCATCCGGGAAACTGGCACGATTATTCGCGGTGGCGTCTGGAGAAGGCGGCGACCGAGTCCGCGGCCAACGGAATCCGCACGAGACGGGAAACCAAAAGAGGCGACAGCGTAGCGGCCGGGCCGAGCGCGGACGCAGAATCTCCGGGCGGACTGAGCAAGAACGAAATCGTCCGCAGGCGGCAGTGGATCGCCGAGGCCGAAGAAGAGATAGAGAACCTGGAAAGCCGGCGATCCGAAGTGCTTGCGGCAATGGCGGGACCGGACCTGGATCCGCGGCAGCGCATGGAGTTCGCCCGGACCTGCGATGAACTGCAGAGGCGTATCGACAAAGCAATGGCCCGCTGGGAGAAATGGAATAATGAGATCTGATCAAGGCAACGACAGGACCGGCGTCCGGGAAGTGAAGCGGCAACCGACGGTGCTGGTCGGCGTCGATCTTCCGGAATACTTCGGCGGCATGCGCGGCGGAGAGGCGGACCTGGGAGAGCTCGGGCGCCTGGCCGACACGGCGGGCGGCGAAGTGGTCGGAGAGATCACCCAGAAACGCGACCGCCCTGATCCGGCGACTTTTATCGGCAAGGGCAAACTGGAAGAACTGCAAGCGGTGGCGGACCATACCCGGGCCCGACTGGTCGTATTCGACAACGAACTGTCGCCGGCCCAGTCGCGGAACATCGAGCGGGAACTGAATGAATCCCGGGATGAATCCAACGGGGTGTCCGTGCTGGACCGCACCGAGTTGATCCTGGATATCTTCGCCCGCCATGCCCGCACCAGCCAGGCGCGCATGCAGGTCGAGCTCGCCCAACTGCAGTATATGTTGCCGCGGCTGAGAAAGCTGTGGTCGCATCTCGAACGTCAGGCGGGCGGGATCGGAACGCGGGGCCCCGGCGAAACCCAGCTCGAAACGGACCGCCGCCTGGTCGGCCGCCGCATCTCGCGTCTCAAGCGCGAGCTAGTCGAAGTGGCCGGCAATCGCCGGGTCCAGGCGCGCCGCCGCCAGGAACATTTCACGGCGGCCCTGATCGGATATACCAACGCGGGCAAGTCGACGTTGATGCGGGCGATCACCCAGGCCGACGTCCTGGTGGCCGACCGCCTCTTCGCCACCCTCGACGCCACCACCCGCCGCGTGGATGTCGATGAGCGTCATTTCTTCCTGCTCTCCGATACGGTCGGCTTCATCCGTCGCCTGCCCCACCATCTCGTCGAGAGTTTTCACGCCACCCTGCAGGAAGTGGCCGAGGCGGATCTGCTGCTTCATGTCGTGGACGCCTCGAGCAGTGATCCCGATCACCAGATCGCATCGGTAAATTCAGTCCTGGCCGAAATCGTGCCCGGCGATCGCCCGCTGCTGATGGTCTTCAACAAGATCGATCTGCTCGACGCCGAGAGCCGCGATGCCTTCATCAACCGCTACCGAATGGAATATCCGGACTCCCTTTTCGTTTCGGCACTTGCCGGGGAAGGGCCGGAGGCTGTACGGTCGGCCCTGACCAACGCCCTGCTCCAGAAGGAGCGGGTGTTCCGTCTGCAGATGCCGTTGCACCGGATGGACCTGGTGGCGGTTTTCCATCGTACCGCCTCCGTTCTGGCGGAGGAACATGACGTCGAGCATTGCCGGGTGACGGTGCGCATGCGCGAAGAGGAACTGAGCAGGCTCCGCTCGACCGAGCCCGACCTGCAGATCCTCGACTGAACCGGCGGTCGGGCGAGGGGAAGGATCCCCGTGAAGGAACTCTTCGGCAATCGTAGCTTCCTGTCGGTCTGGTCGGCCCAGTTCGTATCCGGGCTGGGCGACAAGATCGTATTGATAGCGCTTTTCTCCCTGGTTCTCGATATCACCGGCGATGTGCTCAGCCTCGGGCTGTTGGCCGCCCTGCAGATTATGCCCGGCGTGCTGATGGGGCCGGCCATCGGCGTGGTGCTGGATCGATGCGACCGCAAGCGGGCGATGATCTTCAGCGATATCCTCTGCGCCGCCGCCGTCGCCGCCATCCCGTTCGCCGGAGGCCTGATCTGGATCTATGCCCTGGCCGTGGTGCTGGCCGTCGGCCGGCAACTGACCGGTCCGGCGCGTCTGGCCCTGATCCCGGACATCGTTCCCGCCGATTCATTGAAGAAGACCAACGCACTGGCGATGCTGACCGGCAATCTGGTGCTGCTGCTGGGCATGGCCGCCGGCGGAGTCCTGGTGGCGGCGGTCGGAACCCGCATCGCTTTCTGGGTCGACGCGGGCACTTTTCTGGTTTCGGCGATCATCCTGACCGGAGTCCGCGACCGCAGGCCGGTGAAGCGGAGCGATGCCGATTCGCAAGTGGTGCCGACCCGCCCCGGCTGGTCTTCTCTGCTCTCGGAGGGCCGTCACGGAGTAGCGGCGATCTGGAATCGGCCCCGGCTCAGGTTCGCTGTCGCATTCCTGGCCGCGGTCACGGTCGTCACGGCCATGCAGCCGCCGCTGGTCTTCGACTTCGTCAAGAACGGCCTCGGCCGCGGCGACAGGGATCTCGGCTTCATCTTCGCCGCCGCCGGCCTGGGCGGCATCGCCGGAGCATTCGCCGCCGGCTTCCGCCGCGACAACAAGCGTCCGCTGGCGTCGGTCACCCGATTGGTCGCGCTGGACGGGCTGTTGCTCATCCTGTTCTCCCTGAACCGGAGCGTTCCCGCCGCCGCCGTTCTCTTCGGCTGTTTCGGAGCCATCAGCACCGGCCTGCAGGTCAACCTGACCACCTTCCTGCAGCGGGAGACCGACGAGGGAGAACGAGGCCGCATCTTCGGCTGGCTGAACCCGCTGCTCGGGCCGATCAGCTTGTTTTCGGTGCTGGCCGGGCCGGCCCTCGGTCGACTGCTGGGAGTCGGAAACGTGCTCATGTTCGCGGGCGGGGGCGAGGTCGTAGCGGCAGCGGCGGGCGCCTTTTTCCTGAGCCGGATCCCCCGCGCGATACCGACAGGCGCGGATCCCCGCGATGCCGGGTCAGCAGCCGTTTCAGCCCAAAACGCCGCTCATCCGGAAAAACCGGCAGAGCGGCCCCGCGCCATGTCCAACAAGGCCTGATCCCGACTTCCGGGAAGTCTTGATTCTCGCGCTGTATTTCACCATGATATGATCCGGGGCGCATAAATAACGTATACTGAGCGCCAGGTATCCGCGGTCGCTATTCTTCGCCGCCGTACCCCGGCCAGGAGGAGATAAAGATGGAGATAAAGATTACCCGCAGCACCAGCTCGGCCAAACCTCCCACAGACGGAAATTACGGTTTCGGCCGGACCTTCACCCCGCACATGTTCCTGATGGATTATCGGGACGGAAAATGGCAGGACCCGCGGATCGAGCCCTACGGTCCGTTCATGCTCGATCCGGCCGTGAAGGTGCTGCATTACGGTCAGGAGATCTTCGAGGGCATGAAGGCCTACGCCAATCCGGAGGACGGAACCCGGCACATGTTCCGCCCCGACATGAACATCGCCCGCTTCAATCGTTCCTGCGCCAGGATGTGCATGCCGCCGATTGACGAAGCGCTCTTCATGGACGCCCTCGAACGGCTGATCGATCTCGATCGCGAATGGGTTCCCGAGCCCACCGCCGCTCTCTACATCCGGCCGACGATGATATCCACCCAGGTCGGACTCGGTGTCGCTCCCTCCGACAGCTACATCTTCTACATCATCATCGGGCCGGTGGGATCGTATTTCGCCGGCGGGATCAACCCTCTGCGCCTGAAGGTGGAAGAGACCTACGTCCGGTCCGCTCCCGGCGGCGTGGGCGGCGCCAAGACCGGCGGCAATTACGCCGCCGCCCTGGTCCCGATCCAGAACGCCAAGGACGAGGGCTTCGATCAGATAATCTGGCTGGATGTCACCAAGCGCTGGATCGAGGAAATGGGGGCGATGAATATCGCCTTCGTCTACGAGGACAGGATCATTACCGCTCCGTGCGGAGATACCATCCTCCGGGGAGTCACGCGCAACTCGGTAGGCGTGCTCTGCGGCGACCTTGGTCTGAACTGGGTCGAGGAACACCCGGAAATCGATAAGATCTGCGCGCAGATCGACAGCGGCGAACTCAAAGAGATCTTCGCCTGCGGCACCGCCGCGGTGGTGACTCCGGTGGGCCTCATCCATTATCAGGGCCGGGATCTGACGATCGCAGACGGAGACGAGGGCCCGGTCACGCGCAAGCTGCGCGAGACCTTGTGCGAACTGCATACCGGCAACAGCGCCCTGCATCCGGAATGGATCCACAAGGTGCCGCAATTCCAGCACAGCTAGAACGTCGGCGCAGGGCCCCGGCCGCAGCCGGGGCCCTCTTTTCATCAGGGGAGCCGGGGGAGATCAGGCATGCGTAATCTGAAGCTGGAAAGACCGCTGGTCTGTTTCGATCTCGAGACCACCGGGGTCAACGTCGATCGCGACCGCATCGTCGAGATCGCCATGGTGCGGCTGGAGCCGGACGGCGCAAGAAGCACCTTCCGGTCGCTGGTCAATCCGGGCATGCCGATCCCGCCCGGGGCCACCGCGATCCACGATATCTCCGACGCCGACGTCGCCGACGCGCCCCGCTTCGAGCAGATTACAGCCGAGGTGGAGCGGATTCTCGACGGGGCCGACCTGGCGGGTTTCAACACCGGCCGCTTCGACATTCCCCTGCTGCGGGCCGAAATGATCCGGGCGGGCAGTTCGATCGATCTGGCCGGCCGCCGGCATTTCGACGCCTTCACGATCTTCGTCAAGATGGAGCCCCGCACCCTGACCGCGGCATATAGCAAGTTCTGCGGGGGAGACCTGGAAAACGCCCACTCCGCCCTGGCCGATGTCGAGGCGACGCTGGCGGTGCTGGACGCCCAGCTCGAACACTATCCCGATCTGCCGCGCGACCCTGACGAGTTGCACGTTTTCTGCAACCCGGACGAGGGACGCTTCGTGGATTCGTCGCGGAAGTTCATCTGGAATGATGACGGCCGGGCAGTATTCACTTTCGGCAAGTACCGCGATCGATCCCTGGAAGACGTCGCCGCCGAGGCTCGCGACTATCTGCAGTGGATGCTGAAGAAGGATTTCAGCGACGAGGTCACGCAGATACTGCGCGAAGCGCTAGACGGTCGTTTTCCCGCCAAGGGCTGAGCAACGGCTTGCGAACCCCCGGTGTCTCCGGTAGCATGATGTAATGATGCGCACCCCGGACAGCCACAGTTTCCCCGAGAGGGATCAGGCCCCACGGCAGAGGGCCGATTACGAGGGACAACCTCTCTCGAGGGGCGAGTACGTCACGGCGCTGGTCCATCTTTATCGCGGCGAATCGGCCAGGGCCCTGGCCTGGCGCAACCGCCTCGACACCACGTCCAACTGGGCCATCATCGCGACGGTCGGCATCCTGACCTTCAGTTTCAGCAATCCGCATTACGCACAGGAAACCCTGATCACCGGCATGTACGCCAACTTGGTCTTCCTGCTGCACGAGGCCCGCCGCTTCCGCTTCTTCGACGTCTGGCGCTCGCGGGTGCGCATGATCGAGGAGAACTTCTACGGACCCATCCTGCGCCGCGATCTCGAGAGCCCCATATCGCATTGGGGAGACCGCGTGGCCGAAGACCTGCTGCACCCCAAATTCAAGATCACGATGGCCCAGGCCATCAAGGCCCGGCTGATCCGAAATTATTCCTACATCCTGTTGTTCCTGTTGCTGGCCTGGCTGGGCCGGGCGGCGGTCTTTCCGCATATGGAGGCGGGCGGGTCGAAGGGGATTTTCGAGATCGGGGTTTTTCCCTGGTGGGTTCCGGCGGCGATGGTCGCCTTGCTCTACGTTTCGCTGCTGCTGTTGATCATCATGACGCCGCGGGTGAGGCCGCCGGAGCAGAGCTACTGGCTCGACCCCGAACATACGGGGGAAAAGGTGCCCAGCCTCGATGTCTGACCGGGCACCCTGAATTCATCAATCGAACCAATCCAGTTCTGCGACTTCGGGGATTCTCGAACGCATCTTCTTCGCGATCCGCCCCATTTCATCGACCCGGCCGCTGAGGATCTCGCCCTGCTTCTCGAGTTCCTCGCCGGCCTCTTCCATCGACTCGGCTTCGGCCTCGACATCGCGTTCGAGATCATCGGAGTCGTAATCAGCGTCCAGCAGCTTGGCGACCTTCGCGATGGCATTGACGGCCAGCGCGACGCCCCGCACGCCCATCTTGGCTCCGGCCCGGCCCATGGCTTCGGCTGTCAGGACGACCTTCATTCCGTTTTCGTAATAGTCGGCGACCAGCATTTTTTCCGAGTCGTCCAGCTTCACCTTTTCGCCATTCACGCGCAGGACCAGATCCTTGGAGATGGTCAGGGATTCCCCGCGATAACCATCGGGATCGAGAACCAGGGTGCCGTCGTCCTCGAAATCGATGTCCACATCTTCGAGATGGCTGTTGTGGTTGTCGTTGTGGCGGTGCCCGGCCATGGCCGGCAGGGAGGCTATCAGGATCGCGGCCAGAAACAGGAAGGCAATCGTGCGACGGGTCATGGTTCATCCTCCGGGATGGGTGAGAGGGACGAACCGTACTACGACCGCTGTCGCGGATGGTTGCCTCGTATCAGAACCAGACCAGGCGCAGGACGCCGAAGCCGAGCAGGGATCCCGCGATGGTCTGGGCGAGGGTATGGCGGCCGAGGCGAACCCGCGACCAGACTACGGCCAGGGCGCCGACGGCGGGCAACAGGGCGGCGCCGGAAAGAATCCAGGCAAGGGTCGCGGCCGCGGATGCGGCGGCGCAGTGGACGCTGATCTTCCAGAAGACGGTGACCATCAGGATCAGGACGCCGAGAACCCACAGGGCTCCGGCCAGGGCGACCATTTCGGTGGGGGCTCCGGTTGCGGATAAGAGCAGCGCCGCCACTCCGGAGAGAATCTGCCCGACGATCATCGGCCGCGCCCGATCGCGGCGCCGGGGCAATTCGATGTCGCCGATCCGGCCATGCCTCAACTCCCGGACCAGAAAGGCCACCGGGGCGACGATCGCAATCAGGATATAGGCTCCGGCTGCGAACCACGGTCCGTCGCCGGGAAAACGCGTCGCCAACGCCAGCATCGCGGCCATGGCGAGCACCGGCGGGCTGCCGATTTGGGATACGGCCAGGGCGGTCAGGCTGCGGGAGCGCTGTCCCGGGCAGTCGTGATTATTGGAGTTACTGATTTTCAATGATGCCCTTTCCCGGGTCGCTCGACTTTGGGGTCAGCGGTGCGAACGATGACAAGATAGCCAAGCTAAACCATTGCCGCCGCACCCGCTGTAGGAATACTCACAAGTTTTGATGAATGATGTGTGCAATTTCGATCAATCTGATGCAGGCCGGTCAATATTGCGGTATATTCTACGGATCTGATCCGAGAGACGGAGCCCGGGGGGGCTCCCTGTACGGATTTCCGGAGACCGCTCAATGAACTTCACCGGGAAGATTTCTCTCCCGCCATATCTGTACGTCGTGATCAGCATGGCCGCCGCTCTATTTATGTGCACAGGAGCCGCGAAGTCCGAAAAATCGGCTGCGCCCGGCAAGAGGGCCGAGATCCTGGTCCTGAATTCCTATCATCGGGGCTTCGAGTGGTCCGAATCCACGCTCGCCGGGCTGACCGAGGAACTGGATGAGAGTGGTTTCGAATACGAGCTGTTCGTCGAGAACCTAGACACCAAACGCTTTCCCTCTCCGCGACTGCCTTCGACGCTGGTGCCGTATCTCAAGAATAAGTACGCGGGACGCGGATTCGCTGCTGTATTGATCTCCGACGACAACGCGCTGAGGTTCTTCATCTCCTATCGGGACAGCATCGCGCCCGGCGTTCCCGGTGTTTTCTGCGGCGTCAACGCGTCTCCGGAATCATTGCCCAAGAACATATCCGGGCTGACAGGGGTCTTCGAAGCGGTCGACCTGCGCAGCACCATCGAGGTGGCGCTCGATCTGCATCCCGAAACCCGGGAGATCGTGGTCGTCGACGACATGACATCGACCAATCTGGCCTTGCGTGATCGGCTGAAGACCCTGATCCCCAATTTCGAAAACCGGGTGCGAATTCGATTCCTGGAAGCGAAGAGCACGGATCAGGTGCTGCATGAAGCCGAACAACTGGGAGCGAACTCCTTGATCTTGCTGCTGGCGTTCTCGCACGACGAGCAGGGCGAGTTTCTCGAATACAAAGAAAGCATTTCCCTCCTGCGGGCGGCGACGACGGTTCCGATCTACAGCTGCTGGGATTTCTATCTGGGGTTCGGCGTCGTCGGCGGGATGATGACCAACGGGCATATGCAGGGCATTTCGGCCGGGGTGGTGGCCAGGCGCATTCTCGCCGGCGAGGATGTCGATTCCATACCTTTCCAGACCGACAGCCCCAACCAGTTCATGTTCGACGATCAGGAGTTGAAGCGCTTCGGAATCGACGCCGAAGACCTGCCCGAAGGCAGCGTGGTGATCAACGTGCCGCCAAGCTTCTACGAGGTGAACCGCAGGACCATCCAGGCCGTGTCGACGGTGGCCTCGATCATGGCGCTGGTGATCCTGGTGTTGGCGACGAACATCATGAAGCGCCGCCGGGCCGAGGCGGAACTGATCGCCGAGCGGGGGCGGCTGCGAAGGGCGCTGTCGCAGGAATCCCTGATGGCCGATGCGGCGGATCTGCTCAACTCGACCGATGACTTCCGCACGGTGCTCGACGACTTGTTGAATCTTTTGATGAGAAAGCTGGATGTGGACCGCATCAGCCTGCGCAGTTTGTCGCCCTCCAGCCGGACCAGCCGTCTGATCACCAGCAAGCTCTCGCGCCGCGGCGAGACCATCAGGGAACCAGCCTCGATCGACGCCGACGAAGTGGCCGAAGTCTATGCTCTGCTGCTTCGCGGCGAGAGATTCGTCAACAACGATGTCTCGACATTGCCCGAAGATCTGCGGAGTCATTATTCCTCGCGGAATATCCGTTCCCTGGTGTTGCTGCCGGTGAAGGTGGCCGGGAGCGTCAAGGGCGTGCTGGCCCTGGACATGGTCGAATCCTATCGCTGGCGGGACGACGAGCTGTCGACCTTCAACACGCTGTCCGACATGATCGGCAACTCGTGGGAGCGTCACGACCAGACGACGGCGCGACTGGAGGCGGAACAGAAGCATACCGAGGCGATCCAGGAACTGGAGGCATCGTCGAGAATGGCTTCCCTCGGGGTTATGGCTGCGGGCATCACCCACGAGATCAACCAGCCCCTGAACGCCATCAAGGTCACCACCGACAGTGCGATTTTCTATGCAGGGCGCAATCCCGGATCCATTCCCGAGCGGATCATGGAGACGCTGAACAAGATCGCCGGCGGCGCCGACCGGATCGACGCCATAGTCAGGCATATGCGCAATTTCCGGATCACTCCGGGCAGCGAGAGCGTAGGCTCCGTGGATCTGAATCAATCGATTCGCAACGCAGTGACGCTGGTCGAGAGGCAGATCTACGATCACGGCGTCGATTCCCGAATCGAGCTGAGCGCGGATTCGCCGCTTGTCATCGGGCACGAACTGCAGATCGAGCAGATCCTCATCAACCTGGTGGCCAACGCCATCAAGTCGCTGGAATCCGTTTCCCGCACCGACAAATACATCAGGATCGTGACACGCATCGACGATCAGGGCGCGTGGCTGGAGGTTCATGACAACGGCGTTGGGCTGCCGGACGAAGACGACTACAGCATCTTCGACCCCTTCTTCTCGTCCCGGCCGGTCGGCGAAGGCTCCGGTCTCGGCTTGGCCATCGTGAAGCGTTTCGTTACCGGATTCGGCGGTGAGATCCTACACGGCGACAACGCAGACGGCGGGGCCAGCTTCCGGATCCGCTTCCGCGTCGCCGCCGGCCTGGAGGTGGGCTGAATTGAGAATCCTGATTGTCGATGATGACGCAATGAGCCGCGGTGCGGTCGCGTCTTTCCTGTCCGAGGATCTGGGCCACGAAGTGGTGGAATGCGACCGGGGAGAGCGGGCGCTCGAGATCTTCGCCGAGAACCCGTTTCCTGCGGTGATTTCCGATGTCAAGATGCCGGGTATCGACGGCATCGAGCTGTTGCATAAGATCAGGAAGACCCGCAGTCCCGATCAGACCTGCTTCGTGTTGATGACCGGATTCGGGGACATGGAGACGGCGATCCAGGCCCTGCGCGCCGGGGCCTGCGATTTTCTGCTGAAGCCGCTGAACATCGAGGAACTGGCGGTTGTGCTCAGCCGGATCGAAGAGACAATCCGCCGGGCTGACGGAGCCTTGGCCGGAGGCCCGGACGGAGCGGACCGAGCCGCGGGCGCGGGGCAACGGATGACCGGGGATCCGGGGGGAATACCGGGGGCGTCGGCCTTTGTCGATGTGCCGGAAGTCGGCCGGGTGGGGCTTTATTCCGACGCGATGCGCGCCGCATCGAGCATGGCCCAGAATCTCCATTCCTACCGCACGGTTCCGGTTCTGATCGAGGGCGAGACCGGCACCGGCAAGGAGATCATGGCCAGGATGGTCCATCACGGTTCCGGCGACCACAAGGTCGGCCCTTTCGTGACGGTCAACTGCTCGGCCATCACGCCCACCCTCTTCGAAAGCGAACTCTTCGGTTATGAGAAGGGCGCCTTCACCGGCGCATCGGGGAGCGGCAAGGCGGGTAAGCTGGAACAGGCCCAGGGCGGGACCCTGTTCCTTGATGAAATCGGCGACCTGCCCCCGGATCTGCAGCCAAAGTTGCTGAGGGTGCTGCAACAGCGGGAAATGTACCGGGTGGGCTCGGTGCAGAAGATCCGGCTCGACGTGCGCCTGATCGGAGCCACGAACAAGGAACTCGAGGCCATGGTGTCCGCCGGCGGATTTCGCCAGGACCTGTACTACAGGCTCAACGTCGGTCGTATTTTCGTTCCCCCTTTGCGGGATCGTCCGGAAGACATCCTGCCCCTGGCGCAGATGTTTCTCAAAAAATTCTCGGAGCGTCACGGCCGTCGATTCCGGTTCATCGGAGCCGAAGCGCGCAAGGCTCTCAGGAGACACGATTGGCCCGGCAACGTTCGCGAACTGGAGAACACCATCGAGCGGCTGACCCTGCTGCATGACGACGAGGAATTGAAGCCGGAGTACCTGAGTATCGGTGACGTCGGCCCCCTGCAGGCGGTCGGGAATGGGGCGGCGCTGGACCCGGGCAAGATAGTTCTGCCGCCGGACAGCCTCGATCTCGAGTTGCTGGAGCAGGAGATCGTACGCAAGGCGCTGCGGAAATTCGACGGCAACAAGTCGAAGGCCGCGGCTTATCTGGGACTGAGCCGGGGGGCGTTCTACACCCGCCTCAGACGCCAGGGCAAATAGCTCCGCCATTGATCCGCACGCATTCGGGCAATTGACCGAAATCAAGTGCACGCTTTCGCGCACATGTCCGAATCCGGACAGTGGGCTGATCGCCTCCAACTATCCCGCCTCCAGCCATCTTCTTATTTTACAGCAGATTGCAAAATGCGAAATATTCAGGTCCATCTGGGTCTTGTATGGTACGGGTCTGGCATATAGCTAATATGAAATCACGAATGGCGGGTTTGGGGATTTGGACAACAGTTCAGCGGGACATCCCGACAACAGCATCAGCAGCATGTCCTTTCCCCTCCGCCTTCGGGATATCAGAGTTCGGGCCCGCCGGGCCTCTAGACCGTCAACAAGGTGGTCGCGCTCATCTCAGCCCCGCATCAGTGAGCGTCCGGCAGGTCCTTGATTCGAGCAGAGGTTGTCGCTAGTCGACACCGATGCTGTCCGGCCCTGGTCAGACGTGGGCCCCGATCGCGATCGTTGCGACGGAGTCTCGTCCGGCCCACGGAAACGAACAGGGCCGAATGCGCGGAGCTTCCGACGGCTCCCTCCACCCCCCGACCCCCAAGTGTCGTCGGAAGCGTAGGGCCCCGGGATTATTTCCCGGGGCCCTTCCCGTTATATGGTTCGCATGAAGAAGGCCCCGGGAGTTGTCTCCCGGGGCCTTTTTTCGTCGATGCGGACCGTTCCGCATTTCAGATCGCTACTTCAGCAGCATCATCCGCTTCACTTCGCTGAACGCGCCGGCGTCCAGGCGGTAGAAGTAGACTCCGCTGGGCTGACTGCCCGCGTACCAGGTCACCGTGTGTTCGCCCGAAGACATGGGGCCTTCGGCCAGAACGGCGACGACCTCGCCGCGGACGTTGTAGACGCACAGCCGGACGCTGGACGCCTGCTGTAGTCCGAAATTGATCTGGGTCATCGGGTTGAACGGGTTCGGATGGTTCTGGGAGAGGGAGAACGACGCGGGCTTGGCGTCCGCGCTGTAGACCGTTCCGCTCTCGCAGGCCTTCGTCACCACGTTGGCCGCCGAATCGTAGGTCAAGGTGGCGTGAGTGACGTTGGTGACCTCGAAGCACCATTCGCCCGAAGGCTTCTTGATGCCTGAGGTTTGCATTGTCACTGTGCCGCTGGTGCCGGTGACTCCACTGAAGCTGCCGCCGCTAGGTCCGGTGGCGGTGGCGAAAACGGTGGCGCCGCTGATCGGCAGGCCGTTTTCGTCCTGGATGGTGATCACGCCGACGCCGAGGTAGTTCGGGCCGACCTTGGCGCGGCTGACCGAGATTGCGGCCACGTGGACCGCGGTCTGGGTCCCCGGCTCGGTAACCGTGATGTAATCGGTCCTGGTCAGGGAGTCGGCGCCCTCGTCGTTGCCCACGGTCAGGCTCACGGTATAGACGCCGGCAGCCGTGTAGGTGTGGGCCGGGTTCTGGGCGGTCGAGTTGCCGCCGTCGCCGAAGTCCCAGTTCCAGGTCGTCGGCGAGCCGGTCGACTCGTCCGCGAACGCGACTTCCAGCGGATAGACGCCGCTGACCGGCGAACCGGAGAATGCGGCTGTCGGAGGCGTAGCAACGACTCCGCCGACGGTGAACCCGACGTAGTCGACGTACAGCTTGTCGTTGGACGTCATGTAGTAGGTCCGGTTGCTGTCCACTACGCGGACGGTCACGGCGCCCTGCACCGAGATCTCGGCGGTGTAGGCCTGCTCGGTCGCGCTGGCGACGGTAACCAAAGGTAGCCAGGTGGAGCCGTCGGTGCTGTAGGTGAAGACGAAGTTGTCGCCGTCGGAGTTGGCGGGACGATACGCCTCGACCGTGAACGTCGCGCCGCCGTTGGCCGGAAGATCGAAGTTCCAGCGATGCTCCATGTAGCTGTAGGTCTTGCGCGGATGGCCGGTGTAGGCCTCCTCGGTCAGGACCTCATAGGAGTTGTCGGCGAACTTGGTGTTCAGGTAGCTGCCGCTGACGGTGCCGATCACCGAGGTTTCGCCCGTAGCGGTGACGTCGGTCACGCTGCCGGGATCCAGGACGGTGATGTAGGCGGATTTGACCTCGGCGTCGCTGCCGACGTCGTTGGCGGCCGTCAGGGTGACGGTGTAGGTGCCGACCGTATCGTAGACATGGGTCGGGTTCTGGGCCGTGGAAGTGGCGCCGTCGCCGAAGTTCCAGTTCCAGCTGGTGGGAATGCCGCTGGACTGGTCATTGAAGCTGACCGACAGGGGCGCGTAGCCGGAAACGGGAACGCCGGAGAAAGCAGCGGTCGGAGCGACCGGCTCGCCTCCGCCGACAGCCGCGGCGGCGTCGACCATGCCGTAGCCGGACCAACGGTCCCAGCCGGTTCCCGACTCGGCGTTGACCACGTCGGTCGCGGTCGAGACCAGGGCGTCGCGCACCTGGGCGGGAGTCAGGCCCGGAGAGTTGGAAACGATCAGGGCGCAGACGCCGGCGGCGTAGGGAGTGGAGCACGAAGTTCCGTTGAACCACATCTCGTAATCGCCGGAAACGTAGCCGCCGCTGCCGCTGATGTCGGTGGAAGGCAGGATCGTCGGAGCCAGCACGTCGACCGCGCCGGCCGCGTCCTGGACGGACACGCCGTAGTTCGATCCCCACCAGCGCTCACCGTCACAGGTGTATCCCAGCGGATCAGCATCGACGCCGGGGTTCAGCTCGGTGCTGCTGCTGCTGCTGCGCTTGCGGTCGCCGCAGGGGGAGGCCGCGCCCACGCCGATCACATACTGGTTGATGGCGGGGTAGCTGATCGTGGACATGTTCTCGTTGCCGGTGGCCGCGAGAATTGTCACGCCCTTGTTGTAGGCGTAGGCGATCGCGTCGTCGGTGGCGGGGTCGCTGCTCAGCGGCGCGCCAAGGCTCATGCTGGCAATGTCCACATCCTGGTCGCCCACATAGTACAAGGCGTTCTGGATGTAGGAGAAGTACATCGAGCCGCCGCTGTCGGCGATCTTGACGGGCATTACCGAGCAACCGCCGGCTGCTCCGGCCACGCCGATGTTGTTGTCCGCGCGCGCGGCGGCGACGCCGGCGCAGCAGGTGCCGTGGCCGGGGTCGGCGCTGTCGTCCATGGGATTGGAATCATTGTCGCCGAAGTCGTATCCGGGCACCAGGCGCAGGTCGGGATGATTGACATCCACGCCGGAATCGATGATCGCGATGACCACGCCGGGATCGCCGAAGCCGGCGGCCGCGTCCCAGGCCTGGTAGGCCTTGGTGTCGAAGCCGGGGGTGCCGACAGGATCGCCGTTCTCGTGGCTGTAGGTGGCCCAATCGTAGGCAAGAAGCTGGCCGGTGTTTTCGTGGCCCCAGTTCTTGTCATAGTAGGTGTCGTTGGGCGTGGCGGCCGGGAAGGCGCGCCAGTCGACCGTGGCGGACTCCACGTTGGGATCCGCTGCGTAGCGGGCGGCGACCATTCGGGGGTCGCTGCCGGCGGGAATCTCGAGAGCGAACCAGCGGTCCACGCCGATGCTGGAAGCCAGCTCGACATCGGCCGGCTGTCCGTAGGGGCGGCTAACCTTGGTTACGCCGGAGTTGAAAGAGAGGGCGTCGACCGAAGCCAGGCCGGTCTCGATGCCGGGGGCGGACAAGCCTTTTTCCATCCGGAAGTTGAGCTTGGACGAGGCATAGGCGTTGGGGGTGAACTTGACGAGAATTCGTCCCTCTGCGAATGCGGACTGATCTCCGGACACGGTCTTGGCCGCACCGGCGAGAGGAGCGTTCGCCGAAACCGCCAAAGGCATGGCGAGCATGGCGACAGCCGCTAGGACAAGCAGGCAGGTTTTCTTCATTTCAAACTCCTGTGGCAGTCTCTACGACCTGTTGGCGAGAGAAGTAAGGCGGTCTGAGCTGCGCTACGGTAAGGCTCCTTTCGGCTGGGTAATATGAAAGTCCCGCGTGGTTGCGGTTCACGCGGGGCCTACCGACGGGGAACATTATTTTAGGCCAGATGTCGAAATCAGTCAATTGCATATAATGCAGCTAATTATGATCATTATGGTTTGGTTTTTTCAGATTTGGTGAACCGCCGTGCGGCTGCCTGATGACCGGCGCGCCGCACGGTTCGCCGCAGTCAGTCCGTACCCAGCCCCCTGCCGGTGACGAGGTAGGTGGCGAACGACCCCAGCCAATGCCCGCCCTCGTAATGCTCGCCGGTCACGGCCTCGATGCCCTTGTCGCGATGGGCGGCCGCAGCGGCCAGCAACGATTCGCGACGGGAGTCGGAATCGGGCAGCCCGGCGGCGATGCCCTCCAGCATCCAGGAGCGGCTCAGGTTCAGTCCGTCGAGATGGGCCAGCTTGCCGTCCGAGCGATCGGTCACCTCCGCTACCGGCAACCAGTCGGCCCGTCCGTCACCGGGAATGACCGGCAGGAATCCGTCGAGCCATGACGCGAACTCGGCGTCCGTCATGACCCGTCGCATCAGATCGGCTTCGGCCAGGCAGGGAGAGAGAAAATCCTGACCCGAGGGCTCGTAGGCGAGAGGACCGTTGCGATCCCCGGCGTGGAAGCGCAACGCCTTGCCGGCGATCAGATCGGCGATGGTCGATCTGCCCGCCGCCCGGGCCCAATCCAGAGCCAGCCCGAGGGCGAAGGCGGTCTGGCTATGCTCTCCGGTCCGTATCGGATAGCGGAGCTTGGGCAGCCAGTCTCCCAGGCGCTCGGCGGCCTCGTCTTCCAGGACACGCAGATTTCCCGACCAACGACGTGCTTCGGGATCGTCCCATTCCCTCAATTCCGCGCAGAGTTGCAGCAGCCAGGCCAGGCCGTAGGGACGCTCGTAGGTGGCTCGCCCCTCCTGCCGGATATAATCGGCTTCCGCCGCCATGTTCTCGGGGGTGAGGCTGCGGTCCAGTGCTGCTTTGATATCAGCCGCGAAAGGGGCATGGGGGTTGAGCCTGGCCAGGCGGGCCAGCATCCAGTGGGCGTGTACCGAAGAATGCCAATCGAAACAACCATAGAAGGCGGGATGGAGTTCGCGTGGCGGCTTGACGTCCATGTCCGAATTCATGGTGTGCGCGATCTTGTTGGGATACTCCTTCTGCAGACAATCGAGGGCCAGTCGGGCGAACCGGGCCGACAATTCGGCGGGCACCAGGCGGAATTTGCCGTCGGCCGCGGTTGCTGTCGCTGCGGATGCGCTGATCGCCAAGGCAACCAGGGCAATGATCATTCGGCGGCGGATCATCTGGCACCTCCGGTTCGGGATGCCCCGGATTCTACCTCATTTCAGGTGGGATATTCAAATCTCACCTGATTTCCTCCATGAAGCCGGCCGCTGTCGATTCGGCCGCGGCCACTGCTTTCTCCAGGCCTTCCGGTATTGCGTCACCCATTCTACGGGCTGTTTCCAGATGCAGGCGGGCTTCGTCGGGCCGGCCCTGGCGCAGACGGGCGACCGCCAGATTGCGCTGGGCCGACGGAGGTGATCCGGGCAGGGCTACCGCATTTTCCAGGGCGTCGGCGGCATCGTCGATGCGGTTCAGCGAGAGCAGGATTACGCCGAGATTGGTCCAGAGGGATGGGTTTCCCGGAGCGTCCGCAGCCGCCGTTTCGAGAATGAGCGCGGCTTCGGAAGCATCTCCGGCCTGGAAGTGGGCGACTCCGCGATCCCTGGCCCACTCGTCGCCGGCCGCTTCCGGCCCGCCCGGCAACTCCGCTACCCGGTCGAGAGGGCGCAACGCCTCGGCGGCCCTGCCCGAAGCAAGCAGTATCCCGCCCTTCATCGAGAGCAGCAGCGGGTCGTCCGGCCTCAGGGCGAGGGCAGCGTCGACCGTCCGCAAGGCTCCATCGAAATCTGCCTGTTTCCGCAATAATCCGGCCAGATTAGCCGTCGTCCGCACGGATCCCGGTTCGAATCGCAGTGCTCGGACGAAGCATTCGGCCGCGGCCCCGGCGTCACCGGCTTCGCCGAGAGCCAGGCCCAGGTTGTTAAGCGCCCTGGCGCCGGTGGGATTGGCGGCGGCAGCCGAGGACCAGAGCCGCGTCTCGCTGCTCCAGGCGCCGGCCCGGACGAAGGTCATCGTCGCCAGCAACAGGATCAGCGCCGTTGTCGCAACGCTCGCCGCCACCGACCGTCGGCGGCCGCGATCACTCCGGTCGGCCAAGCCGTAGATCAGGGCCGCCATCAGCAGGGCGCCGCCGGCCATGGGGAGGTAGAGATAATGTTCGGCGGCGGGCTCGTTGAGGCGCACGAGGTTGCTCACCGGGATCAGGGCGATCAGGAAGAAGCATAGTCCGGCCGTTGCCGCCGTCCGAACCCGGATCGCGGCGCGGCGGCAGGCCGTAACCGACAACCCCAGCAGGATCAGCCCCGCGATCGTGGCGACCAGGCCGCCGCCGTTCCAGAATCCGCTCCATCCCGCGGCGGGAATCGTCCCGGTAATCGTGTCGGGCAGGCGGTCGGGGAAGAGGCCGCGCATGTCGGCCGCGTGGGGCCATGGCCAGATGATCTTGCGGACATGAAGCGAGACCGTCTGCAGCAGCAGGGGGATGTTGCGCAGAGGCTCGGACCAACTCCCGATCGGCACCCGGGTGCCCGGCGAAAGAACCAGTTTCTCGATCAAGCCGACGGCGCCGCCGCAGATCATCAAGGCATAGAAGACGGGACGGCCCCGCAGCGCGGCGAAAACTCGGCGCGGAAAAGCGGAGCCCACATCCAGCCGGTCACTGCCGCGATCGATCATGTCCAGCATCAGGGCGGCCAGGGGCAGGCTCAGCGCCATCTCCTTGGAGAGATAGGAGAGCAGACCCGCCGCGAAGAAGATCACCGACCATGCCAGGCGCGATGCGTGACGCGGCGACCTGCCCGCCGAAAGCGATGAATGCAGCGCGATCAGATAGAACAGGGCGCAGAGCAGCACCCAACGCGGGGCCGGCTGGACCACAATCGAGGCCCCGTTGGATG
>CAZYDJ010000002.1:0-30981 GCA_964646035.1 uncultured Fibrobacteraceae bacterium | reverse complement strand
GACACAGAAGAGCAGCGCCGCAGTGAAGGCGATGGACGCGGGCATCCTGAAACGGCGGAACAGGCCGAGCAGCAACAGGCAGCAGAGGCCGTGCAGAATGATGTTGGTGATGTGGAATACGGTCGGATCGCCTCCGCCGAGTTTCCAGTCGGCGGCGAAGGAGAGAAAGCGCAGCGGACGGTAGGCGAGCGGTCCCTTTTCCCAGAACCGCAGCACCTGACCCAGGCTTTGATCGGCGTGGCCCGCGGTGAGTTCCAGCACGCCCGTTTCATCGTCGAAGAGAAAGGGGCCGTCGCCGGCCGGTGCGTAGAGCAGTCCGGGCAACAGGATCAGCGCCGCAATCACGGCGGCGGTCTTTTTGCCGGGGCGGGGGATCACTCCGCTTCGCTCCTTATCCCCGAATTCTCCTCGGAATCCATCCAGGCGACGTAAAGGGTGAAGAGGCCGACGATAGTTCCGAGAGGCACGCTGGCCAGGTTCAGGACGCCTACGACAACGGCCGCCGGCTTCGACCAGGACGCCCGCAGGAGAATGGCCAGGCCGCTGATGATGCCGGGCAACGAGATGAAGGCCAGCAGGGAGAAGACCAATACGCCGACGCTGCCGAGGATCTCATTCGACCGTTCGATCTCCGGCACGCCGGAGAGTATCGAGAATACGACCGCCACGATCATGGCCGCGTAGAGAACGGTTCCTCCCAGGGCCAGATGCATGGCCCCCAGCAGAACACGGTGCTTTTCCCACATGACGATCTCCATTTCCCGGCGTCCGCGGAGCGGTCGCATCGCGCCGTCCCCGCAGCGTCGAATTAGCGGATTCTAGTAAGGCGGCTCGTCGCAGCCGTGCGCGGCCCACTCTTCCTTGGCCGGCCCGTAGATTCCGGGCACGACCAGTCCGGCCTTGCGCATCAGCGCAGTGATCTGGCCGCGATGGTGGATCTCGTGGTGGATCAGGATCTGCAGGGTCATTCCGCGGGGCCAGTCCTCGCCGTAGAGGTTGTCGACGGTCTCGAGGGTCTGGTCGTCCCAGTCGGTCTTCAGGGCCGCGACCAATTCATCACAGACCCGCCGATAGGCGCCGACGATTTCGGCGGCGTTGGCCGGCGGCATGGCCGCGGGATCGACGGCTGAGAGGGGCAGGCCGGTCCTGCTCATCATTTCGGGCACCGTGGCCACGATATGCCAGGCCATGGCTCCGAGGCCCCGGTGGCCCTCGGCGGCGGAAACTGCAAGGGAATCGTCGGTCAGGGCGCCGAGGATCCTGCCGGTCCCCGCGGTGAGCGTCTTGTACGAACGGAAGAAATCGTCGAGCTTCCTGAACATGGCTGCCCTCCGTAATCCCGAGTCAACGTTTCGACGGTCGCGCCGCGTCCATCCGATACTCTAACCGCTGGACCATCAATACGGAAGCCCATCGACCTATTAGCTGCAACCTCGATATGATAGGATGCGTCTGTTCCAGGTCCCCCCTGCCGGAAGAATTCGGCCCCAGCGAGGGTAATCCATGGTTGGATCATGCTCGGCGATTAAAGTCCAGTCCTGCGTCTCGGCGGCGTTTCTATGCGTCATGCTGATGCTGGCCGGCGGCTGCGGCGGGGGCGGGGCGGATCTGATACCGGCTTCGGTATTCTTTTCGAGCGAGGACAAGACCAACCTTTCGCTTTCGCCGGACGGAGAGCGCCTGGCTTGGCTGTCCCGCTGGGAATACCGGCGTAACATCTTCGTTCGCGATCTGACAACCGGAGAAGAACGGCGTGTCACATCCAGCACGGATCGGGACATCCGGCAGTACGTTTGGACCGATTCCCACCGCCTGGCCTATCTGCTGGACAGCGACGGGGACGAAAACTTCCATGTCTACACCACAATGGCCGACGGAAGCGGAGGCCGCGACCTGACTCCCGGCCTCGACCTGCGTGCAACCCTGATCGGCGACTCGGGCCTGATCCGGGAGTGGGGCGGCAAACTCCTGGTCGCCACCAACGAACGCGACCCCAGGTTCTTCGACGTTCATCGGATCGACGTCGGCACCGGCGACGACGAGATGATCCTGGAGAATCAGGGCCAGTACACATCCTGGTTAGCCGACCACAAGGGACGGCTGAGGCTGGCCGTCCGCAATGACGGCGACCAATGGATTCTCGAGCACCGCGCCGAGGATGACGAGCCGTTCACCGCGGTGATGTCCTGGGGTTGGGCAGACGAATTCCAGCCGCTGACCTTCGATCGCGAGAACCGCTATCTATACGCCCTCTCCCGTCGCGGCGGCGACCGCCTGGGCCTCTATCTCATCGACCCGGCCGTTGGCGAGTACCGCAACCTGATTTTCGAGCATCCCGAAGTCGATGTCCGGGGCATCGCTCTTTCTCCGGCGACCGGAACGGCGTCGGCGGTGATCTACGAAGCCGAACGGCTCGAGTACCACTTCCTCGATGTCGGCCGGCGGGAGATGCAACAGCGTCTCGAAGAGCTGATCCCGGATCAGGAGCCCCGGGTGGCGGGAACGGATGTTTCCGGGGATGCGGTGCTGGTCTACGGCGCCAGCGACCGCTCCATGGGCACCTACTACCTTTACGACAGGACGTCCGACACCATCGCGGAAGTCGCCCGCGTCGGTCCCTGGCTCGACGAGAGCCAGATGGCCCCGATGAAGCCGGTCCGCTACGAAGCCCGCGACGGCCTGGAGTTGACCGGCTATCTCACCCTGCCCATCAGACAGAAGCCCAACGATCTGCCGTTGGTCGTGCTGCCTCATCACGGGCATTGGAGCCGCGATCGCTGGGGATGGAATCCCCATGTCCAGTTCCTGGTCAATCGGGGATTCGCCGTGCTTCAGGTGAATTACCGGGGGTCGGTCGGTTTCGGCCGCGAATTCTTCGAGGCGGGCGAGAAGCAGTGGGGCCGTTCGATGCAGGACGACCTGACCGACGGCGTTCGTTGGCTGGTCGGCATGGGCGTCGCCGACTCCACGCGGGTGGGGATCATGGGCGCCTCTTACGGAGGCTACGCGGCGCTGGCCGGGCTGGCCTTCACTCCCGACGTCTACGCCTGCGGCGTCTGCTATTCCGGCATCTGCGACATCGTCACCTTCCTGGAGTCGCTGCCCCCGTACGCGGCCGCCCAGCATGAGATCTACGAACGGTGCATCGGCGATCCGCTGGCCGACCGGGAAATGCTGGACGAGGTTTCGCCGTTGCTGCACGCCGATCTGATCCGCAATCCGGTGATGATCGCCCACGGAGCCAACGACCCCTGGTGCGATCCGGCCACCACCGACCGGCTCGTCGCGCAGCTATACGCCCAGGGCACGGAAGTCCGCTACCTGCGCATGGAAGACGAGGGGCATCTCTTCACGAACATGGAAAGCCAGCTGGCGCTTTACCGGACGCTGGAGGAATTCTTCGGCGACCATCTCGGCGGCAGGCGGCAGCGGCGCTAGCGGCCCGGATCAGATGACGATATCGCCTTCGTCCAGGACGGTTACGGCCCCTCCGTCGCGGTCCATCGCCACGATCGTCGGCTTGTGGAACAGGTAGTCCACATGGGTGGACGAGCGGCCGAGTCCGCCCGGCATCCCCTGATTGCTGCCGAAGGCGATGTGGGCGGTGCGCAATGCTTTCTCATCCTCCAGCATGCATCCGATCAGCCGCGCTCCGGGATTCAGTCCGATGCCCAGTTCGGCCACGCCCCGCGCTCCCTCGTCGATGTCGAGCAGGGAGTTCACCCGCTCGGCCCAGCGGGCGTCGCCGCACTCGACCTCGACCACGCGTCCCGACGCGATCCGCATGGTGACCGGCTGCGATACATTCCCGTCGCCACCCACGCAGCCGTCGATCACCAGCACTCCGTCGCCCTTGGTCTCGACCGGAGCGCAGTAGACCTCGCCGCAGGGCAGATTGACGGATTTTTCCGTGTTGTTGATGTTGACGTCGGATACGAATTCGCGTCCGGCGACGAAGAGAGTCAGGTCGGTTCCGGCCGCGGTCGTGATGTGGACCTTCTCGGAGCCGTCGAAGGCGGCGATCAGGCGGTCGGCGGCGTCCTGCATCTCGTCGTAGTCGATGTCCATCGGTCCGCCGGTAAGCATCCCTTCCTCGATGCCCGGGCAGTGCCCGATCCTCAACTCACGCTTCACCGCCTCGTCGAGCCATTGGATGCGGAACGGGATCTCGTCGCTGTCGCCGACGATGGTGTTGATCAACACGGTCTTGCCGTCGAGCGCCTTGATCAGATCTTCCGGCACCTCCCGCAGGGGGCGGTCGATCGAGGGCAGGAGGCGGATGTCGATGGAACAGCCGTATCCGGAAGCGGCCAGGGCGAACGCTTCACCGACGGTTCTCTTGGCTTCCTCGGTCAGGACGAGAACGGAGTCCTCGGGCTTGAGCTCGAGTACGCGGACCATCGCTTCGAGCGCGGGCTGGATCATCTTCGACATGTCGGCCATGGGTAGCCTCCTGTGGAAACGGATTCGGATGTGGTCGCCCGGTCGGGCCCCGCGATCGTCTACGTTCAAGGCCGCGGCCGGTTTCGCCGGTCAAGGCCGCAGCTTTTCCAGGAATCCGGCGTCGACCCACCAG
Organism: uncultured Fibrobacteraceae bacterium; assembly: GCA_964646035.1. Taxonomy (GTDB): domain Bacteria; phylum Krumholzibacteriota; class Krumholzibacteriia; order LZORAL124-64-63; family LZORAL124-64-63; genus CAYLMM01. The sequence continues at coordinate 26,405 of CAZYDJ010000002.1, read as the reverse complement.
ATCGCCGAGTTTCCGTAACCGGGCGCCTGGTGCATCCGCAGCATTTCCGAACGGGATAGCTGAAAGCGGTTCTCGGCGCCGGCGATCAGCCGCGTCGACATGAAGAAGAAGTAGCGGCCGTCCGGAGATACGGACGGGGACCACTCCCTGCCTTCGGCCCGGTTGACCTTTTCGCCCATGTTGAAGGGGCCGGTCCAGACATCGTTCGTGTCGCGGAAGCTGACGTAGTAGTCGACGCCGCCGAGCGAGTCGTCCCGCCCGAATATGCAGGTGATGATGTAGCTTTCGTCGGGCGAGACGAACCCGTTGAAACGGGTCGAGCCGCCGTTGACCTGCTCGGGCAGCAATTCCGATTCGGCGAAACCGCCGCCGGGCAGCGGCCGGCACCGGCGGAGATTCTCGACCCTTTGTCCGGGCTCGCGCCGGGTGAAGTAGACGGAGCCGTCGCTCGTCGTGGTCGGGAAGAACTCGGCGCCATCGCCGTTGAGCGGAGGTCCGGGGTTGTAGGGCTCGCCCCAGCCGTCGCCGATCCGATCCACGATCCAGATGTCCTCGTTCTTTTCGAGACGGCCGGCGGCGGAGTCGGGCCGGTCCGAGACGAAGAACAGACGCGATCCGTCGGCGCAGACGTGGGGCTCGATGTGGCTGAAGCGGGAGTCGGTCGAGAAGGACGCCACTTCGGGCTCGGTCCAGCGGCCGTCGATCTCGCGGCTGCAGAGAATGGCGCTGTAATCGTACGATCCCACCGTCCAGCAGAAATACATCTCTTTGCCGTCGGGAGTGAAGGTCATGTCGCGGGCCGGCGGTCCGGCCGAAACCACTCCGGGCGCGAAGAGCTCCGGCTCGTCGCCGGGGACCGCCTGGCCGAGATAGGGACCGGTCGCGGCGAGCAGGGCGGCGGTCTTATCCGGATCCTGGTCGCCCATAGAGCGCAGGCATCCTCCGCCGCAGGCCAGGATCAACGAACACATAATGAGCAGCAGAGCAGTTGCGAGAGGGGCGGGACGACGACGGGTCCAGGGGTCACGCATCGGTCGACTCCTTTCCGGTGGTTGGGGCTGATCAAAGATCGCCCATACCGATGCCGCGGTCCACTCTGTCTTGCGGCTTCCCCGAAAAGAGTACCGCCCGCAGCTTCCTTGCCGCGGGCGGTTCCAGGTACCGTGGTACTTGGGGCGACCACAACATAGCGCATCGTAGAATTCAGATCAACCCCCGAGAGCACAATATTTGGTGTCGGATCATATCCGGTGAGCGAACGGTTCGTGCCGGGTCAGATGCGGCGCGCGACCAGGAGGAAGTACTCCGGAGTCCTCTTGCCCAGAGGGGTCACTTCGGGGCTGCATTTCAGGTAGGGCCGCCGAAGGGTCTTGTAGATCTTGCGCAGCAGGGTGCTGCGGAAATGCAGCTGGTGGCGTTGCCCGTAGACCCCGGTGTCGGCGACGGCGAAGCCGGCGGCCGACAAGTCCGACATCAACTCGGCGATCGTGAATTCGCGGACATGGAAGGAGTTGGCCGGTTTGTCCTCGATGCCGGCCGCGCCGGGCGAAGTGATCGGCCGGTTCGGCGAGGACACGATCAGCATCCCGCCGGGCTCGACGACCCGCCGCAGGTTGTCCAGCGCCGCCCGGTGGTCGGGAACGTGCTCGATGGTCTCGAAGCAGGTGATCAGATCGAAGGCGCCGGTTTCGCCGAAGACGCAGACATCGCCCTGGGCGAAGTCCAGGTTGTCGGCGGAATAATGTTCGCGGGCGTAGGCGACGACGTCCTGGTTCAGATCGACGCCGGTCACGGTTTCGGCCCCGGCCTCGGCCAGCATCTGCGATCCGTAGCCGGCGCCGCAGGCGATGTCCAACACCCTGCGTCCGTCGGCGAATCCGCGGGCGAAGCGATAGCGCTCCAGGTGGTCTTGCTCGAGATGCGCGGGCGACTGACCCGGCACCAGGAACTCGCCGGTGAATTCCAGACTCATCGATCCTCGCTCGGGTGAACGGAAGGGTTTCGTTTCGTTGCGGGCATCGTAGCCGCGGGCGTGGAACGAGTCAACAGCACGGCCCTCGGCGTTGGCGGAACTCGGGCTCAGAGCCGGGATTCGATGGCGTCGATGATCTTCTCCAGGATGCGCGGCTGGCATGGGCGGGGCTCTCCCCGGAGCCGGCCCAGATCACATCTTTCCAGATCCTCGATCCGGCGCACGAAGGTCAACTGCCCCTGGTCCTGCAGATGCCGGTCGACCGATCCCTCGGGCCCGCGGAAGATGCTGTAGGAGTGGACGCCCAGATAGACGGCTTCGCGCAGCATGGTTCCGCCCGACGAGACCACCGCGTCGACCGCCTTGAGCAGGGCCACGAAATTCGCCCGGTTGTTCAGGATGATCGGCGCATGGGCCCAGGAATATTTTTCGAGGTCGACGGCTTGTTCGGGATAGCGCGGCGAGAAGACCACAACGACGTCGTTCCGGGAGGCCAGGTGCGCGATGGTGGCGGCATAGAGATCGCCGGATTCACGGCAATAATAATGACTGTTGGTGGCCGGGGGCCGCAGCAGGACCTTGGCGATGCCGGCCGGGGCCCGCAGTTCGAGCGGCGCGACCGAGTCGGTGTCGATATATGCGAAGGAGATGTCCTCCTTCAGCCCGGGAAACGGGATCAGCTTTTCGTCACGGAAGCCGAGCTTGCGGAAGGTCTCGTTCCCGATGACCGCGGGGAAGAGCATCGAGCAGCCGAGGCGGCGGAAGAGGCCGGTCTCGACGAACTCGTAGTCGACGAAAATATGGGCGGGGATACCCATCGCCCAGGCCGCCAGCGCCGACGATCTCGAAGCGGTGATCAGGAAGCGCGGCTTCGGCCCCCGCCGCAGCAGTCGCATCATCTTGAATGCGCGCCCCAGGGTCTGGGCGATCTTGTTCAACTTCTCCGCCCCGACCGCGTGACCCAGCACCGAAGGCTCGAGTCCCCGGTCGCGGATCAGGTCGGCCGTCGCTCCGTAGTCGCGCGCCGTCAGGACCACGTCATAGCCCCGCTCATCCTCGAGGTAGTGGACGAAAGGCGTCAGATACTGGACCTGGGGCGGGTTGTCGACGTCGATCCAGGCGGTAGGCTTCGGTTCACGTTGCGGCAAGTTCGAGCTCCATTCGACTTAGTGCGAGATGCATCCAGGCGATCGACCAGCGCATATAGGGGATGGTGATGCGTCTCTTTCCGTTGATCCGGTAGACGTAGCCGCCGTCGGGCAGGGCCAGATTGCGCAGACAGAAAGCGGTCACCCGCCGGGCCGTCTCCGACTCTCCGAAACGCAGGAGGGTCAACAGCGACTGGCCGCAGGCGGTGGCGTCGACGGGATCGCGGCTCCGGTCATAGTAGCGGGGAGCCCCGTCGGGATCGAAGAAGTTCTTCAGATAGAAAGCCAGCCCTTTTTCGATCACGTCGTCGAAGGAGCGGTCGCCGGAAAGGCGCCGGTATTCGTCGAAGGCGTCGAGGATGTAGCAGGTGTGGAAGTTGTCCGCCCAGGACCGGTCGTCATTGGCCGAATAGGGCCATGATCCGTCGTCGCGCTGCTCGGCCGCCACGTAGGCGGCGGTCGCGGCGGCCAGGTCGCAGAGGTCCGCCTCGCCGGTTACCGCGGCGATCTGCGCGCAGAGCCGGGCTCCCTTCATCGTGGCGTTCAGCACGGCCTGCCGGTCGGTCGGGGAGTACGACCAGCAGAAGGTGTCGCCCCGGATGGTGCGGTTCAGATCCTCACGCAGGAAGGGCAGCGCCGCGGTCATCAGGTCCGCCGCGTTGGGAACCGCGTGCAGCCGGTGGGCCTCGTAGAGGGCATGGGTCACGAAACCCGTGGCCACGATGGTCGGATGGAAGGCCGGGGTCGAGGCGAATCGGCCCTCCCAGTCGAAATCGTAGCCCCAGCACGTGCCCGACCAGCCGGGCGAGGCCAGCCGCTCCAGCTCCGCGACGAGATGCGCCATGTCGGAGTCGTAATCCGGATCGGCGGCTCCGGCGGCTGCCCCCGCTGCGGCCGCGGCGCGGTAGGCGTGGGCCTGCAGCACGAGCCCCAGCGTGACCGGATTGTATCCTTTTGCGATGCCCAGCAGGGGCCTGATCTGGAAGGGAATCCGCTTGACCGCCTGCTGGAAGCCCCAGCGGAGCTTGCGGGGGAAGGGCAAACGCATCAGCGGGGATTCCAGGCCGTCGTAGGGGTCGTAGCCGCGGCATTCCTCGCGCCGGATATATGCCTCTGATCGGTCGAGTGTACGACTCACCGCAGCGGCCAGATCGTGATCGGGCGAAGATGTTGATCGAGGCATGGCGGCTCGGCTCGGCGACGAGGAGGATGTTTTCGTTTCCGGCCCGAAGGCGCCGGCCCGCGGGGGCCGGCGATCCGGTTCGTCATCCAATTATATCACGGAGGGATGACTCGCGACAGGGCTGGCTCGCGATGGGTCAGGATCCGTCGGCGGCGGGGTCGGCGATGATAACGAGGTCTCATCCGCCGGATGCGGCCTCGCTGCGCTCTACCCCCTTGATTTTGAATCCCCGGATAGTCTAGGGTGACGAGGCCTGTAGCTCGCCGACCGGATTCGCGGAACCGTAACCGGAGCTTCCGGCCACGGCGCCCCCGATCGGCGCCGAGATGCAAATCGGTCGCAATGGATCAGCCACAGTCTCCTGCGTAGCCGCTTTTAGAATCCACCTCGCCCCTCGTGCTCCACATCTTCGATCCAGGAGGCGTACATCTGCACAACGGGGGGTAAATTCAATGTCTCCGACTCGCTTCACCCTGGCGGCGCTGCTTTGTCTGGCCGTCGCTGTTCCCGCTCTCGCCGACTGGTTTCCCGATAATCCCAAGACGAAATGGGCGCAATTGCCCGATCTCACCCCAAACGGCATCGACGTCAATTGCTCGGCCGGGCAGGGTAATTTCGTTCTCGCCGACGACTTCGAATGCACGCAGACCGGCCCCCTGACCGGCATCCACATCTGGGGATCGTGGCTTTATGACGACATCGGCGGTCCCGCCGAGGTCGGATTCACGCTCAGCATCCACGCAGACATCCCCGCCAACCCCGACGGCACCGGATTCAGCATGCCTGGAGAAATGCTCTGGGCACGTTATTTCGAGCCCGGCGATTTCGTCGCGATGGTCTGGGAGGACGGCATTTCCGAGGGCTGGCTCGACCCGCCGCAAGAGTACATCTTCCCGGCCGATACCGTATGCTGGCAGTACAACTTTACCATCCCGGAGGCTGACGCGTTCGTGCAACAGGGATCCCTGGCGGAGCCCGTAGTCTACTGGCTGGATGTAAAGGCGTATCCGTTGGAGCCCGTGACGACTTTCGGCTGGAAGACCTCGCTCGACCACTGGAACGACGACGCGGTTTTCGGCGTTGGCGAGGAGCCTTATCCGGGGCCGTGGGCCGAGCTGATCTATCCGCCGCAGCACGAACTGGCCGGCCATTCGATCGACCTGGCCTTCGCCCTGACCGGTCCCGAACAGCAGGAGGCGTTCGACTGGGGGGACGCGCCCGATCCGACTTATCCGACCCTGATGGCGACTAACGGCGCGAACCATTTGATCGTGCCGGGCGTGTTCATGGGCGCCTCGATCGACTCGGAACCCGACGGTCAGCCGGATGCGGCGGCGACCGGAGACGACAACGACGGCAACGACGACGAGGACGGCGTGGTCTTCACATCGCAGATCATGCCCGGACAGCCGGCCAGCGTGGACGTCACGGTTTCGGCGCCGGGATTCATCGACGCCTGGATCGATTTCCTGGACAACGGCGATTGGGCCGATCCCGGGGAGCAGATACTGGTCTCGGTGCCGGTCGTCGCCGGCCTCAACAGCCTGATCTTCAGCGTTCCGGCCGGCATAGCTCCGGTCTCCTCGACCTTCTGCCGCTTCCGCTACAGCCTGGCCGGAGGGCTGCCCGAGTTCGGCGGCGCTCCCGACGGCGAGGTCGAGGACTGCATGGTGTCGATAGACGACATAGTCCTGAAATGGATCCAGGAACCCGATCTCTCCATGAACGGCATCGACATCTGCGCGACTCCGACCGAGCGCGACTACGTCCTGGCCGACGATTTTCTCTGCACCAGGGTCGGGCCGTTGACCGACATCGATATCTGGGCGTCCTGGCTCGCGGATCTGATGCCGCAGGGATATGCCGGCAACGTGACTTTCGTTCTCGGCATCCACGCGGACATCCCGGCGGCCCTGAGTTCCACCGGATACAGCATGCCCGGCGACCTGCTCTGGTGGCGGGATTTCTTCCCCGGCGACTTCACTTTCGAGCCGTACGCCGAGCAGATCGAGGAGGGATGGCTGTATCCGCCGGACGGCTACACATTCCCGGCCGACTGGACCTGCTGGCGCTATCACTTCCACATCGACCCCCACCTGGCTTTCGTGCAGGAGGGCTCGACCACACAGCCGATCGTCTACTGGCTCAGCCTGAAGGCGTTTCCCGACAGTCCGGAGACCCATCTGGGCTGGAAGACATCGCTGGACCATTGGAACGACGCGGCGGTATGGGGAGAGGGACTGCAGCAGGAGCCTGCGTTCTGGAACGAACTGCTGTATCCGCCGGTCGATCCTTATCCCGAGCAGCGGATGGATCTGGCGTTCGCGATCTGGGAGGATCCGATCACCGATGTTCCGGCCGAGACGATTCCCGAGCGGACCGGGCTGCGCCAGAACGTGCCCAACCCGTTCAATCCGCGGACCGAGATCGTCTGCCTGGTTCCCGCGGGCGGCGGCCGGATGACACTCGACATCTTCGACGCCCGCGGCAGGCTGGTGCGCAACCTGATCGACGAGGTTCGCGATGAGGGCGAGTTCTCGGTCTTCTGGGACGGGCGCGACGCCGAAGGCGCGGACGTGCCGGCCGGCGTCTATTTCTCGCGGCTGAAAGGTCCGGAGGGTTATGCCACGGTCAAGATGACCCTGGTCCGATAAGCGGCCCGGAGCAAGCGGGACCGGAGAATGCAGGACCCGACAGGAAGGGAGTCCTGGCGGAAAGGGACCCCCGGCGACAACCTTCGCCGGGGGTCCTGACTGCAGGGGACGGAATCAACGCGGTCAGCACTTGGCGGCGATGGCCTCGGCCATGTCGGTGGTCGTGCTCGATCCGCCCATGTCGTAGGTGCGGACCCCGCCCTCGGCGATGACCGCCGCCACCGCTGCGTCCAGCCTGACGGCCATATCCGTCTCGCCCAGATGATCGAGCATCATCTTGGCCGACAGGATCATCGCGATCGGATTGACCTTGTTCATGCCCACGTACTTCGGCGCCGAACCGTGGCTCGGCTCGAAGACCGCCACCTCGTCGCCGATGTTGCCCGAGCAGGCGAAGCCGAGGCCGCCGACGAGCTGGGCGCAGAGATCGCTGACGATATCGCCGAACATGTTCGACGAGATGAGAACGCCGTAGTTCTGCGGGTTCTTCACCAGCCACATGCACATCGCGTCGATGTTGGTCTCCCACAGCTCGATGCCGGGATAATCCTCGGCGATCTTGCGGGCCTCGCGAACCATCAGGCCGCTGGTCTCGCGCACTACGTTCGGCTTCTCGACCACGGTCACGGTCTTGTAGCCGAATTTCTTGGCGTACTCGAACGCGTCGCGGCAGATTTCGCGGCAGCCCCGGCGGGTGAAGATCCGCGTGCTGATGGCGATGTCCTCGTTCGCCACATCGGCCAGCGTGGCCATCTGGGCGGGATGGGTCTCGATCAGCTTGTCGCGCACGTCCTGGGGCAGGGGATGGTATTCCACTCCCATGTAAAGGCCTTCGGTATTCTGCCGGAAGACCACCAGATCGAGGTCGTCGCGGAAGTTGAGCGGGTTGCCGGGGTAGGCCTTGCAGGGTCGCAGGTTGGTCCGCAGGTTGAACTCCTGGCGCAGCCGCACGATGGGGCTGCGGTAGACCTTGCCCGTGCCCTTGAGCTCGGGAACCAGTTCAGCCTCGGCTTCCTCCTTGGGCTTGCTGGTGATGGCGCCGAAAAGGGCGGCATCGACGTTCTTCAGCATTTCGATGGTGCGCTCGGGAAGGGGATCGGCTTCCGTGCGCCAGAACTCCCAGCCGATGTCGCCGTGGACGTACTCGGCGTCCAGGCCGAGCTTGTCGAGTACGGTGCGAGTCGCGTCCATCACGTCCACGCCCACGCCGTCGCCGGGCATCCAGCCGATACGGTACTTGGCCATCTCCGAAATCCTCCTGCGAACAGTTCGTGTCGATGCCGGCTGCTGCCGGTTGCGTCCCGAAAGTCCGGACAAACATAGCTTGACCCGGCCCTTGGGCCAAGCCTAACCGGATCGGTTTTCGGGGGGCCATTCCCGGGGGGAAAGGATCTCTGATTCCAGGCTGCGCTGCAGCTCGATGATGGCGGGCCTGCGGGCTGCCCGCCGGTTCTGGCCGTCCAGACGGTGGGCGACGGTCAACGACATCGCGATAAAGAACAGCGGCACCAGCATGGGCGCCGTCCGTTTCCAGCGATGACGCGACAACATGCTGCAACTGCCGGCCGTGCCGGCGGCCAGGATCACGCAGAAGCCAACGGCGGTCAGGTATAGGTACTGGAGATTCAGCCAGTCGCCGCCGTAGCCCATGCCGGAGAACGGCAGCACCGTGATCACCGTCCAGGCGATGAAGAATCTGATCGGCCGGCTGCCGAAGAGGATGCCGAAGAAACCGAAGGAAATGATGGACAGCGATACCAACACCCGGATCAGCGTTCGCCATTCGTAGATGAAGCGGATCACTGGATTTCCGGCCACGACCAGGTTGCTGTGCTGCATCGGGAATACGAGCAGATTCAGATAGCGGAATATGTTCTTGATCGACATCAGCGTGTAGTTCAGGGTGCCCTGCTTCTCGGAAAAATGGATCGCGGGTTCCCGCCAGCCCCAGATCTCCTGGGCGCCGTGGAAAAGGACGCCGGCCAGGATGAGGATCAGGATGTCGGCGGAAAAGATGCCGCGCCGGCCGCGTTCCTTGAAGAAGAAGAACTTGTAGGCCAGCAGGCAGCCCATCATCGATAGGGACAGGTTGCCGGTCAGCCCGGCCGCTCCCAGCAGGACCAGGCCGCCCAGGAACCAGAGGCTGCGCACCCGGCCCTGGTTGCGCAGGTCGTTGCGGATCAGGCAGTAGAGCACGGTCAGATACAAGGTCGTCGCCAACAGCGACTCGAGGCCGGCGATTGTCATCAGTATCTTGCCGTAATGCCCCACCGAAAGCGCGAACATCAGGCCGGCCAGCATCGACATCATCTGCCGCGGAAAGAGCAGCAGGCAGAGCCGGTAGACCAGATATGAATTGAAGCCGTGGACGGCGATGTTCGCGGCCAGATAGCCGGTCGGGTCCATGCCGAAGTAATGGAATTCCACCAGGAAGCTGAGCTGGAGCAGGGGCTGGCTGAAAATGGCGCCGAGATGGCGGAACACGTTCAGGGGATCGCCGGACAGGACGAAGGCGTCGTGCAGCACCTCGAAGTCCCGCGGGCTCCAGAGGGGCAGCGACAAGACTCGCTCGTAGGTGATGAACACGACGGCCTGCAGGAAGACCAGTATCGTGAATTGATTTCTCAGAATCTTCATGTGGTAATCGCCGGTCGAACGGTTAAGGGTCCGATGGGACTGCCCTCAAGCCGTTTGATGATATAACATTGGGGTTCGGGGGGACAGGAAAGGTTGACATGGCCGGAAGAAGCGGCGATTACGTTTCGCGCGGCGGCGAAAAGCTGGCCCACGCGCTGGACGGGTTCGGCATAGATCCCGCCGCAAGGGTCTGCGCTGATCTCGGATGCAGCACCGGCGGATTCACCGACGTCCTGCTGAGGCGCGGAGCCGAGCGGGTCTACTCGGTGGATACCGGATACGGAGTGCTGGAATGGAAGCTGCGCTGCGACGACCGGGTGGTGGCGATGGAAAGGACAAACGCCCTGCACGTGATCCTGCCCGAGCCCTGCTCCCTGGTCGTGATCGACGCCAGCTGGACCCGCCAGGAACTGATCGTCGCGCACGCCCTGGAACTGCTGGGCCCCGGCGGCGAGATCGTATCGCTGGTCAAACCGCATTACGAGGCCCCGCGAAAATGGCTGCGCCGGGGCGTGCTGCCGGCCGAGCGGCATGACGAAGTCCTCGCCGGTGTGCTAGAATCACTGGGCGATCTGGCGCGGATAGACGGCCCGCCGCTCGAATCACCCATTCTCGGCGGCAAGGGCGGCAATCGCGAATATCTTGTCCATCTTTTCGCCCTCCAGGGGGATGCCGACTGACCTGAGGAAGGATTGTCGAATGATACGCTTCTCGACCGGGGCTTTTGCCCTGGCGTCGCCGGCTTTGCTGGTGTGCTTGATGCTTCCGGTAATCTGTTCAGCCACTCCCGAAGCCCCGATGCAGCCCTACGGCGACCTCGTGGACGAGGTGGCCGCCTTTCTTTTTTCCGATACCGGATCGGGCGGCATCAGGACCAACGACGGCGATCCCGACGGCTATCCCGTCCCGCCCTACTTCTATCATTTCGGCATCTACGATTCGAATTCGCTCTGGAGCGGCGGCTCGGGCTATCCCGGCTACGCCTCGGTGAGCTATCCCGCCTATACGGCTTCGGCGGGAATCGATGCCTTCCTCGACTACCACGTCTATTCCGGCGACCCCGAAGCCCTCGACCGCGCCCGGCTCTTCGCCGACTGGATCCTGGAGCACCGCACGCCCTCCGCAGACCTCTACGGCAACCTGCCATACAGCACCCAGACCGACGGCGTGATGGGAGGCGGCTGGGACGGCGACGCGATCATGACCGATAAGCCGCCGATGTTCGCCCTGCGGTTGTTGCGGCTCTTCGACGTGACCGGCGACAGCACCTACTGGCGCGGCGCCGAAGAGATCGCCGCGACGATGGCCGCCGTCCAGCTCGACGGCGACGTCGCCGACCGGGGGCGCTGGCCGTTCCGGGTGCGGCCGCTCGACGGCGTGGTTCGCCAGGACTACACCAGCCATCTCCAGCCGGCGGTGCGATTCTTCGACGCCATGTACGAGCGCACCGGCGACGAGACCTACGCCGGAGTTCGCGACCGGGCCTGGCAATGGCTGCTGGATAATCCCTGCAATCCGGCCAGTCCCAGCTACATGCGCTGGGAGGCGTTCTACGAGGATCAGGATCCCGAAATGCAGACCGGCCTGCGGGATCACTACTCCGCCAACGAGATGGTCGTCGAACTCGCGCTGCGGCGACCGGCCGGCTGGCAGCAGACGGCGCTGGACATCATGGACTGGATCATGGGGATGTATCTGGTCGACACCCCCGACGGCGGGCTTTCCGACTATTATCCGGCCACCCTGGAGTGGACCGGCTGGCCGGTGGCCACCTTTGCCTCGACGCTCCAGTTCGCCCGGACCGCCCTGCTGCTCGACCGGGCCCTGATCGACGATCCCCTGCGGGATCCCCTGCTGCCGCAACTGGCCGCGGGCATGGCCATCGTCTCGACCTACGGCCAGAACACCCGGGACATCGCCGCCGACGGCCGGATGTTCACGACAATCAAGGACATCTACTCCTACGGCCTGTCCAACAGCTGGTACGAGCAGAACTTCAACACCGTCAAGTACATGCTCGAGATGATGTCATTGGATCCGTCGCTGGCGCCCGATGACCGTCCCCACCTGCTGGCGGCCGATAGCCCGGTCCTGCAGATATCCTATCCGCCCGAAACCGCGGCCACCGTGTACACGGTCTGCGGAAGCAGCGGAACCGAAACCCTGCGCCTGCCGTCGCCGCCGACCGCCGTGACGGCGGCGGGAAGCTCGTTGCCGCTGCTCGCGGCGGCCGCCGATACCGGTCCGGGTTGGTATTGGGACGGCGTCAACTGCGTGCTGACGGTTCGCCACGACACCGATCCGATCGAGATTTACGGGGTGCCGGTGGGGGTCGAATCGTTCGACTCGGCCCGGAGCCTGACTCTGAAATCGGCTTCGGCCACCGGATCGGGCGGAGCGGCCTTCAGGCTGGGGATGGCCAAGCCCGGCGCGGTCACGATCACCGTCCACGACATGCGCGGCCGTCTGGTGCGCCGGATCCTTGCCGGAGTCGATCTCGACGCCGGAGAATACAGTCTGGGCTGGGACGGCCGGGACGCTTCGGGCCGCAGATCACCGGCCGGAGTCTATCTCGTGCGCGCCGGGTCCGGAACCGGGGCGGCCGTCCTGAAGATCGCGGTGGTGCGCTGATCCGGAAGCTCCCCGAACTTGCCAATCGAATGCTCCTCGCCTAATCTCCACCGGATCCCACCGGTCGGCCGGCGTTGTGCCCGGTCGCGCCCATCGAGAATCCAGCCTGGAGAAGACATGCGTTCAATCAGATCCTATTTCGCGACTCCGATTACGACGGCGGCCTTGTTGCTGATCCTGATCCTGGCGGCCGGTTGCGCGGCCGACCGGAGCGTTCCGCCGCCGGTGCGGGGGGAGGGGCCGTTCAATTTCACCCTCTTCCATACCAATGACATCCACGGCGCATTCCTGGCCGAGCCCGCGACCTGGCGCGACGACAAGGCGCCGGTCGGAGGCTTCGTCGCTTTGGCCTCGCATCTCGCGCGGGAGAGAGCCTCCGCCACGGCGTCTCTGCTGGTCGACGGCGGCGACTTCATGACCGGCAATCCGGTCTGTGACATCGAAGTCGACGGAATCAAGGGCGCGGGAATCATCGACATGATGAACGCCGCGGGTTATGCGGCGTCGGTGATCGGCAACCACGAGTTCGACAACGGAAGGTCCAATCTGCAGTCGCTGGTCGAGCGGGCGGATTTTCCGATCCTGGCGGCCGACATTCTCGACGAGCAAGACCTGCCGGAATTCACCCACGCCCCGTTCATCGTCGAGCGCGGCGATCTGCAGATCGGTGTGATGGGTGTGTCCTGCGAGGATCTCTTCAACGTCACCGCCGACTCGAGGATCGAGGGATTGCAGCTGCGCGACCAGGCGGAGACGGTGATGGATATGGCCGCGGCCCTGGACCCGGTATCCGACCTGATGATCCTGATTTCGCATAACGGAGTTCGCGGCGACACTCTCTTGGCGCGGCGACTGTCCGGATCGGGAGTGGATGTGATAGTGGGATCGCATTCCCATACCCGTCTGCGCGAACCGCTGCTGATAGGCGAAATACTGGTGGTCCAGGCCGGGTCACATCTGCAGAACCTGGGTCGTCTCGATATGCAGGTGGCCGACGACAGGGTGGTGTCCTATGACGGGCGACTGATCCAGCTGCTGGCGGCCGGCGCTGAAGCCGGACCGGAACTCACCGAACTGGTGGATCGTTACGCGGCCATGGTCGACGCCGATTTCGGCCGGCGGATCGGGGTTCTGGGCAGCGACTGGCGTCGCTACGGCGGCGGCGAGAGCAACATCGGCAACTGGCTGACCGACGCCCTGCGCGAGGCGGCCGGCGCCGATATCGGGCTGCTCAACTCGGGGACCATCCGCAAGAACATCGCGGCGGGACCCTTGACGGCCCTGGACATCCATCAGTTGCTGCCGTTCTCGAATACCCTGGTCAGATTCACGGCCACCGGCGAACAGGTGGCTCGCATCGTGGCCGAGAACGCGCGCTCGGCGGTCGGCGGGAGACACGGGATCCTGCAGGTGTCGGGTCTTTCCTATCGCTACGTTGCCGAGGGGGATTCCGCGAAGGTGACCGAGGTGCTGGTCGGGGGGCGGCCTCTCGATCCCGAATTCGTCTACACGGTGGCCTGCCCCGACTACGTCGTGATGAAGGCCGACCTCTACCTCGACATCCCGGCGCCGGAAGCCGAGTATGCCGGGATGACGATAACCGAGGCCGTCCTGCGCGCCGTCGAGGCGACCGACAGGATAGAATCCAGTGTCGAGGGGCGCATCGTCGAGGAATGACCGGACCGCGGCGAAGTATTCACCAAGGAGAACCGACATGGCTCACGAGATAGACTATCAGATAATCGGCGACGATCTGCAGGGAGTGATCATCGAGCTGGATCCCCATGAATCGGTCCAGGCCGAGGCCGGGGCGATGCTGTACATGGAGCCGGGAATCGAAATGAATACCGGCACCGGCGGCGGGGTCTTCAAGGGATTGAAGCGGGCCGTGACCGGCGAGAGCTTCTTCATCACCACCTTTACCCACACCGGCGGCGGCAAGTCGCACGTCGCCTTCGGCGCCCCGTTCCCGGGCAGGATCATCCCCATGGATCTGGGAACGCTGGGCGGGTCGATGCTTTGCCAGAAGGACGCCTTCCTCTGCTGCGCCTACGGCATTGAAATATCAGTGGCCTTCACCAAACGCATCGGCGCCGGTCTTTTCGGCGGCGAGGGCTTCATCCTGCAGCGACTGGTGGGCGACGGTCTGGTGTTCTGTCACGCCGGCGGCGCGATCATCGAGCGCGACCTGGCGGCCGGCGAGACCCTGCGCGTCGATACCGGTTGCCTGGTGGCCTTCCAGGAATCGGTGGATTACGACATCAATTTCATCGGCGGATTCAAGAACGCGCTCTTCGGCGGCGAAGGCCTGTTCCTGGCTGCTCTGACCGGGCCGGGCAAGGTCTACCTGCAGACGCTGCCGTTCAGCCGTCTTTCCGATCGGATCGTGTCGTCCATCGGCAAGAACCGTGGCGAACACAAGGGAGTCGGCGGTCTCGGCAAGGGGATCCTCGGCCAGATCATCAGCGGCGATTGATTCACTAAGGGGATGCGATGAGCGTCTACGACCAGCTTTACGCCGGCAATGAGAATTATTTCGGCGAAAATCCGCATCCCATGCTCCTGCAATTCGCCGGACGGATCCCGTCCGGAGGCCGGGTGCTGGACATCGGTATCGGCCAGGGACGCAATGCCCTGCCCCTGGCCCGGCTGGGCTATCGGATCAGCGGCATCGATTCGTCGCGGGCCGCCATCGAACAGGTGGAGGATTTCGTCGATAAGGGAGAGGCCGGGCCGGGATCCTTCGAGACGCTCTGGGCGGGGGAATTCGCCGAATTCGATCCGCAGGGAGGGCCGTTTGACGCGATACTCGTCTTCGGGCTGATGCAGATCCTCACTCGTCGCGAATGCGCCGGCCTGATCCACCGCCTGCACGCCTGGAGCGCTCCGGGCACGGTCCTGATGCTCACCGCCTGGCATGTGGACGACCCCCTCTACGATTTCTACCGCACCGAGTGGGCGCGCGACGGCCTGCACAGCTATCGCAGCGCAGACGGCCAACACCGCACTTTCCTGGCCCGGCGCGAAATCCTGGATCTATTGCCGGCCTGGGAAGTGATTCATCATCGCGAGGGACTTGGCCAGGAGCACGGCCACGCGGGTGGGCAGAGTCATCGGCACGGAGAGATCGAGTTGGTCGCAATCAGGCGCATGATGGGCAGCGGCTGATATGAGAAGGGAAGAACCCGGGCCGGAAGAACGAGGGCAAAAAGAAGCCGGGGACTGCTGAGTGTTCCTCGCCCGTTGAACACCCGTTGATAGCAATCCCCGGCAAGATGCGGTCAGCAACGCGACTCTTCTCCGCAGTGCCGAATGAACCCCTCCAGGCTCAAATCGAGGTAAAAGTAGAGAAACTCAATATTCCAAGCTCCTCACCCCCGCATTTACTTCGATATCCATATAATTACACAACTGCGAAATCGTTGCATCTGAAAAATAAGAGTTATTGGGATTCTTTTTTCCGCACAAACGGGAATTCGATTTCGGTGACGCAACAATAGCCTGAAAATCGGCATTTAAGACTATTTTAGGGTGAGTTGCGGTCTATCAGGTGTTTCCTCAGTTTTTTCAGGGCCCGGCTGATCCGGGCCTTGATTGTCCCTTCCGGGAGCTGTGTGACCAAGGAAATCTCGCGGATTTTGAGCCCCTCGAAATATCTAAGTACAAGGATGGTCTGGGTTTCCTGGTCCAGCTCGGATATCGCCCGACGCAGCAGATGCTCCCGCTCATCGTCCACCAGAACACGCAGAGGGTCGCGGGCCGGGTCATGTAGCGAATCTTCATCCTCGTACAGGGGGCGCATCTGCCAGCGGGATTCGCTGCGGTAATGTCGATTGACCACGTTCACCGCGATCCGGAAAAGCCACGCCCCGAAAGTGATTCCCTGCCAGCGGAATTTCCAGAGGCCGCGCAGGGCCCGCAGGAAGGTTTCGCTGGTCAGCTCGTCGGCCAGGTCGCGGTCGCCGGTGCGGTGCAGGATGAAGCGCTGGATGGGATCGTGATACTTGTCGTAGAAGAGATGGAATTTTTCGTGATCGACGCGGGCGAGCAGGTACCAGCGGCGCTCTATCCGTACATCGCCGGAACTATTCGAGGTTCCGGCCGCTATCGGCTTGGCCGGATCGCCTCGGTTTTCGAGTCTGTTGATCCGGTCCACAACGCCTTCCCCCCCGGGAGCCGTGACCGAAAAGCTCTCTCCCGGCGGCTTGCTACCGGGAAAAGGGTCTGCTAATTTGACTGCGCCGCGTGTTCGCGCGGTCTTGGCGATCTTCCCGAATCCCGCGAAGGGACACAGCCGCATGAGCACCGCGCCGAATCAGAACCTGCAGTCCCTGATCGATCATCTCGAACGCATGGGCGATTTGATCAGAATCACCGACCCCGTCGACCCCTGTCTCGAGATCACCGAGATCGCAGACCGTTTCGTAAAGGCTGGAGAGCAGCCCGCGCTGCTCATAGAGGACCCCTGCCCGGGATCATACAGTAAATCGCACGGGCTAACAACTCCGGCGCGGACCGCGGACGGACGGCCGGTGCCGATGCTGATAAATCTTTTCGCCTCGCGCCGTCGCATGGCCTGGGCCCTGGGCTGCGATACCATTGACGATGCGGTCGCCCGCATCCGGGAACCCCTCGCGGCCGGAGCGCCGGAAGGGCTGTGGGAAAAGATCCGCATGCTCGGCAAGATGAAGGAGTGGGGGGCCGGCTCGCCGAAGACGGTGCGCGGCGGTCCCTGCCAGGAGGTCGTCGTCCAGGGCGAGGAGCTGCGGCAGAAGGGGATTCTCGGTCTGATGCCGGTGCCGACGACCTGGCCCGGAGACGGCGGACCCTACATCACGATGCCGTTGGTGATCACCCGGAACCCGGAGAACGGACGCCGCAACATCGGCATGTACCGGATGCAGGTCTACGACGGCCTGACCACCGGCATGCATTGGCAGCTGCACAAGACAGGGGCCTCGCATCATCGCGAATACGAGAAGCGCGGGGAGCGGATGCCGGTCTGCGTGGCCGTCGGGGGCTCGCCGGCTTTGACCTACGCCGCGACCGCACCGCTGCCGCCGGACATCGACGAGTCGCTTTTCGCCGGCTTCATCCAGGGACGGCCGATCGCGTGGACCAGCGCCGTCACCTGTGATCTGCAGGTTCCGGCCGAGTCCGACTTCGTCATCGAAGGCTATGTCGAACCGGATGAGAGGCGCCGCGAGGGTCCGTTCGGCGACCACACCGGGTTCTATTCATTGGCCGACGACTTTCCCGTCTTCCACGTCACGGCGATCACCAGCCGGCGCAATCCGGTATACCTGTCGACGATCGTCGGCGTGCCGCCGATGGAGGACGGAGTGCTGGGCTGGGCCACCGAACGTCTTTTCCTGCCCATGCTGCAGGTGGTGCTGCCGGAGATCGAGGATCTGCACCTGCCGGTGGCGGCCTGTTTCCACAACCTGGCGGTGGTCAAGATCCGCAAGCAGTACCCGGGTCACGCGCGGAAGATCTGCAGCGCGCTCTGGGGACTGGGCCAGATGATGTTCACCAAGACCATCGTCGTTCTCGATGCCGAAGCCGACATCCAGGATCCGAACCAACTGCTGTGGCGGGTGACCAACACCGTCGATCCCGTCCGCGACGTCTTCTATTCCGAGGGTCCGGTCGATCAACTGGACCACGCCGTCAACTCGCCGTGCCTGGGCGGCAAGATGGGCATCGACGCCACGGCCAAGTTCCCGGGCGAGGCCGGTTTCGAGCGGGAGTGGCCGCCGGTTGTGACCATGGACCAGGCCGTCAAGGATGAAGTCGGCGGCAAGTGGTCGGATCTGCTGTCGCGCCTGGACAGCTCACGATGAGCGGCGGCCGGATACACGATCGCGATCCCGGATCCTGGACTGTGAAGAATCCCCGCGAGCACAACCGCAGGGTACGCGGCATGTTCGCGCGGATATCCCGCGTCTATGACTTCATGAACCATTTCCTCAGTTTCAACCGGGACCGGCGCTGGCGGGATAATGTGGCCGCGCGCCTGGACGTGACCACCTGGGAGTTGCTGGATGTCTGCGCCGGGACCGGCGATCTGGCCTTGGCCTGCCTGGCTTCCGGCCGAGCCCGCGAGGCCTATTGCGTCGATTTCTGTCCCGAAATGCTGGTCGCCGGCAAGGGCAAGCGGGCCGGCGGCGCGGCGGAGGCGGCGGTGTCGGCGATGGCCGCGGCCGACACCCAGTCGTTGCCGTTCCTGGATTCCCGCTTCGACGCGGTGGTGGCCGGATTCGGCATGCGCAATCTGGCCGACGTGCGCGCCGGAGTGGCCGAGGCCGCTCGCGTGCTGCGTCCGGGCGGTCAATTCCTGGTCCTGGAATTTTTCCGGGACGATCCCGGGGCCGACGGTGAGGCCAAGGGTGTTCCGCGTCCGATCCGCTGGTATCTCAATGCGTTCCTGCCGCTGCTGGGACGGATTTTCGGCCGCAGCCGTTCGGCCTACGCCTATCTCGCGGCCAGCATGGGCCGGTTCCTGTCGCCGGCTGAATTCGCCGGAATGCTGGCGCAAGAGGGTTTCACCGAAGTCTACATCGAGCGGCAGACATTCGGCATCGCGCATATAGTGGGCGGGAGGCTGCCCGGCTGAGGCCGTCTTGCCGCCGCAGACCCGATTTGCTAACGTGGCTTCCGATTTCCGCAACCTTCCCGGAAACGGCAGGTGGATATTGACTCATATGCGGACAGGATCTTCCCCGCTTCCGGTGACCGTCGCCTGGACCGGAGCCAGCGGCCTGGTCTACGGAGTGCGATTGGTGGATGTGCTGCTGCGTGCGGGACGGAACGTATTGCTGCTGCGCAGCGGCGCCGTCGACCAGACCGCTCCGGTTGAGCTCGATTCGACACCGCAGGAGATAATCGCCAAGCTCCGTGAAACCGCCGCCGACCACGGCGCCAAGCTTACCGAGTTCGGCGCCGACGAATTCTCTTCGCCGGCCGCCAGCGGATCGGCTCCTTCGGCCGGGATGGTGGTCTGCCCCTGCTCGTCGGGCACGGCGGCGCGCATCGCCTGCGGCATCTCGGATTCCCTGCTGCTGCGGGCGGCGGACGTCTGTCTCAAGGAGAGGCGCCGGTTGTTGCTGGTGCCGCGCGAGACTCCGCTGGCCACCCATCATCTTGAAAACCTGGCCCGGCTCAGCGCCATGGGCGTGATCATCCTGCCGGCGATGCCCGGTTTCTATCAGAAGCCCCGATCGGTATCCGACCTGGTGGATTTCATCGTCCAGAGGATATGCGATCACCTGGAGGTTCCGGTCGAACTGGTGGGCAGATGGGCGCAAGACGGTTCCGGGGGAGCGGATCGATGAATGCGGTCGGAAGATATCTGGGGCTGGTCAAGTTCGAGCACACCATTTTCGCCATGCCGTTCGCGTTGACCGGCCTGCTGGTCGCAGCGGCGGGACGTCCCCATCCCAGGGTCTTGATTTGGGTCGTGGCGGCGATGGTCGGCGCCCGCAGCGCGGCGATGGCCTTCAACCGCATCCTCGACCGGCGCATCGACGCCCGCAATCCCCGCACCGCCGATCGCCATCTGCCCGCCGGGTCTGTCAGTCTCGCCGGCGCCGTCATCTTCACCGCGGCCGCCTCGGCCCTGCTGATACTGGCGGCGTCACGGCTCAACGGTCTTTGCTTCGCCCTGTCGCCGGTGGCTTTGGCCGCGGTCTTCTTCTATTCGTTCACCAAGAGATTCACTGCCTGGTCGCATCTCTTCCTCGGATTGGGTCTGGCCGTCGCTCCGGTCGGAGCCTGGCTGGCGGTCACCGGTGAGTTCGCGCCCTTTCCGCTGCTGGTCGCGGCCGGGGTGTTGCTCTGGGTGGCGGGATTCGACGCCATCTACGGCTGCCAGGACGTCGAGTTCGATCGCGCCGAGGGTCTGCATTCACTCGCTGTCAGCTTCGGCGTCGATGGGGCCCTGCGCCTGGCCCGCATCTTCCACTTGCTGGCCGTCATCGCCATTGCGGCCGCCCTGCTGGTCGGACCCGGGCTGGGGGCGGCTTCGTTCGCGGGCCTGGCGGTGATGTGCGTTCTGCTGGTTCTGGAGCATCGCCTGGTTCTGGGCGGAGACCTGCGCCACATTGATGTGGCCTTCTTCACCATGAACTCCTGGAGCGGGATGGCGGTCCTGGCCGGAGTGCTGGTCGATCTCTATCTCGTCTAGAGCCGGTTCCGATTTGCCCACAGGATTGCATTTTCCGGCCGCGATTTGCCCGCCGCGCAAAGCTCAGTCCGGAAACGGCGAACGCCTCCGCCTCGATTACACGCCGCGGCACCGGCTGCCGGAATCTCCTGCCGACAATCCCCGAAACGGTCAAGTCATTTTATAACAACGAATTAATCAACCACAATACCGCGTTCGCGCCGGGGGCGGTCCGGTGTCGGCGTGATTCCCGGTAATTCCTGTAAATTTCCTAAAGTGGGGCACACGCTTTGCCGATGGCTGTGACGACCTGAGATTGCGGCCCGAAATGGAGACGGTCGCTGAACACCAGCCCCAAGGGGCAGAAGAAAGGAATCTGCAATGAAGAATTGGCAAAGCATCGTAGTGATGGCGGCTCTCATCGCGCTCGCCGTCCCTGCATTGGCCCAGACCGAAGCCGCCATCGGCGTGTATTTCGACCTGGACGCAACCCAGAGCACGGCCACCAGCTTCGGCGGTTTCGACGTTGAGCACACTGCCTATGTCATGGCCACCAACTCCGAGCAGATGGTTGCCGGCGGTGCCTTCAAGATCGTCATGGATCCGCGGATCATCATGCTGAGTTCCGTTTATCCTCCGGGAATCAACTACGGTAATCCCCTGGTTTCCGGCGTCGAAGTCGCCATGACCGATGCGGTCGTCGCCTATTATGGCGTTCCCGCCTTGCTGGCTACCCTGACGCTGTCCACCCTGGACAACCTGATGGACAACGCCGAGATCCAGATCGTCAGCCACAGCGAGTACGCTGCTCCGACGATCTCCAACCATCTCGGCGCCCTGACCGAGGTCGCGGGCGACTCCGCTTTCCTGACGATCCCCGTGGAAAACGAGGCTCAGACCTGGGGAAGCATGAAGGCCCTGTACACCGACTAGTAATGCGGCCGGATGCCGGCTTGGCCGGCATCTGGACGGATGGAACGGTAATCTGCCAACCGTCCACGCATGGGGAGCCCCGAAAGGGGCTCCCCTTTATCGTGCAGTCGATAGGGATGGATCACTCGCGCCAGACGAGGTGGAATCCGTAGACCGATTCGGTGATGGGCGAGAACTTGCCCGGCCTCAGGTGGAACAAGGCTTCGTCGATTACCGGCGGCAGGACGAAAGGCTCGACGATCCCCAGGAATCCGCATTCGAAGCGGGTGAGTGAATCGTCCGAGAACTGGCGGGCCAGATCGCAGGGATTCTCGCCGTCGACAGCCTTGCGCCGCACTTCTTCGGCCAGCATTTCGGCCTGTTCCCTGGTGCGGGACAGGCCCACGGCCGCTCCCTCCGCCCCCTGCCACGATATCAGGATGTGATGCCCAGCTACCCGCATCACCGGCAATCTCTTGACGATCAAGAATCCGCGGGCGCCTTCGATCACGCCGCTTATCTCGCCCGGTCTCAGCGAGAACACGGGCAGAGAGAGCTCCGCCTTGACTTCTCCGCGCCGGAAGATGCCGAAGTATCCGCCTCGGCTGCCGGTGCCGCGGTCATCTGAATTCAGGCGGGCGATCTCGGCGAAGTCGGATCCCCGGTGGAGCAGAGAGGGCATCAGCGCGTCGGCGATGTCGCGGGCCTCTTCGCGGGTGCGGGTGATTCCGGGAACTGGTTCGGTGCATTCGGAGTGGGCGATCATGATGTAGGCCGCGGCGGCCTCCACCGAGTCCGGCAGCGACAGCGAATCAAGGATTTCCCGGCGCTCCTGCTGCTCGTCGGCCTTGCCGCATCCCGCCAGAGCCAGGGCCGAAACCAGGGCGAGAGCCAGAACGGATGTCGATAGGCCGCGTCGGATCAGGCTGTTCATTCGTTTCTCCCGTTGAACGGGGCCTTGCCCGTCGCCTTGAGGATGCGCTTGGAAAGCAGGTGATAGACCTGGGTTTCCCAATCGACGATGCCGGCGCGCATGTTCATGTGCCGGATATAGGTGAGGAACTTGTCCTGCTCGTGCTCGGAGTATCCGATCGCCGCCATGGCCGTTTGCAGATGGGCGTACATGCTCTCCAACTCGAATTGGGTCGGCAGCTTGGTCGACTGATGCGGATGGGAGACGCGCATCTCGGGACGGATGGTTCCCGGCCGCGCAGGACCGGCGGTGGCTTCGAGGAAGGCCTTGCGGATCTCCCAGGAATAGACCATCACCGCCTGCGCCAGATTCAACGAAGGTTGGGATTCGTCGGCGTCGATGGTCGAGAGGTAGCGGCAGTGGTTGACTTCCTCGTTGGTCAATCCGGTGCGCTCGGTGCCGAAGACGACGGCCACCTTGCCGGAGCCCGAATGCTCGACCAGCAGCTTGGCCAGTTCACCCGGAGACATCGCCGAGTTCTTACGCAGTTCGCGGCGCCGGTTGGTTGTACCCGAGACGACCAGGCAATCAGCGACAGCGGTTTCCAGGTCCGGGTGGATCGAGGCGGCTTCGAGCACGTCGAGCGAGCCGTGGGCGACCGCGCGGGCGTGCGGCCCGCGGGGGTGCTCGGGGTTGATCAGCCGCAGATCTCCCAGCCCCATCGTCTTGAGCGCCCGCGCCGCCGCGCCGATGTTGCGGGGCTCGGTGGTGTGGCTCAGGACTATCGAGATGTTTTCCAGGCGGGGCGGCCGGGCGGCCCCTGCTTCAGCGGGTATTTCGGCGTTCAATTGGATCCTCGCCGGGGTTTGGAAACGTGGTTTGCGCGTCTGACAATATCGTGTCTTGGGTGCTGGGTGTCACGCAAAACCCCTCATCGCGAAAACGGGCCGCCCCCCCGGGGGAGCGGCCCGTTCGTCGCATCGATGTTGCCTGCGACGGCTATTTGGTCAGCGAAACCTTGGTGAACGAGACCATGCGGCCGCCGGATGCGCGCACCAGGTAGACTCCGCTGGGAACGGTGCGGCCGTCGGAGCCGCGGCCGTCCCAGACCACGCTCTGCGGTCCGGCCTCGCGTTCGGCCGAAAGCAGCGACCGGACCACGCGGCCGCGCATGTCGAAGACCTCGACGTTCGCAACGCCGGCGGCGGGCATCACGAAGGAGATGACGGTTCGCGGGTTGAACGGGTTGGGACTGGCCCGCAGGTCGAGTCCGGGCAGCGCGGGCGCGTCGCCCACTCCGGTGGGATTGTCGGCCAGCAGCCACATCGAGGCGTTGAGGAAGAACTCGCGGTTGTTGCTGCCCGCCTCGGTCCAGTTGTCTTCGTGCGACTCGCTGCCGGTGCCGTCGGCCATGCTCGATGAGTCGCCGTAGCCGACTACCTTGCCCGCGCCGTACCGGGACCAGGCCGCCACATAGGGAGATCCCTCGTCCTTGGCTATCAGGCCGCCCACATCGGAAAGATCCGGATTGGCGGTCGGCCACAGGCTCATGACGTTGCCCACGTGGTAGATGACGGCCGACACGTCGCCGTAGGAGCCGTGGATTATCGGGTTGGCCGGATCGCTGTTCACGTTGGTGAAGGTGCCGGTGATGCCGTTGTTGCCCTCGTCCTTCACGTGGTAGTGCAGGCCGAAGATGGCGCCGGCGAAGGTCTCGACATCATCGCCGACGGGCTCGGTGATGTGGGGGTAGGTGTAGCCGCCGAAGATGCTCGGCGAGTCCCACCCGTTGCCGTTGCGGTCGCTGGAGTTGTGGTCGCCGATCATGAAGAGCGAGCCGCCGTCGTAAACGAACTGCCGCACGGCCTCGATCTCGGCCGCGGTGAACGGATTCTGCGGCTCGGGGATGACCAGCATATCGACGCCGGCCAGCACCGAAGCGCTCAGGGCCGAATTGGTGCTGCGCAGGTTGTGGCCGGCCAGGTAAAGCTCGTAACCCCATTCCGAGAGCTGTCCGCTCCAGTCGGTCTCGGCCGAGGGGGAGGCGGGCAGCGGGTCGGGATAGTTGTCGTCGATGCGCCAGTTGCCGCTGGTGCCGGCGTCCTGGTCGTGGGCGTGGTCGAAGAGCACGACCTTGCCCGCGCTGACCGAGCCCTGCACCCAGACCGAGTAGACGGTTGTCGGGGCGTCGAACGGATCCTCGACGATGGCGCCGGCGTCGTCCTCGGCCGAAACGTAGTACTCGACCAGGTAATTGCCGGCCAGATCCAGGATCGAAACCTGCCACAGATCGCCGCCGCCGTCGGTCATCGCGGCCGAGACGTAGGAACCCGATCCGCCGATGCGATACCAGAGCTCGGCGTCGACGATGGAGCCGTCGGGATCGACGATGGTGGCCGATACGGTCAGGTCGTCGCCGGCGACAGGATCCGACGGAGAATGGAACACGGAAGAAATAGCGGGCTGCTGGTTGCCCGCTCCGCCGACGCTGTCGTTATAGAGTTCGATGTATTCGTAATTGTAGTCATCCGCGTCGTTGGCCTCGCTGATCACCAGGCCGGAATGGATGGCGTCGGGAGCCTCGACTCCCGCGCCCGGGGTGGCTGTCGTGCCGCCGCTCCAGGCCAGGACCTCGGGGTCGGTGCGGTTGTAGGAGACCTTGGTCGCGGTGATGCCGGGTGTCGGTCCGTCCTCCACGCCAGCGCCGGCGTTCTTGACGGTGTATGTCTCGTCGCCGTTGATCATCGGCATCGCGGGCGAGGCTACCTGCAGCGAGTAATAGAGCACGTTCGAGCCCAGCGAAACGCCGTAGTACGACTCGAACGCCGTACGCGTGGCGTTGCGGCCGACGATGACGTAGCCGCCGTCGGGCACGACCGTGCCGGCGCCGAAGGTGTAGACCATCCCCGAGTTGGCCTGTTCGAGGGTCCAGCCCGAGATGTCCAGGCCCTGGGCGGATGCGGGCGCGGCTCCGACTGCGCAGGCGATCATCAGGACAATCGTCGCGAAGAGGCGGAGCGGGGCGAGAGAGGAGATACGGTTCATGCGAAGCACGTCCTCGGCGTATGGGGTTGCTGCCGGCGGCCGGACGGGGGGAGGCCGCAGAGACGGAAAACGGTGAAGTCTTTGCATAATAATAGCATACAGAGTATGAAACAGCAAAAAAGATAGCTATACAATCATCCCCGAAAATCAGGGCTCATTGGTGGCCAGAGCCTGCTTCGGCGATCTGTCCGCATTGAAGAGACCCCAGTGTTTTTCAACTTCGGCCGGATGGGATCCCCCCTTCCAATTCTCGTCGAAGGCCTCGAAAACGTAGACCGACAGCTTTTCGGACTCGGCCCAGGCGCAAACGCGATCGTAGAAGATCTTCTGTTCCGATTCGCCGGGCTTGCCCTTGATCAACTCGGCCTGTTCTCCCTGGTCGTCGACGGAGGTCGCCCAGCCGGTTTCGCCGAGGACCAGGTTGCTGCCGGGATGGATGTCCCGCATGGCAGCGAGTTGGTCTTCCATCCACGGCATCGCTTCGTCCAGCAGGCGGCCGTGCCACATGGGATGGGCGTGGAAGGTGATGAAGTCGAGTTCCTTGGCGATGACCCGGCTTTCGGGCTCGATCCAGAAGTCGATGTCATCGGCGGTGGTTACCGGGACCGACACTCGGCTGCGCACCTGGCGCAGGTATCGGACCAGGACCTCGGGCGGGCTGCGGTGGCCGGACCAGGATACCTGGGTCTCGTTGCCCACGCAGACGGCGTTGACGATTTCGGGATAGGCGCCGGCCAGCCTGATCGCGGCCTCGACTTCGCGCTTGTTGGCCGCGGCGATCGCGGGATCGACCTCGCCGGCGGGATCGGGGCCTTGTTCGGCGTCGATCCAAACACCGAGCATCACCTTCATGTCCAGATCATCGGCGCGGATCAGTTCGAGCAGCGTCTCGGCGAATCCAGAAGATCCATAGAGGCGCAGCATATTCCAATGCGGCAGCATCAGCTGAAGATCTTCCTTCAGCTCGGCGGCCGAAGGGGAGGGGCCGCCCGGGCGCTGGCCGTCGCGATGGGCGCCGTAGCAGATCGCCTTGCTGGACCAGCGCTCGCCTTCGGCAGGCCTGAAGGGACGGTTGTTCGTGGACGACGAGTGATTTTTAGAAAAATAGGATCTGCGCTGCTCTTGAACTAATATTTTTATTTAGAA
>CAZYDJ010000001.1:76373-78805 GCA_964646035.1 uncultured Fibrobacteraceae bacterium | reverse complement strand
GCTTTCGTCCTCGGCCAGGGAGTAGGCCATGGCCGCCACCGCCGCGACGTTCCGGGCCAGATCGCCGGCGTCGATCTTGTCGAAGGTGTCGGCAGGGCTGTGGTGGACGTCGAAGTAGTGTTCGCCGTGGACGCGGTGGCCGATCCCGGTCACGCCCTTCTTGACAATGAAGGAGACGTCGACTCCGGCCCAGCCGGCATTCACCGGGTCCGCGCCCAGCACCGCCAGCGGCGCGGCCAGCCGGCGGACATGATCGACCATGGTGGAGTCGCCGCGCACCCCGAACCCGGCCGGGGCGAAGGCTCCGGCGTCGCATTCCAGGGCGGCGAAGTGCAGGGGCAGGGTCTCGGCGTAGCGGCGGGCATAGTCGCGTCCGCCCTGCTGGGTCATTTCCTCGTCGGCGTAGAGCACGACCCGGATCGTTCGCCGCGGACGCATCCCCAGCTTTTTGAGCAGTCGGACAGCCTCCATGACGATGACACAGCCCCCGCCGTCGTCGTGGGCGCAGGTGCCGACATCCCAGGAATCAAGATGGGCTCCGATGACCACGATCTCCTGCGGATTTTCCCGGCCGGTCAATTCGCCCAGGACATTGGCTGAGGGGGACTCGCCGTCGGTGCGGGCGCCCATGAACATCTCGACCTCGGTCTTGGTGCCGCGGCGATCCATGTCCAGCAGCAGCATTGCGTTTTCTACCGATACGGCGGCGGCGGGAATACGCGGGATGGTGTCGCCCTCGTCGTATCGCATCACGCCGGTGTGAAGGGTGGAGAGGCTGCGCGGGGTCACCGAACGGATCAGGCAGGCCACGGCTCCGCACTCGGCGGCTCTCACTGCTCCGTGGCCGCGATATTCCACCGTCTTGCCGTATCCTTCCCACTGCGGAGCGAAAAGAACGATCCGGCCAGAGGCCTCCGCCGCTCTCGCGGTCAGTTCCTCGAAGGATGCCACGGCCAGCAGCGGCGCCTTTATCCCCTGCGGGGGCGTGCCGACCGATCCGCCCAGGCCGAGAATCGGCAGGGTGAATCTCCGGGGTGAAACGATTTCGGCCCGCTCCTCGCCCCGAATCCAATTCGGTACTGTCAGCGAATCGGTCCAGACCTTGTCCAATCCGCCTAGGCGCATAGTCTCGGCGGCCCATTCCACGGCGGCGGCATATCCCGGTGATCCGTTGAGCCGGGGGCCGACCAGGGTGCAGAGATCATTGAGGCAATGATATGCGTGGCTGTCCGCGAGCGCGGCGGCGAGCAGGCTTTCGACATCGCCGGAGGTCAGGACGGCGCCGCTGGAGTCGGCGGCGATCACGGCCGCGGGATCAGAATCGGTGGCAACACCGACGGAATTCGAGCATGAGGCCAGCAGCAGAATGATCAGGGGCCAGACGAAGCGCATCTTGGTTCTCCGCAGTGAAAAGGATGACCGGCGCAGCGGCGGGGACCGCAGGATCGCTCAATGATAGTCCAGCCCCTTTGCGCAGCCCAACAAATGAATTCAAGAGACATCGCTGCACGCGGCCGCCGCCGGGGGCGGCCGCGGATCGATCAAGCTCGTCCGCCTCGCGGGAAAGCCGGCATCCTGAAGAATGGGGTTGGCCGCCGTCGGCGGGAGGCCCGTATCCACTTGCGTGGCGTTTGTTTAGGTTTGAATTCATCACGGGGTATTGCGGAAAAGGGGGTGTATTGATCTATATTAGGCAAGCCCCTATACGCCCAATGAAAGATTTCTTTCAAAAAGGGGAGAGCCATGTCCAGATCACTTCGCGACGACGCACTGACCGCAATCCGCCCCGTGACAAATGTCGAAACGGTGGATATCCACTCTGTGGAAGGCTTTCAGGCCGATTGCCTGATCCCGATCCTCAGGCTGCAGGAGGATATCATCTTCTCCCTGATCCGGGCCCATCGCGCCAGCGGTGAACCCGGTGTGGGGATTACCGAAACCATGAACCAGGAGTCCCTCCGTGATCGCCTCATCGGCGTCGTAGTCGGTCATTTGACAGTCGAGGAGATGGATTTCTACCTCGCCAATCGCGAGGAGTTGAACAGATGGATTCTGGAGATTCTATCCGGCCGCATCGAGGGTCAACTGGACCTGTCTTTCGTTCTCTAGCCGAACGCCCGATCGCCCCCTAACGCAGAGTGCTTTAGGGGGCATTTTTATTTACTCTAGATCTGTGATATAATATGTCAAAATCCAGGTAGGCTCACGCCCATCACAGAATGCTCTGGGGGGAGCGAAAGAGGGGATGAAAAAATGAAGAACAGGCTCCTTACCGCAATCGTCTTGACGTTGGCGCTATGCGCGGCGGCTCCGGCCATGGCCACCCATTGGGAAATCTTCACTTCGGCCGCGGACTGCGAGGGATGGTACGCCGAGGGCGGCATCGTCGTGCGTAACACTCTCGAGAGTGTCGAGGTCACCTATCTGGTCCA
>CAZYDJ010000001.1:6871-76273 GCA_964646035.1 uncultured Fibrobacteraceae bacterium | reverse complement strand
GCCGACCAGGGGCGACGCCACGATCATCCTGGCCCAGCACCTGATCGCCGCGAAGCTGAACGTGCTCAACGGCGCGAACGATTCGATCAACGACGCGATCGACGGCGCCGACGAGCTGCTGGCCGGGGACGCGCCTCTGTACAGCAAGCCCAAGGGCGACCTGAAGGACGCTGTATTGATGTACAAGGATGAGCTCTGCGCCTACAACGAGATCGGCTGCCCGGATGACGAACCCGTGATGCAGGTCGAAAAGACCGCCCCGCGCACGTTGATCGTCGAGGACGCCGCCGATTCCGATCAGAGCAGTTGGGGAGCCGTCAAGGGACTGTATCGCTGATCCTTGACGAACTTCGAGTAGTGGGATAAGAAGACCGCCGCCCTTCACGGGCGGCGGTCGTTTTCTGATGGCGGGGCGGCCGATCAGGGCTCTTCGGCCCAACCCTTGTCGATCACGTAACCGGCCACCGCCTGGTAGTCCCGGTCGCTCAGGCGGATGGGCGGCATCTGGGGAAAATCGGTGCGTTTGCGGCCCGGGGCCTTCACCCAGGCGATCAGGCCGGCGGGATCTCCGACATAGGCGGCCGCGATCTCCTCGAGCGGCGGTCCGACCCTGATCGCGCCCACCGCGTGGCAGGCGTTGCATTGCACCTGGAAGATCTTCTGCCCCGGCGATGTGAAGGCGGTTTCGGATTCGCCCATGGTCAGGATGCCGGCTTCGGCCCGCATGCGGGCGCCGAGGGCCATGGCCTCGAATCCGGACGTACGGGTCTTGACCAGGGCCCGGTGCGGTCCCAGGGACAGTTCCCGGTAGTAGTGGCGGATCGATCCCATGAAGACCACGGTCAAGGTGAGCGCGGCTACCACCAGCCAATAGCCCCGGCCGGGAGAGTCGCGGTGTTGCAGCATCTCCAGCCAGAGCCGCCAGACGGCGAAGAGCCCGACCGAGGCCCCGACCAGGATCAGCAGCACCAACCGCCAGTTGACGCCCTGTTCCGGCAGGGTGAAGTAGACCAGCGGCCCGGCGATGAACTGCAGAGCCGAGGCGCCGAAGGCGATGGCCAGGAAATGACGGCGTAGTTCGTCGTTGGTCAGGAAGCTGAACCGCTCGGCCGCCGGGTAGGAGGCCCGGCCGAACCAACCCGCCAGCAGCAGGGCCGTCACCGCCAGCGAAGCCAGCAGGAAGTGGAGATAGCGCGGCAGCACGTTGGCCATCAGCATCGCCGAGAAGAATCCCCGCACATCCAGCCACTTGTCCGGAAACAGCATCAGGTTGATGTTGGACAGGAAGATCAAGGGGACGGTCAGGAAGATGGCGGCTCCGGCCGCTCCGATCGCCAGGTGCAGACCGCGGCGCTCGATCAACTTGTCCCAACTGTATTTGTAGACATAGGTCAGCAGGAATGCCGCAGCCACCAGCGGGACCACCATCATCCAGGCCGTGCCGGTCAATGCGTTGGCGCTGTACATGTAGACGGTGTAGTAGACGTTGGCCACCAGCAGCGGCCCTACCCCCAGCACCACGGCCAGGCTCTTGTGGACGGTGACCATGCCGGCCAGTTCCCGGGCCAGACGGTCGTAGTCGGGATTCTTCCAGCCCCGCACTTCGTAGAAAAGAGCCATCAACGTAGTGCCCAGCATCAGATTCACGAAAACGATGTGCAGCAGGAACAGCACCACGATGGCGAATTGGAATTCCGCAGGAGTGCCGGGCAGCGGCAGGGGCAGATCGTGGGGAACGGGCATGTTCGTCACTTTCGGCGACTCCTCCGGTCAGTCGTTATACGGGGCCGGCTCAGGCACGCCTACGGTCTGGGCGCCGGGCAGGCTCTCGGGATATTCCTGCAGGGAAACCACCCAGTCGGCCAGCGCGCCGGCTTCGCTGTCGTTTCCCGGGAAAGGCGGCATGAAGGGCCGGGGGTTGTGCATCGACTGGATGAACGACTTGACGACGTCGCGCTCCCAGGGGCGTTCGCCGTAGAGATTGCGCAGCTTTTCCACGATGCCGTTCATGCCGTCGGTCGTGTGGCAGCGGGTGCAGGCGATCCGGAACACCTCGCGGCCGGCCTGCATCCGGTTCTCGCCGTCGACCTTGCGCAGCGGTGAGAACGTGGCGTGGCGGAGGAGGCCCTCGGATTGCAGCAGCGGATAGGCGTCGGTCCTGATGCCGTTGGCGTACATGTAGTCGGTGATCACGTAGGGTTTGCGGATGAACTCGCGGGTCCTCTCGAAGTAGCCCATCAACACCACCGCCAGCACGAACGGGACCAGCAACGCGGCCCGTGGCAGCCACCGCGGAGCCAGGGTTCCCCAGAGCGCGACCGCGAAAGCCGTTGCGGTCATCGCGGCCAGGATGATCAGCAGGGTATGTTCCCACTGCACGAAGTTCTGCGAGGTGAGGGCGATCGGGAAGTGATCGGCCATCCATCCCGGCACCACGGAGCGGTACCAGAGAGCGCCGACGACCCCGGCCGGCAGCCAGGCCAGGCACCAGATCGAAATCCTCTTGATGGCTACAGACCTGAAATCACGGTTCTTCCGGGTGAAGAAATATATCAGCAGCAACGAGAAGAATCCCGCCGCGACCATCGCCATGCTGGTGCGGAACAGGAGTTGCGGCAGGTAGACCGGGTTGAGGATGCCGGTCCAGAGGAAACGTTGTTCGAGCCAGTTGCCGGGATCCATCATGAACCCGAGAATCGCCGTGATCACGGCCAAGGTCAGCCAGGAGAAGACGCTCAAAACGACGCCCAATGCTATGTGGCGTCCCTTCTTTGCGCCGGTCCAGCGCTTCCAGGTCAGGAAGTAGGCCATGATCAGCGCTACTTCGGCGAAGAAGAGGAACCACTCGAAGAACCAAACCCAGAAGAAGATGCGGATCAGGCTGCCGATCGCGGCGGGGTTGACCAGCGATGTCGAGAACCAGATGCCCACCCCGGACAGGGCGCCGACGCTGGTCGTCAGCACGAAGCAGGTGAAGAGGATGCGGTAGGCCAGGCGATCCCATTCCTCTTCGCCGTCGCGACGGCCTTTCCACTCCATGATCGTGATCAGGGGCAGCGAGCCCACCGCCAGCGCGTGCGACAAGTAGACGTGGAAGATGGCGATGACGGCGATGAGCAGCCGATTACCGAGGAAATCCAGGTGGAATATCGGAAAATCCATCCGTGGCACCTTTGCCCGGGCTGATGTCGAGAGGCGGAATTCCCGAGTCAGATTATCAGATGGGCAGCGGCAGAGAAAGACCGGAGTGAAGGATTCCTCAATCGGCCTGGCGAGCGAGCAGGTGGGCGAGCATCACGCCGGCCGAGACCGTGACGTTCAGGGATTCGACTTCGGCCCGGCCGGGGATGCGCACCACGTGATCGCAGCGCTTGCGGGTGAGGGTGCGGATGCCTGCTCCTTCGGCGCCCACTACCAGCACCGCCCGGTCCGGCGGCGGGATCTCGCGATAATCGACGCTGTCTGCGCCGAGGGAGGAGCCGATGACGGTCCAGAAATCCCGTCGCAGGTTCTGGAGCGCTTCGGAGAGGTTGGGAATCCTGATGACCGGGAAGAACTCCATGCAGCCGGCGGACGCCTTGCTGGCCGCGGCGCTCAGGGGAGCGGATCGACTGCGCAGGATCATCACTGCGTCGGCGCCCAGAAAAGCAGCCGTCCGGATCAGTCCGCCCAGGTTCTGGGGGTCCTCGACCTGATCGAGGGCCAGCAACAGCGCGGGCTTGCCGCCGATCCCGCCCAGGAACTCATCCAGCCCGAGCAGGGGCAGTTCGCCACACTCGAGCAGCGCGCCCTGATGTTGTTTGGACTGGGCCATCAGACCGATCTCGTGGACTGTGCGGGTCTCGATCGGCAGCTCCATCTCCCGGGCCAGGTCGATCACGGCCTTCAGGCGCGGCGATGGGCGCCCTTCCTTGACGTGCAGGCGTTCGAGCTTGCGCCTGCCTGCCCGCAGGGCCTCGTGGACCGGTGTGATTCCGTAGAGCATTCGCTGTCCTCGCGTTGACGTGCGGTCCCGGGACGACTTCCCATTCTAGGTCCGCGGCGCGACGAACACAAATGAATGCATCGCCGGCCGTGGACGATTGTCCGGCGCCTCTTCATCTGCTAATGTGCCGGCATGGACGCACTTCGTTTCCAACGCGCCTTCCTGCTGATCCTGGTCGTCGCCGTCAGCGCGGTCTTCGTCGCGATGATCCGCGGCTTCCTGATGTCGCTGCTGTTGGCCGCGGTCCTGGCCGGATTATGCCACCCCTTCTACAGACGGATCCTGGGGCGCTGCCGCGGCCGGCGGGCGGTTTCCTCGCTGCTGACGGTGATCCTGCTCGGCGCGGTCGTGATCCTGCCCATGCTCGCATTGCTGGGAGTCGTCGCCGCAGAGGCCCTGAAGATCAGCAACGCGGCCATCCCCTGGATCGAGAAGCAGCTGTCCAGCGCCGGTTCGGTGCCCGGGCTGCTGGACCGACTGCCCTTCCAACAGGAGATCGAGCCCTTCCGGGATCAGTTGATGACCAAGGCCGGCGAGATCGTGGCCGGGGCGGGAACGTTCGTATTCAACACGGCCACCTCCGCCACCAAGGGCACGGTCGCCCTGATGATGCAGGCCTTCGTCCTGGTCTACGCGATGTTCTTCTTCCTGATGGACGGCGAGTTCCTGCTGAAGCGGATTCTCTTCTACCTGCCCCTCGACGAGAAGGACGAGCGTCGGCTGCTGGACCGCTTCACCTCGGTGACCCGGGCCACCGTCAAGGGCACATTGCTGATCGGGATCGCCCAGGGCGGAATGGCCGGCGCCGCGTTCTGGGTGGCCGGAGTCGAGGGAGCCGTGTTCTGGGGAGCGATCATGGCCGTGTTCTCGATCATTCCCGGCATCGGCACCGGCCTGGTCTGGGTCCCGGCCGCGGTCATCCTCATAATCTCCGGAGAAGTTCTGCGCGGCGTGTTGCTGGCGTTGTTCTGCGGATTGATCGTCGGCAGCGTCGACAACCTGCTGCGGCCCCGCCTGGTCGGCCGTGATACCAAGCTCCATGATCTGCTCATATTCCTGGGTACCGTGGGCGGTATCCTGTTCTTCGGCGTCCTCGGATTCCTGATCGGTCCGATAGTCGCCGCGCTGCTGGTAACGGTCTGGGATCTCTACGGAGCGTCCTTCAGCGAATTCCTGCCCGGGGGGCGGGAAGAAGCCTGAAACCGACATCACTTATCTGCTAAAGAGGGTATGGCTTCCGGTCGATCAAGGCCGAGAGTGAATCTGTGCATTAATTGCATTATGGGGGGTCAATGTTGAAATCGGTTTCCCGGGACCAACGGCATGAAAGCCGCCTCTGCGGAGCGGTCGCCTGCGTCCATCCCGAGCCGGAGAATTTTTGCGGGTACGGTGACGGCTGTCAGAACTCCACGGATTCCCGTTTCCGGAATCTGGCCGAGCTGCTGCCCGCCATTGTCATCGAGGTCGACCTGGATTCGAGGCTGGTCTACGCCAACGAACAGGCATCGGTGCTGACGGGTTTCAGCCGCGATGAATTGAAGGATAATAACGATGTCTACCAGATGATCGCGCCGGCCGACCGGGACCGGGCGCGTCTGGCTGTCAGGCGTTTGTGGGGCGGATCCGATCAGATCACCCTCGAAATTGACGTGCTCACCCGGGCCGGATCGAGCTTTCCCACCCTGTGCCACGCGGCGCCCATCGTGGCCTCGGGCCGGATCTGCGGCCTGCGGGCCGTGCTTTTCGACATCACCGCCCGCCGGTTCACCGAGGACCGGCTGCGCCTGCTCGGACGCGCAGTCATCCAGTCCCGCGACGGAATCGTGGTGACCGACGTGCAGGGCGAGATCGAATACGTCAATCCGGCCTGGGCCCGCATGCACGACATGACCGTACGCCAGATCCTCGGCCGCGATATCGGCATTTTCCACACCGAGGCCCAGATCGCAGCAGAGATCCTGCCGATCCGCAAAGCGATCATGGCCGGAGGTTCCTGGGAGGGCGAGGTCGGCCACATGCGCGGCGACGGCATCGAGTTCCCGACGAACATGATGGTCACCCTGCTGCGCGACGAACACGACGAAACCGTTGGATTCGTCTGGCAGGCCCGTGACATCACCGAGCGCAAGCAGGCCGAACTGGCGCTTTGCGAGAGCGAGCGACGCCTGGCTCTGCTGATGGCCAATCTGCCGGGAATGGCCTATCGCTGCCTGGACAACGACGACTGGACGATGCTTTTCGTCAGCGACGGCTGCCGGAAACTGACCGGCTATGCCCCCAACGAACTGGTCGGCCGCGGGGGCATGCCCTACGCCGAACTGGTCCATCCCGAAGACAGGCTGAAGAACCAAAGTGCCATCAGAGATGCTGTCGAGCGGGGAGTACCCTTCCAGATCGAATACCGGCTCTACACGGCTTGCGGCGATGAACGATGGGTATGGGAACAGGGAGTCGGCGTGGATACCGACGAGAACGGTGTCGGGGCTCTCGAAGGGTTCATCATCGACATCACCGACAGGGTGCGCGCGGAGAGCGAGCGGGCCCAGGGCGTGGACCTGATGCGGGCCCTGTTCGCGGTGTCGCCGGAGGGCCATGCGCTGCAGGAAGTGGTTTGCAACGAAGCCGGCGAACCCGTCGATCTGCTGTTCCTGGAAGTCAATCCGGCGTTCTCCGAACTGACCGGATTGCAGGCCGAGGACGTAGTCGGCAGGAGGGTGACCGAAGCGATTCCCGGGATCGAGAAGATCTGGATCGACAAGCTGGGGCGGGTGGGAGTCGAAGGCATCGCCACCGAGTTCGAACACGAAGTCAAGAGCCTCGGCCGCAATTTCCGGGTCTCCGTCCTGCCGGCTGGAAACGGCAGGTTCGCCACCGTTTTCACCGTGGCCGACCGAAAATCCGAGGACAGGATCCCGGTCGGGATGTCAGCCGGTCCAGGGGAGCCGATCTAGGTCCACGTTGCCTCCGGAAATAATGATACCCACCCGCAGTCCGGCGAAAATATCCGGGTTGGCCAGCAGGGCCGCCAGGGGCACTGCCGACGAAGGCTCGACCAGGATCTTCATCCGCTCCCAGACGAGGCGCATCGCCTTGATGATATCCTTCTCGGAAACGGTCAGCACATCGGTCACGTTGTCCCGCAGCAGCGGGAAGGTCATCGACCCCAGGGAAGTGCGCAGCCCGTCGGCGATCGTGTCCGTCTCGCCCACCGGGATGATCCGGCCGGCGCGGAAGGAGCGCAGTGCGTCGTCGGCGTTGGCCGGCTCGCAGGCGTAGACCCGGGCCTCCGGCCTGGCGCCGCCGACCGCGATCGAAGTTCCGCCGACCAGCCCGCCGCCGCCGACGGGAGCCAGGACAGCATCCAGTCCGGGAACATCCTCGCATAATTCGAGAGCGGCGGTGCCTTGTCCCGCGATGACGCGCGGGTCGTTGTAGGGGTGGATGACCGTGGCGCCGGTGACGGCTGCGACATTAGCCAGGCCCTCCTCGCGGGCAGGCAGATTCGCAGCGCAGAAAGTGATTTCGGCGCCGTATCCCCGGACGGCCGCCACCTTCACCCGCGGTGAATTCTCGGGCATGACGACATAGGCCGGGATATCGCGCCAGGCTGCGGCCTGGGCCAGAGCCGCGGCGTGGTTTCCCGACGAGTGCGTGGCTACTCCGCGGGCCGCTTCGGCTTCGGTCAGCGAGAGCACGGCGTTGGTTGCGCCCCTGATCTTGAAGGCGCCCACTTTCTGCAGATTCTCGCATTTGAAATGGATCTCACAACCGGCGATCCGATCCAGGGAGCCGCAGGTGAGCACCGGGGTCCAGTGCACCAGGCTGCGGATGCGGGAATGGGCGTCGAGGACATCCTGGAAAACCGGTTCGGGAATCGTCATTCCGCCTCCGCCGGGAAACCGTCGCTGATGACCACTTCTGCCGCCGGCAATTGTCCGGGCCGTTCCCGGGCCGGCTGCAGCGCTTTGCCGATGGCGACGAACATCGAGATGACGTGATCTTCGGGCAGGCCGATCAATTCTCCGACGGCGTCGAAATCGAAACCGTCCATCGGACAGGAATCATATCCCATCTCGCGGGCGGCGAGCATCAGGGTCATCGCGGCCAAGCCGCAGGAGCGCATGGCCTCGTCACGCTGGAGTTGCTCGTTGTCCTTGTAGAAACCGCGCAGCATGCCGACGAGTTGGCAGCGGACATCGTCGGGGGCGTTGCACCAGTAACGGTCGGGATCCTTGTCCCAGGAACGCAGATCGGCGCACATGACCACCAGCAGCGACGCGTCGGTGACCTGGGCCTGATTGAAGGACTTCTCCCGGATCCGGCCGCGCAGTTCGGGATCCTTCACGACTACGAAGCGCCAGTTCTGGATGTTGAAGGCGGTCGGCGAGAGCATGGCCAGCGAGAGGATCCGATCGGTCTGCTCTTGGCTCATCCGATGGTCGGGATCGAAGTGCTTCACTGCCCGGCGTGTATTGATGGCGGTGGTGACATCCATTAAGGAACCTCCGGCATTGAATTCGCTTTTGACCTTGTTCGGGACGGACCCAGGAAAAACACGATCGGGGAGAGCGTCAATACGCAGCGATCATTCCCGGAGCAGGTCGCGCTTCGATTCCAATTCCTCCCAGCGGGCGTACGTCGAAGCCAGATCCGCTTCCTTGGCGGCCAATTCGGCCTTCCGGGCGGCAACGAAAGAGCCTTCCTTGCGATAGAGTTCCGGATCGGACAGTTCCTGCTGCAGGCCGGACAGTTCGAGCTCCAGGTCCTCGATCCGGCCGGGGAGAGTTTCCAACTCCCGTTCTTCCTTCCAGGTCAGGTCCTTGGGCCGGCGGTCGGGCCGTTTCCTGCCGCCGCCGCCTTCGCGGCGACGCGGCTCCCGTCCGGAGGCCGCCGCGGCCCGGACACGTTCCCAATCGCTGTGGCCGCCGGCGTATTCGACTACCCTGCCGTCTCCCTCCAGAGCCAGCGTGCTGGTCACGACGTTGTCCAGAAAGGCGCGGTCGTGGCTCACCACCAGAACCGTGCCGTTATAATCCAGCAGCAGTTCCTCGAGCAGTTCCAGGGTTTCGATATCCAGATCATTGGTCGGCTCGTCGAGGACCATCAGGTTCGACGGCTTGGCGAAGATGCGGGCCAGCAGCAGACGGTTGCGCTCACCGCCGGAAAGGGCGGTGATCGGGGCGTGGGCCCTGTCGGGTGTGAAGAGGAAATCCTGCAGGTAGCTCATGACGTGGCGGTCGCCGCTGCCGAGGTGCATCGTATCCGCTCCGTCGGCCACGTTTTCGCGCACTGTGGCGTTCTCGTCGAGAACCTCCCGGCGCTGGTCGAAATAGGCCTCCCGCAGGCCCGTGCCCAATTTGATTTCTCCGTGATCGGGGACGATTTCGCCCAGCAACAGGCGCAGCAGCGTCGTCTTGCCGGAACCGTTCGGTCCGATGATGCCCACGCGGTCGCCGCGCATGACATCGATGTCCAGATCCCTGATTATACGGTTGTCGCCCCAGGCGAAATCGACGCCGCGGGCCTCGATGACCCGCTTGCCGGAGCGGCCCGATTCCTCCGCCTTCATCCTGACGCGCCCGGGAACATTGCGGCGGCTTCCGTGGATCTCGCGCATCTCCTGCAGACGACGGACACGGCCCTCGTTGCGGGTGCGTCTCTCGCGGACTCCGCGTCGGATCCAGACTTCCTCGCGGGCCAGGCGCTTGTCGAACTCGGCGTTGGCCGAGGCCTCGGCTTCGAGAGCTTCGTCCCGACGCTTGACGAAGGTGTCGTAGTCGGACGGCCAGTCGAAGAGCCGCCCTCGATCCAGTTCCAGGATGCGCGTGGCGAGGCGGCGGACCATGGCCCGGTCGTGGGTCACGAACATCATCGTGGAATGGGACCGGGCCAGATGATCCTCGAGCCAGGATATCGCAGCGATGTCCAGGTGGTTGGTTGGTTCGTCGAGCAGCAGCAGATCCGGTTCGCGGGCCAGGGCCCCGGCCAGCAGGACGCGACGGCGGCCGCCGGTGGAAAGGGACGAAAAATCGGCGGTGGGATCCATGCCGAGCATGGTCAACGTGCGGGTTGCGACGTGTTCCGCCGGCGCATCGCCGTCGGGGGCGACATCGGGGCCGGGCTCCCGCGCAACGTCCAGGGCGGATCCCGAACGGTCCGCGGGAACCGATTGCGGCAGCGTGGCAACCCTCATGCCCGGCAGGCGGATCATCTCGCCCGAGTCGGGAGATAATTCGCCGCCCATCAGTCTCAACAAGGTGGTCTTGCCCTCGCCGTTACGGCCGATCAGGCAGATTCGTTCACCTTTCTCGATGCGCAGATCGACACCCGCCATGAGGTGCGGTCCGCCCAGGGCGAGACTGATATCCTTCAGGGTCAGCAATGCCAACATCGACCTCCGGGCTCTACTCGGCGCTCAGTACCAGGGACCGGGAATCCGGCCTCTCTGCGGCTGCGACCAGGCTGCGGAACGCCTGATGATCGGTCGCGGGAACCCTGCCGGCCGCGATGGCCAGGCTTCTTTCGATGACGACAACGCCGTCCTGCTCGCTGCTGTCGATCCGGAGCCGGTTGTCGCCGAAAACGAGATCGGCGGCGGCCGGCAGGTGGTCGATGAGCATTCCCGGGGACGGACTCAATCGCAGCCGGACGTTTTCGACCAGATCGAGGTCGATCAGCAGATCCGCCGACCGCCGGGAGGCGTTGGCCCGGAACCCTGGTGGCAGAACGTCGGCGACGACGATGGGCGGCCGTGGCACATCGATCACGATCAGGCCGTTCTCGACCGCGGGCGGCGATCCGGTCGCGGAGAAGCGCAGATGGACCTTGAACGGCGACCAATCCAGGATTTCCAGATTTTCGACCACGGCTTCGGCCAGCAAGTCGCCGGCCAGACGCTCGGCAAGACTGTCGGGGGTGTCGTCGGGATCCATCTCCCACAGGGCGCCGCCGGCCTCGAATTCCACTTCCGCTCGCCAGTCTTCGTCAGTTGCGGCTTCGATATCCACCAGAAGGTCGGAACCGCCGGGCAGTCCCGACACTATGTAGCGTCGGAAGGCCGCGGTTGAATCCTCGAGGAAGAACCCGGTTCGGCCCACCAGATCGCAGCGGCCGGGGAAGGAGCGGCCGGAATCGGGATCCAGCCACCAGTTGCGGTCATCGACGCGAACGGCCACGCGCACATCCGTGAACGCATGCTGCGTGGCGGCGTCGACCGGGAAGCCGAGGCCGGGGCCGAAGAAGCCGATCTCCGCCGATAACCCGGCTGCTTTCAGCAGGGATTCGGCCAGGACCGCCTTCTCCCACGGTGTGCCCTTCAGACCGGCGAAAACCGCGGTCGTGGCGCGAGGAGGCCTGCTCCAATCCGGCTCCGGACGCACGGTCCGGATACGGTTGCCGACCAGATCCGCAATCCGCTGCACGGTGTCGAGCGGCGAGAGGTCGGGCGAGGATTCGCCTGCGTCGTTCAACGGATGGTCCACCCAACTCTGCAGCAAACCGTCCGCGACCACGGCCTGGTCGCCCAGGATCCGCATCCGCAGGGCAAGCTCGCGCCAATCGCCCACGGTGGAGAAATACAAGGCCGGCCTGAGATCGCCGCGGCGGTCGTTGGAGCCGTCGAGCGGGAAAGCGGGAACGTCGCTCACGGTCCAGACCGAGACGTGGTCATCGGCCGCGGATTCCGTCACGACCGGCGGATTCTGCAGCAATCCGGCGCCGGCGATCTCGGCGGAGGCTCCGGAGACTGCGTTCACGGTCACCGTCTTGCGCAGGATGGGCCAGGGACCGGCCAGTTCCTCCTTGCCGCCGGCCGGCAGGGGGCCGGGGCGCAGATCGCGGATCTCATAGTCCAACTCGATCACGCCGTCGATTTCGGCGCCGACATGGCTGACGACCATTTCCCGGTACGAAAGCCCGGAAGCGAATTTCCGGACGGCGTCCGCGGTCACCTCGTTGAATCCGTTTTCCGGAGTCGGGACCTCGGAGCCGTCGCGCATGAAGGATCTGGCCGTATGGATGATCAGTTCCTGGCGCGATGAATCCCAGTCGATGCGGGGATCGGTGAGGTTTCTCACCGACCAGTCGGTCAGCAGCTTGGTCACGGTGCGCACCCGGTGCGTCATCAGTCCCCCGGCGTCAACTTCGTAGCCGACCTCCTCGAGAAGCACGATCGCGTCGCTGCCGGGATGATCCGCGGCCGAGGGGGCGGCGGCGATCAGATCCACGGTGTCGACGGCGGTCGCCGGGGCGGACACGGCGCAGAACAGCAGAATCAGGCTGCAGAACAAGATGCTCGTTCGTTTCATGATCATTGCCCCTTCCGGCGGGCGACCAACCTGGTCCCGCCCAGTTCGCGCAGGGTCTCGACGGTGGCACGGAACTCGGGCCAGTCGGCGGGCTGAACGATGCGGTCGCGGACGGCCAATTCGCCGTCGAGACGAATCCCGCCCCGTCCCGCCTTGCAGTCCAGATCGCACCAGGCCGCGTCGCCGGCCTCGCCGGCGGTCCAGGATCCGTCAGGCGACTCGGCGCTATATCCCCGGGGCGGTGAAATAAGTTCGTCCACATCCCATGAGGAAGAGAACCAGAGCATGGCCGGCGTCTCGCGCTCCTCGGGCAGATCGCGATCCGGGAATCGGGATGTGCCGGCGTAGTTGGCCAGGATCAGACTCGGCGCAACCGGCAGCCAGGTGGCTGTCCGGCGGCCGACCATGGCGTAACCGGGAGCGCGGAATTCCAGTTCGAGCCCGCAGGTGCGGGAGAAATCGGCGGGATCGCCGAATTCGCAGGAGACCAGTTCGGCTCCGGCCGAGAGGGAGGACAACCAGCGCTCGAGGGCGGGAACGACCGTGGAGATCGCGGCCGAGCCCTTGGCCCTGCGGATGCGGGTGTCGATGTAGCCGTCTCCCTTGATCGAGATCCGGCCGGTGAGGTCGCCGTTCTCATCGATCCCGCCGCGGATCACGAATTCGGCCCGGTTATGATCGGGGCCGTAGACCGGAGTCGTGGTCAAGGTCTCGCCCTCCGGCGTGCCGATCACATAATGCTGTTCGCCCTCGGCCCGCGACCAGTCGTAGCGGGAGAAGGGGATCCAGGTCGGATCGAGCATCCGGAAGGAACCGTCGTCGAGGCGCATGGCGGCCACGCAGTGGTTGAACTGGTCGGCCGGGATCGCTTCGACCCTGGCTCCGGCCATCGTCATGGCGGGATAAACCTCGTAGCCGGCGCTGCGCAGCATCGTGATCGTCATGCCGGCGATGTCCTTGCATACCCCGCTGCGCTCGCGGAAGATCATCTCGCCGGGATGGATCGTGTAGCCCTCGCCTTCGCCCATGTTCAGGCCGCAGTAGCGGATGTTCTGGGCCACCCAGTGATTGATCGCCGCCACCCGTTCGTCATCCGAGTCCAGCCCGTCGACCAGCTCCCGCACCTTGGCCTTGATATCCGCGTTGTCGGCGAAGACCCAGTCGTTGGTCGCGAAGAACCAGCGCGATTTCTCCTGCCAGTCCTGGACCGTGGCCAGCACGACCTTGGGCGCGATGTCCGTCAGCGCCGCCCGCCGCCACTCGTGCGGGGCCGCGGGCACGTCCCGCTTGGCGAAGACGTAGGTGAAATTCTCGTCGTCGTAGGTCTGGGAGGCCGACACATCGCCGTTGTACGACGAGTACTGCACCGGCTTGTCCAGGGGAGTGCGCAGGGTATAGGTCTTCTCGACGATGGGAGAGCCGCCCTGGAAGAGCACGACATCATAGAAATGACCGGCCATGGGCGGGATGTATTTCGATTCGTCCTGCGCGGCCTCGTCTTCACCCAGATAGGCTATCTGGAAGCCTTTGCGATAGGTTTCGACCTCGACCGCGTCGCCGACCCCGAGATTCGGCACCTCGACCGCGACCATGTGCATCCCCCAGTAGATCGCATGGGCCGGAGCGGTCACGTCCACCAGCTGCGAGGCGTCTATCTCGTCCACGACGCCGTCGCGGCGATACACCGCCACCCGGCGCAGCTCGATCAGCTGGGTGGCCGGGTCGTACTCGAAATACTGGCAGGACTGGTCGATGGCCCCGTCCGGCGTCAGGATCTTGGTCAGGACATGATTGGTGACGTGGGACAATCCGGAGTCCTCCATCGTCACGTCGGTGCGATCGAATACGACCACCGAGTTCGCCTCGGGATGATCGGCCGCGTCGCCGGCGGCCGCGATCAGATCGATTACTGCTTGAGCGTCGTCCGCCGCGGCGGGCGGGGAAGCCGGACACGGCGTCGCGGCCAGCAGCGCCACGAAGCCCAGGCATCGGATCATGAACCGGAAACTCATTGACGAACCTCGCTATGGAATGAGGAGCGCGGGACGCCGGAGCGTCAGCCCGCTCCGGACCCGACGAATATAGGGGAAGTCGGGCTTCCAGTCAGATGATATGGCGGATTACCGGAAGATGAGCCCGACCCGGGCCCGGCGGCGGACCCGGGTCGCCGAAGCTAGTCGTGGGGCAATTTGTCCAACTGGCCCAGGTAGTCGTCGTAGGGAATCGCGGGCCAGCTCTCCGCGGACAAGGCGCCCGCCGAGCGCGATATCAGCGCCACCAGATGAGCGGTCTCGATGTCGGGAGCCTCGTAGATGTCCATGAAGTCGTAGCGTCCGAGCAGAGAATAATGGGCGATCCACATCACCTGGGGGCAGACCTTCCGGACCTTGTTGAGCCAGGCCTTGCCGCGGGCCTTGCGTTCGCCTCCGTTTTCCATCCCCTCGGGAGTCAGCTTGGTCATCAGGATAAAGATCGGCATCGTCCCCCTCCTCGCTTCGATCGGTGGCGGATCGTCAACGCTGGCGATCCGCTCAGAATCGCTGACGGTGCGGGGGATACCCCAGCCGATCCTATCATGAAATTGCTGATCAGATGAAAAAGCCCCCGTTTGTCATCTACGCCGTCCGCGCCGGAGAGGTTGCCCGGGACTTCGCTTCCAGGCCGATCGGGGGGATGCTAGTCTGGAATCAGAAAAAAATCTTTCCCGGCGGCGAACCCGGGGCGGGTCCGCTGCGTCTCTTTGGGGCAGACCAAGACCGCCGCCGCGGTAGGCGACGACGGATTAACCGGCAGATCGGAAGGAATCCGATGGAAACGGCCACATTGCTCAAACGCTGCAGGAAAGGCGACGAGCTGGCCTGGGAGGCCCTGGTCAGACAGCACCAGGGCCGGGTCTTCGGGATCGCCATGACCTATGTCGGCGATCCGGACGAGGCCCGGGACATCTCCCAGGACATATTCGTCCGCGTCTACAAGCGCCTTGAGAGCTGCCGCGATGATGATCGTTTCCTGGCCTGGTTGATCCGCCTCTCCCGCAACGCCTGCCTCGACCATCTGCGTCGGCGCAAGGCGCGGCCCCCGGCCAGGGACATCCCGGCCGAAGAGGCGATCGGCCTGACGGACAGTTCCCCGCGGCCGGATCAGATCATGGAATCGGAGTCGAAACGGATGCTCGTGCACAAGGCGCTGCAATCCCTCAGTTCGATAAATCGAGAGATCATCATGTTGAAGGACATGCAGGGAATGGCGCTGGAAGATATATCCGAGATGCTCGAGATCCCCTTGGGTACGGCCAAATCGCGTTCCAGCCGGGCGCGGATCGAGTTGGCCCGGGCGGTTATCGATCTCGGCGGCGGATCGAGGATGGAGGCCACGATATGAACCGGAACCAGAAATTGGATTGCCGGGACTGCGAGGTCTTGTTGGATGCGATGCTGGCCGGGACCCTGGACCAGAAGCGCCGGCAGCTGGTCGAGTCCCATCTCGATACCTGCGCCGACTGCAGCGAACTCTTCGCGACGGCTCTGGGCAGCCGGATCGA
The DNA here is from genome assembly GCA_964646035.1 of uncultured Fibrobacteraceae bacterium. Taxonomy (GTDB): domain Bacteria; phylum Krumholzibacteriota; class Krumholzibacteriia; order LZORAL124-64-63; family LZORAL124-64-63; genus CAYLMM01. Next base: position 60,441 of record CAZYDJ010000001.1, on the reverse strand, counting down.
TGCCGGTTCAGCCGAAGTCCCGGATCAGACCGCGGCGATCCTGGCCCGCACGTCCGGATCCGCCTGCGGCCGGGCCCATCAGCTGCTGCCGGGCATGGTGGACGGGACCCTGGCGCAGACCGATCAGTCCCTGCTGAAAGCGCATCTGGAGCATTGCCCCGATTGCGATGCCTTGGCCGACGCGTTGGCCTGGGCGGCCCCGATTCTGATCCAACTCGGCGACCTGGATCCCGGCGAGGACTTCACCCTGGGCGTCATGGCGGCGACGATTCCGTCGGCTCCGGAAGCTCCGCCCGTGACGGTCGCGATGGACCGCCTGACCGTCTGGGTGGATAGAGCCGGCGAGTGGCTCAGGCGTCAGATGGCCAGGCCCCGCTTCAGTTTCGAGGCGGCCTATGTCGGCACCCTGATGATCGTGCTGCTCTGCGGCACTCCGATTTCGCCCTTGAAGAACGCTCCGCCGAAGGCCTTGGCCGCGATCCAGGCCGGACCGACGGCCCTGTTCGGCGGTGGCGTCAGGCTGGAGCAGACCCTGCCGGGGCACGCATTCATTCTCGGCCAGGCCGCCTGCATCAGCCTATACAACGGGATATCCGAGACCGCGGCCACGGCCGAGGCGGATATCTCGGCCCGCAGGGAAAGGTCGCGGCCGGCGCGGGACGATCTGGAGCGCGACGGCGGCGCCCTGGTCAGCGCCATCGGTAACGGAGACTTCGTTCTGGCCTCGACCTGCTTCGATGGGATGAGGAAGGATTTTGCCTTGGCTTGGCAGCAATGGTGGCTCGATCCGGTCGATGAATCGTCCGCTCAGGCCGTTTCGGATAAAGAGTAGAAATTGGATTCGAAGAACAATCGCAGATAGAACGAGGAGGCAGTCATGAACACCAACTACGATTCGCAGGATCAGCAGAAAATAGGCGCCGGAGACGGCACGAGGCACAACCCTTACTTCACCGCCAAGTCGCCGACGCTGGCGGGGTTCCTCTCGCTGATGCCCGGACTGGGGCAGATCTACCTGGGGTACTACCAGCTCGGTTTCATCCACATGGCGATCTTCGCCGTCACGGTTACGGCCCTGAGCATGGGCGTGGTGGGGCTGGAGCCGTTGCTGGGCATCTTCCTGGGATTCTTCTGCCTCTATAACATCATCGACGCGGTACGTCGGGCGAGCCTGGTCAACCAGGCCATGGCCGAAGGTAAACCGGCGATCATTCCCGAGGGATTCCTCATGCCGGGCCGGGGCGGCACCATCGCCGGCGGAAGCGTATTGATCATCATCGGAACGCTCATCCTGCTGGAATCGAAATTCGACGTTTCGATGGAGTGGATCGAGGATTGGTGGTCGGTGCTGATCATTGTCGGCGGCGCCTGGCTGGTGGTGAAGGGCCGCAAGGAAAAGCAGAAGACAGTCTGATTCCGGTTTTTTCAGCATCAACGGGGGCCTGCAAGGGCCCCCGTTTTGCGTAATTCAAAATTGATGATTCAGGCGGATTCCCTTGGATTTTTCCGGATTTGAGTACTATAAAATTGCTATCCGGCCGGGGGCCGGTGTGTATCAAGTCGGGATCAGGCCGGATGCGTCCCAGTCGAGCTGAGTTGGGACAAACGGCTGCCCGAAGACAGAAGGACGAGCCCGCTGTGAGAATCTATGTTGGAAACCTGAGCTTCCAGTCCACCGACGAAGGCATGAGCCAGCTCTTCTCCGAGCATGGCAAGGTCGACAATGCTTCCATCGTCACTGATCGGGAGACCGGCCGCTCTCGCGGTTTCGGTTTTGTCGAGATGCCGGAAGAGAACGAGGCCAGGGCCGCCATCACGGCTCTGGACGGTCAGGCCTGGGAGGGCAGGAACCTGACGGTGAACGAAGCCCGTCCCCGTCCTCCGCGTGGAGATCGCGGAGATCGCGGCCCTCGCTGGTAGGGTCTTTCGGGACTGAGAGAATGAAGCCCCGCCGCATCAGCGGCGGGGCTTCTGTCTTGTCCGGTTCCGGCTCCGGTTCCGGCTCCGGCATCGGCCGGCGACCGGGGAATCGATCCGCCTACTTCGCGGCGTCGATCTCGGCCAGCAGTTCCTGCACTGCCTTTTCCAACTGGAGATCCCGGCCGGCGGCCGCCGAGACAGGATCGTTGTCCACCAGGAAATCGGGTTCGAGCTGCCGGTTTTCCAGCAGTCGGCCCTGGTTGTCCATCACTCCCACCATCGGCATCCCGAAGTAGAGCGAGCGATCCTGGAGGCTCTCCCACCAGACCGCGGTCGCGGTTCCGGCAACCGGCATCCCGACCAGTTTGCCGATACCCAGCTCTCGATAGGCCCACGGGAAATAGTGGGCGTCGGAGTAGTTGCCCTCGTTCATCAGGACGATCGACGGCCGATGCCAGCGGGACCAGGGCTCTTCGCCTATCTGCTGGCCGCGGGGAACGTTTCGCGAGAAACGTTTGCCGCTGAGGAAAGTGCAGAGCACTTCGGTCAGGTTGCCGCCGTTGTTGAATCGGGTGTCTACCACCAGGCCTTCCTTGTCGCTGTAGCGTCCGAGGATCTGGGAGAACGCTTCGCGATAATACCGGTCGCTCATCGTGGCGATATGCGCGTAGCCCAATCTGCCGCCGGAGATGCGTTCGACTTCGGCGCGGCGGGATTCGATCCAGCGTTCGTAGAGCAATGCGTTCTGCCGGGAGCGGGATATGGGCTTGACCGTTTCTTCCCACCGGTCCTTGCCGTCGGCCTCGCGCAACGACAGCAGCACCGCCTTGCCGGCCTTGTGGTTCAGCAGCGGGAAGTAGTTTTCGCCCCGCTTGACGGTCATGCCGTCGATCTTCTCGATGATAACTCCCGGCTCGATCCGCGTGCCGTCCCTCAGCAACGGGCTCTTGGGCATGATTTCGGCGATTTTCAGTCCGTCTCCGCCGTGATCGGGATCGAAGAAGGCGCCCAGCGCCGCCGTTTTGTCGCCGCCTTCCCCGTCGGGAACGTAGCCGGCCCCGGTATGCGAAGCGTTCAACTCGCCCAGCATCTCGTCGAGCAGTTCGGAGAAGTCGTAGTTGTTGTTGATGTGGGGCAGGAAGCCGGCGTAATCAGCCTTGTAGCGTTTCCAGTCCACGCCGTGCATATCCTGCTGGTAGAATTTCTGGTGGATCTGGCGCCAGACGTGCTCGAAGAGGTATTCCCGCTCGGCGGAGCGGTCCAGGTTCATGTGGGCGTCGAATCCCACCGGCTTCATCTTGCCCGACTCGATTTCCACGCCGATCGGCTTGCCGTCGGCCAGCAGGTAGACCTTCTTGCCCTCGGGGCCCATGATCAGGTCGCCGGCCCGTTCCGCGTCCAGCTTGACCAGACGTTTGATCTCCTTCTCGCGGTGCTTGTAGCTCCAGAGATCGAAGCCCTCCTCGAACTGGGCGAGGTAGAGCAACTGCTCGCCGTCCGGGGTGAGCACGGCGTCGGCCATGCGGGCGGAGTGGGTGGTCAGGCGCAGGGTGCGATCCTCGATGCGGTCGAGATCCAGCTTGACCGGATCCATCGGCTCGGGAGGCGTGAAGCCGCTCGGCAGCTTCTTGGCCTTCTTGTCGCCGTCCTTCTCGCCCTTCTCGTCCTTCTTACCCTTGTCGTCGTCCTTCTCGGCCTTTTCCGCGTTATCCTCGGCCAACTTGGCGAGCTCGAGCTCCGCTTCGCTCAGCCGGAACCGGTCCCAGGCCTTCTCGGTGAAGAATGATGCGAAAACGTCGTGCTGCGAGCCGCCGCCGCCGTGACGGCGCAGCCCGTTGCGGTCGGAGAACCAGAACATCATCTCGCCCTTCATGGCCCAGCGCGGAGCCGAGTCCTCGTAGCCGCTGAAGGTGAGGTTGATCAGCTCGCCCTTTCCGGAGGAGGGAGCCAGGCCCACATCTTCCGACCAGCGCTTGGGGCTGAGGAATGTGACGAGGAACCACTTGCCGTCGGGAGACCAGTCGTACCACTGATCGCCGTCGGCGTAGGAATAGTTGCGGTCGCCGGGCAGCACGGTGCGGATCTCGCCCGAATCCAGGTTTATGACGCGCAACACGGTGCGGTCCTCGATGAAGGCGACTTCGCCGCCGTCGGGCGACCAGCTGGGCTGGAACGTTTCATGGCCCGATTCGAGGACCGGCGTCTCGTCGACGATCGTCGCGTTGTAGAAGAACGGATCCTCGTCGCGGGCGATGTCGGCCCGATAGAGGTTCCAGCTGCCGCCGCGTTCGCCGGCGTAGATCAACGACCTGCCGTCGGGGCTGAAGTCGACGGACCGTTCCTGTTGCGGAGTGTCGGTGATGCGGCGGGTGAGGCCGTGCTCGATCGAGCAGACGAAGACCTCGCCGCGGGCCACGAAGGCCATCTCCTTGCCGGCCGGCGAGATCGAGATCTCCGTGATCCGCTTGTTCAACGCCAGATACTCGGCCGGATTTTCGCGGTCGCCGGCGATGATCGATATCTCGAGTTTCCGCGGTTCGGAAGTTCCGGATGCGAGCAGCCAGATCTCGCCGTCCTGGCTGTAGCAGAGGTCTCCCGCATCGCTGCCGCTCAGGGAGCGGGCGGGATGGCGGGTATGTCGGGTCAACTGGACCGGGCCGTCGGGATCGGCGAGGTCCATCCGCCAGACGTTGAAGGTGCCGTCGCGTTCGCTGAGGAAGAACAGCCCTTTCTGATCGGGCGTCCACACCGGTTCGCGATCCTCGCCGTCGAAGCCGGTCAGTTTGGCGTGCTCGCCGGAAGCGACATCGTAAAGCCAAACGTCCAGGGCGAAGGAAGAACGGTGATGCTTGCGATAGAGATCCTCCAGGCCCTTGCGGTCGGTGTAGGCCATCCTCTTGCCGGCGCGGTCGTAGACGGCGTCGGCGGCCGGAGTCGTCAGCACCTGAGTGGGCCGCCCTCCGGAGACCGGCACCGAATACAGTTCGGGCAGGGCTCGCGGGTGGGGATACTCGATGTTGGCCGGATCATCCACCCGGGTCGAGGAAAAGAGCACGTTCCCGCCGTCGGAGGTGAAGCTGGTCGGGGCGTCGGCGGCGGAATTGAAAGTCAGCCGGGTGGCGCTTCCCCCGGCGGCCGGCATCAGGAAGACATCGAAATTGCCGTAGCGGTCGGATGCGAAGGCCAACAGGCTTCCGTCGGGCGACCAGACGGGGCTGGTGTCGAAGGCTGCGTTCACCGTCAGCCGGACGGCTTCGCCTCCTTCGCTCGGCACCCGCCACAGATCGCCCAGATAGCGGAAGACGATGGTCTGTCCGTCCGGCGAGATGGCGGGCTCGCGCATCCAAAGCGGCTTGCTGTTGTCGGCGGGGGAGGCGGTGGCGGCGGCGCCTATCGCCAGGACGGCGATGAGGACTACCGCGAGGGCAGACAGAGCCCTGCCGGAGGCTGGAATCGGATGGTTATTCATGGACGGCTCCCGAGCGGCGTTGCATCCGATCGACGCGTCGGCGGGAGACGCTGATTGCGGAAGGCGCCGGATATGGTGTGATGGGTCGGCGGTCATTCCAGGAAACGCAACGGCTGAAACTACGGGATTTAGCCGTTTTTGTTGCCCTGGAAAGGCCTAGATCATCCAAGCGTAACCGATCTTCATGAATATGGTTCTATCGCCCCTGGTCAAGTCGATATCCTGGTCGCCGTATCGATTATCCGAATATCCCAGGAAAAACACGGTCTGGGGATTCAGTTTGTAGGAAAAGAGCAACTGCGTGAACAGCGCCTTTTGTTTTTCTTCGAAATAATCCGGGTAGAGGGATGGATTACGATCCAGATCCTCGTATTGGAGGATGGCGCGCAGGAAAGTGCGGCGATCCAGCTGCCAGACCAACCGGGCCTGGCTCAGGTTGTCGGTGTAGAGATGCTCACCGTTCTCGCGCATCCGCTCGTAGGCGTGGTCCAGGACAACCGATAGATGCCGGCCCAGGCGGGCCTCGATCATCGGCCGCAACATGATGCGGTTGCCCTGCTCCACGTTTTCCACATCGATGCCGTCGCCGATATCGCCTTCCACGGACAGGGCCAGCCAGCCGTTGGGCAGGATCCCCGCCTCGAACTCGACGTGGTCGTCGTCGAATTCCCGGCCGCGGAACCCCCGCCGGCCCAAGTTGGCCGAGACCCAGCAGTAGGACTGGCTGGGGCCGCGGTAGTTCATCTCGAAGACTCCCGCCTCCAGCAGCATTTCGCCGCCGCTCTTTTCCTGGCGGAATCCGGCGGCGCCGAGCGAAAGCAGATTGAACCAGGAACCGCTGCGCCGGCGCCAGGTCCAGTCCGCTCCGCCTTCCCAGAATCGATGTCCCACCTGGGGCATGAACCCCAGGTCGGCCCTGAACTCGTCGTCGACGTCCCGGAAGACGCCGTAGACATCCAGGTCGCGGGTGCCGTGGTTGAACAGGACATCGACGACCTGGCCGCTGAAGGGCTCGGCGGATTGGCCGAAGGCGCGGGAGATGTCTTCGGGATAATCGGTGCGTGACGCCAACCACTGCACCTGCAGCCGGTCGCTGCGGGTCAGTCGGATCGAAGCATCGGCTCCGGCCATCCGGTTCGAGTAGTTTCCCGACTCGCGGTCGGTGGCGATCAGTCCTACCTGGGACGCTCCGCCGAGGTCGCGCCGCCAACGTACGGCGGCGTTGGATGATTGACGGTCCAGATCCCGCACGCTCGATGATTCAGGACCGGGAAAAAGCAGCCGGGTCTTGTCGTCGCGGACGAAGAACGCCCCGACGGCGTCGGCCCCCTCCTTGCCGGCCACCTTCGTTCCCCAGACGGGGTCGAGCAGGGTGCGGGTATGGACGGCGCGCAGGCGGGATGTGAAGTAATCGGCGCCCTCCATGAAGAACGGTCGTTTTTCCGGGTAGAAGAGCGTGAACGGAGTATTCACTTCGAGCTGGGCGGCGTCGGCCTCGACCTGGGAAAAATCCGGGTTTGCGGTTGCGGCCAGGGTCAGATTCGGAGTGAATCCCCAGCGCGCGGTGATGCCCGGCTCCCTCCGCCGCTCGATCTGGTGGAAGTCGCCCCCGGGGAAGGGATACCGCTGATCGGTCCACAGCATCGAAAACGTGGGATCGATCTCCAGGTTATGGCCGGGAGCAGCGCCCGAGAAACCGACTATGGCGGCCGTCTGGCAGAGATAACAGTCGTTGTCCCGGTCGCGGGGAACGAGCCCGATCTTGTGCCGATCCTGCCGCGGCCAGAGGCGCACAGCGTCGAATCCCCAGATCTGATCCCCTTCGCTTTGTTGGAAGCGCAGGGAACAGAACGGAATCGCCATCTCCACGACGTATCCCTCGGCCGTGATCCGTCCCGCCGATTCCCAGATGGCGTCCCAGGAGATGTCCACTCCCGATGTCGAGGTCTCGACGCCGTCGGCCTGAACGCCGAGGGGATTGCAGAAGAAAGTGAACGAGCGCCGCTGATCGTTGAAGGTGTCCAGCACGATCGACACCCAGTCGTCGTCATATAGCCCGTCCCGATCCGAAATGCGCGCCCTGATCGAGCCCGGATCGGGATCGTCGGCGACGAAGGCCACCAGCAGGCGGTTGGTGTCGTAGGCGATCAATACCGCGGTTTTGACCGGGGGCGGGATGTTGTCGCCGGGTTCGACTTCGTAGGTGAGCTCCAGCCGCCGGGCCCGGCTCCAGACGGGTTCGTCGAGCACGCCGTCCACGTCCACCCCCGAAGAGACGAGCGGCACGTTCAGGGGCGATTCGTCGGTTGCGGCGGAAGAGGGAGAGGCGAACAGGACACAGAGAAGGCCTGACGCGACGGCGATTGCGGCGGGCGAAAACCGGCGGGGCGATAAGTTCATCAATTCGGTTCTCCGGTCGGATTCGAGATGGAATTTGCCCGCCAGGTCGCGAGCGATCGATCCCCGCCATCATAGGATGTTCGCCGTTGTCGTTGAACAACAAATTGGCTTCATTGCGGCCGACGGATATAATGCCAGCTACGAATCACGGCCCCTTGGCGGGGCGTTTTCCCGGGGAGTTCGATGTTCAGCCAAGAGAAGCCCGGAGCCTGTGTCTTCGACACGCCTATCGGCGGTTGCGCTTTCGCCTGGACCCGCGGCGGCATCGACGTGTTCCTGCTGCCCGGGGACGATCGCGCCAGGATTTCCGAGCGGCTGGAAGCGACGCCACGTACGCCGTTGCCCGCCCGCCGGCTGATCCGCCGGGTGGTCGCCCATCTATCGGGCCGTCCCGACGACCTGCGCGACGTCCCGGTTGACCTTTCCGGCTGTCCCGCATTTTATCGCCGCGTCTATCGCGCCCTGAGGCGCGTCGACCCCGGCGAAGTGACGACATACGGCGAACTGGCTTCCCGCTGTCGGAGCCCGGGCGCCGCCAGGGCCGTCGGCGGGGCCATGGGGGCCAATCCGGTGCCGATGGTGGTTCCCTGCCATCGCGTGATCACCGCGCAAAGATTCCTCGGCGGTTTTTCAGCGTCCGGCGGTCCGCGGCTCAAGGCCAGGATGCTCTTCGCCGAGGGGGTGGTCCTGAATCCGGATCACGCCGCCGGCATCGCCCAGCTCAGGCAATGCGATCGCCGTTTGCGGCAGGTCATCGACCTGGCCGGGCCTTATCTGCCCCGGGTGGGCCCTCCCGGCGACCCCTATGACGTTCTGGTCGAATCCATCGTTCACCAGCAGCTTTCGATGAAGGCGGCGGCGACCATAGCCGGCCGGGTGATCTCTCTTACCTCCGGTCCCGGTTTTCCCGCGCCCGGCGAATTGGATTCGCTCTCCGATACCGACCTGCGCTCCGTCGGCCTATCCTTCCCCAAGATCTCCTACTTGCGGGATCTGGCGTCCCGGGTGGGCGACGGCAGGCTGGACCTGCCCCGGCTGTCCCGCCTCGACGACGAGGCCGTGATCGAATCGTTGACCGCGGTGCGCGGCCTGGGCCGCTGGTCGGCCGAGATGTTCCTGATCTTCCATCTCGGTCGCCTGGACGTGTTGCCGGTCGGCGATCTGGGCTTACGACAGGGATTCCAGGCGCTTTACGGGCTGGCGGCCGAACCGGACACCGCGACCATCGAGAAAGCCGCCGAAAAGTGGCGTCCCTACCGTTCCCTGGCGACCTGGTATATCTGGCGCAGCAAGGAGACCGGAGGGATCTGAATCCGTTCCGGCCGGATGTCGTCGCTGCAGTCGGTTTTGATAATCTATAAATTCCATCTGATTTTGTGATATCATCCGAACATGACCGTTGGGTTCCGGATTAATTTTCCGAAGGGGGAGGTCATGTCTGCAAATCGTTTATGGGCAGGGATCTTGGTCATTGTCCTGATGTCGGCATCCTTGGCGGTTCCCGCTCTGGCTGAGACAATCACCATCGATCTGTCACAGAGCCCGAACCCGCCGGTATGCGATGTCGACTGGCAACAGGGCAATTGCATGCTGTGCTACGTCAGCACTACGGCCGAGGACGCGGTCGGGGCCGGCTACTGCATCGTCACCTGGGTCGATGTCTCCGCCGGGACCGGGCCGTACGTGATGGGCGGACGCATCGAAGTCGATCTCACGAACATCGAAGGGATCACTTCGGTGGAGATAGACGTCTACGAGGCCCACATGGCGGGCAGCACCCGGGCGTTTCTCTATACCGGCGCGACCCCGTCCGGCAGCGCCTCGAGCACGACCACGCTGGCCCAGACGATCACGTTGAGCGCTCCGCCGGAAGCGGACAGATTGGCGATCTCGGCGCAGGAAGCCGGTATCTGGGCGATCCGTCTGATCGGCAACACGCTGGTGGAGAACCAGGATTCGACCTGGGGCCGCATCAAGGCCATGTACTAGATCCGCCGGGAGGGGGCTGGCGTTGATCGGCCTCCTCCCCGCTGCCCCGATCACCTGCTCTTGCCGTCGAACAGCAGAGCATATAGGATGTCACCGTTCGCCATGGGTTAGGCGAACCGGGTGTTCATCCGCTATATGCGGCGCCGAACCTCGTCCTGAATTTCCATCGATCATTATCGTTTCGCATTCCTGATCCCAAATCGATGGGGATAGTACTGCGGAAGAAAGGGAAGAAAATGCGACTTGGTATCAAGGCGTTCCTGATGGTTTTGATGTTGTCTCTGACTGTCGTCGGCGTGGCCGGGGCCGCAGAGTGGAAGAAGTCCGCCGACATGGGGCTGAACTTCAACCAGAGCAGTTATAGCGACTCCTGGGCGGGGGATGAACTGGGAACGATGAACTGGACGGCCATCACCAACATCACCGCCGAGAAAAACATTTCCGCGACCATCGGCTGGAAGAACGAGATCAAGCTTTCCTACGGCCAGACCCACCAGGAAAAGATAGACGCCGCCGGCGACAAGTACTGGGCCGGACCCGTCAAATCCACCGACCGCATCTTCCTCGAATCGTTGCTGCGCTTCGACATGAAGAAGTTCGTCGAGCCGTACGCCGCGCTGACTTTCGACAGCCAGTTCCACGACGGCGATAACAACCCGCTGACTCCCGCCACGATCACCGAATCGCTGGGCGCCGGCCATCAGATAATGAAGGACGACCTGGGCGAGTTGTTCACCCGCATCGGCTTCGCCCTGCGCCAGGACCTGGCGTATCGGGTCAAGGGCAGGACCTCCGGCGGACTCGAATGGGTGACTGATTTCAGTCGCACTTTCGGCGCGGACGGGGACCTGAAAGTGGAATCCAAGCTCAGGGTCTTCCAGGCCTTCTTCAGCTCCGTCTCGGACGAGCTGGAGGGACTGGTCAACGAGGATTACTGGCAGAGTACGGATGTCGCCTGGGAAACCACCCTTTCGGCGTCCATCTCGAAATACATCCAGACCACTCTTTTCGTGGAATTCCTATACGACGAGGAAATCACGCGCCAAGGCCGCTATCGCCAAGCGCTGGGCCTGGGAGTTACCTACAAGCTGTTCTAGGGGAGGATGACATTGGATAATCTGATGCAGGCGCTGATAGATTTCGCGACCGGATACGGCATCAAGGTGGTCGGGGCGATTGTCGTACTGATCATCGGCCGCATGGTCGCCGGATGGGCCCGGAGCATGGTGCGCAGGGTGCTGGGCAAAAGGGACACGGATCAGGCGATCATCAGCTTCGTCGCCAGTCTGGCCTACTGGCTGATCCTGATCTTCGCCATCATGTCGGCTTTGGGCAACTTCGGGGTGGAGACGGCGTCGCTGGTGGCGGTTCTCGGCGCCGCGGGTTTCGCGGTCGGATTCGCTCTCCAGGGCTCCCTGTCCAACTTCGCGGCCGGCGTGATGCTGCTGCTGTTCCGGCCTTTCCGGGTCGGTGATTTCATCGAGGCGGGAGGAGCCGCCGGCACGGTGCGCGAGCTGAACCTCTTCACGACCGTCATGATGACCCCGGACAACATCAGGGTGATGGTGCCCAACGGGAAGATCTTCGGCGACACCATCAAGAACATCACCGCCGAGGATACCCGCCGGGTCGATATGGTGATCGGAATCGGATACGGCTCGGATATCGGGAGCGCGGTGAGGATCATGCAGGAGTTGCTGGATTCGGATCAGCGCGTGCTGAAGGATCCGGCCCCGCAGATAGCCGTCAGCGAGCTGGCCGACTCGAGCGTGAATCTCGTTGTGCGTCCCTGGGTGAACAAGGCCGATTACTGGGCCCTGAAGTTCGAATTCACCCGGGCGGTCAAGGAGGCGTTCGACCGCGAGGGCGTCGAGATCCCGTTCCCGCAGATCATGGTCCATCAGCCCTCCGTGGATTAGATCTTTCGCTGAAGCCTCGCGCAAATGAAGACGGCCCTCCCGATATCGGGAGGGCCGTTTTTGACTCGGGTTCCGATAGGGAACAGGAGCTACTGATTGCCGGAGCCGGGGCCGCCGTCACCGGAGCCGTCGCCGGAGCCGTCGCCGGAGCCGCCGCCCATGTCGCCGGAGCCGCCGTCACCGATGCCGCCGTCGCCGGGGCCGCCGCCGATGTCGTCGATGGGGTTATGACCGCCGGGTCCCATCGCGCCTTCGGGTCCCATCCAGCCGGACTGGACCATGTGCTGAATCATTTCGCCGGCGCCCATGCCTTCGTTGATGCAGCGTTCCATCTCGCCGGCCAATTCATCGACATCGCGACCGCTCATGGCCTGGGTAGCCACCGAGGCCCGGATCTGACTCATCTGCTGGACGGAATATCCGTTGCGCAGAGCCTCGCCGGCCATGTTCACGGCCCGTTCGCTGTTCACGCCGCGCTCCTGCAACTGGGTCGCAGTCTCGCAGGCCGCAGCCAGATCTTCCTGGGTGCAGCTCTGGTCGCGCGCCCTTTTGCGCGCCTGTTCGCAAAGCTGATCGAGGCTGTCTTCGCCCAGTCCCCGCCACATGTTGCGGGCCGTTTCGCGCACGATCTTGCGGGCCTGTTCGGGATCGGCGGGAGCTTCGACGCCGTCCGCCGCGATTCCTGTCATCACCTTGTTGGCGGTCCGGACGTGATTCTCCATCCGCTCGCAGGCGTTTTCGAGAGCCTGGTCGCCGGCGCCCTTCATGGCTCCTTCACGCAGCTTGTCCATCACCGGCTCCACCGGAAGATCTTCAGCGGCCGATTGGATGATCCGTTCCTGGATACGTAGTCTGGTCTTGGTCTGCAGCTTGGTCAGCTCGCCTTCGCCGAACAGCGTTTCGAGATCGGCGCCGCTCAACCCGCATTCCAACCCCTGTTCGAGGTTCTCACGCATCCGAATCCGTTCCTGGTTCTGTAGCGCCTGGTCGCCTTCGATGCATTCCATAAGGTGTGAACGCAGACGGGTCCGGGTCTGATCGGGATCGTCGGGGGTGTCCTGGGCCATTGCGGCCGTGGGGATCGAGAGGGCCATTGCGGCCATTCCCACGAGCATTACGGCCAGGAAGAACTTCTTGCTGATGATGGTTTTCATCGGAACTCCTCCGTGTTTTTTGTAGGGAAGCCGAGGGCTCGACAGTCTTCCCGTGAACATCACCTGAGACGCCGGCCGGGACCTTAGGTTACAGCTCCGCCGGCAGAACGTGCAGGACGCCGTTTTCGCCGCCGAATCCGTCATCGGTAACGGCTTCGGCCTCGGGTGGAATCGTTGCCTGACCGTCGACGACATAGATGTATTGATGTGATCCGGCGGCCAGCGGAATGGCTGTTTCCCACCAGCCGCCGGCGGTCCGGGTCATGGGATCGGCCTCCGCGTCCCATCCGTTGAAGGATCCGGCCACCGACACGCGCCCGGCTCCCGGAGCGTGCAGACGGAACAGATGAGCTGAACCGGCGCGGGGGCGGACGAGGGGCTCGAATCTTTCGATGGGAGCGGGAGCTTCGAGCCGGGGCCGCCAGGTCAGGGCGGCGGCGAAACGGTGGCTGTCCACATCGTCGCCGGCGGTCGGTTCGTAGCGTGAGAACGCGTAGCGCAGCGAGAGGCGCAGACCGGCGGCGGGCGAAGTCTCGATGCCGCATCCGGCCAGCAGGTAGTCGTCGGTATCGACGCCTGCCGGTCTCTGGTCGAATTCACGTCGTTGATAGAGGCCCCGGCAGCTCAGCCAGAAACCGTCGCGAACCCGAAACCAGGCGTCGGCGGAAGCGGTGTTGCCGCCGGAGTCGTACCAGGGATCCCGGGCATCCACATCGCTGTGGGTGAAGGTGGCCCGGACATAGGTTGCGGCGACCGGCCGCGCCATTCCCGAAACGCCGGCGTTCCAGCCGTTTTCGGTATAGGTGCCGGTCGCGCCGGATTCATCGTTGGAATCCAGCCGCGGATAGCGTCGTCCCTCCAGGCCGCCGAAGGTCTCCAGCCGCCAGCCCGCGCCTCCGGCCCCGACGGCTGCGCCGAGATGGCCGCCCAATCGCCGGGACTGCGGCCGCTGCGAATCATTGAAGAAATCGCCGCCTCCGGATAGCCGCATCCGGAAGGCGCCGCGACCCGCGAATCGGGTCTCGGCCCAGATGCTTTCGCCGTGCATCAGCCTGCCGTCGGCGTTGAAGAATTTTTCCAGGAATGAACGGGCGCCGCCGGTGAAATCCACGGCGGGGGAGAGTTCCTCGTCGATCGTGAAGCCGCCCGAGATATCGGAAAACGAGCCCCCGGCCACGACCGCGCGATCGGGCGTCCCGGTAAGGATGATATCGCTTTCGTGCCCGCCGCCTACCGAAATCCAGGGCCGCCACTCGGAGGCCGGACAAGGAGCGGCGCCGCTCAAGAACAAAATCGCGACCGCCAAAGAGCCCATGGAGGTACGGTAGCAGAATGAACGGCGCCTGGTCCTACAGCGTGAGATCGATGACCGAGTTCGTGTTGCCAAATCCATCATTCCTTTGCTGGGCCGCCAGAGGGTCGGCGACCCACGAGGCTCCATCCACCACGAACATATACTCGTGCACTGCGGTCGGCAGCGGAATCATGGCCACCCAGGCCCCGCCTTCCTGCCGCATCGGCGAATTTTCGGGGTTCCATCCGTTGAAGGATCCGGCCACGGCGACCTGCTGGACATCCTCGCCGCGGGGCAGATAGACCAGGCGCACCAGGTGCATGCCTTCGCCGCTGCCGGTGAATCCCGCGGGCGTCACGCCGGGGGCGGAGAGGCGCATGGCGACCGGCGAATCCATCCCGGAAGCCGTGTCCCGGGGAGGTCCGGACCGGCCGCTGATCCAGCCCAAGCCGAATACGATCGCGATCGAAGCCGCGATGGCCACTCGGAGTGACCAGGACAGCCTGCGGTTCTTGTCGGCCAGGGCGGCGCCGCGCACTTCGGCCATGACCCTGTCGGTGAATCCTTCCGGGGGGGAGGATTCGCGTCCGACTTCGGCCAGGATCCGTTCGAATGACCGCAGCTTCCGCTCGAGGGACGGGTCGCTCTCGATTCTTTCGAAAAGGAGTTCCGCCTCTTCGGTTCCGAGTTCGCCGTCCAGGTAGCGGGAGATCAGTTTTTCGTCATTCATGATGGTTCTCCGTTTCCCGATTCCCATCTTCAGGACCAATTGCCACGAGCTTTTCCCGCAGCATTCGTCTGGCCCGATGCGCTCTGACCTTCAGCGTGCCGACGCTGTCGCCGGTGAACTCGGCGATCCGGGAGAAGGGCCATTCCTCCAGGTGCTTCAACACCAGCACCAGCCGGTATTCCGGAGGCAGTTCCGCCATCGCGTCTCGCAGCAGCGCTGCGTCCTCCCGCCTCTCGATTTCCGGCCTGGCGTCGCCGGTGGTGCCGGGATCGGCCGGCTCCGCGGCATCGCCCCTCCGGTCGATCACCGAATCCAGGGAGACTGTTCCCCGCTCCTTATCGCGCATCCGGCGGCGCAGACAATCCCGGCAGGCGTGGATCCCGATCTGGACCAGCCAGGTGCCGAAGGACGAGTCGCCGCGGAAGGAGGCCAGCGATCGGTAGGCCTTGACGAATGTCGCCTGGGCCAGGTCCTCGGCTTCCTGCTCGTCGCCGACCATCCTCAGCAGGATGGTGAACAACCGGCCCTGATGCCTCGCCACCAGATGGCGGAAGGCCTCGACGTTACCGTCGAGAACGGACTGGATGACGGCGCTGTCCTGGTCGGTCACGGCTCCCTCCTTGGGTCTCCGCATCCTGAGACGACGGGTTCGGCCAGAGGTTACAGTTTCCGGCCATAGTCGCAAAGCAACGAAAACGGGGTCCGCAACTTGCAACACCTGCCTTGACGGAAGGGACGCGTTGTGGGGGAATGGATAGTGAAGGGGGTCCAATGGCGCCGGCTCGCCGCATCCTGACCATTATCGCTCTGGGGGCAGTGCTGCTCTCGGTCGGGTTATGCCGTGATGCCCGCGCCGGCGGCGATTACTCCTACGAGCCTTCCCGGAAGGCGGTATCCACGGTCATCGCCGACGTGGAATGGCGTGACGAGGTTCGCGGGCGCGATGTGCCGGTCCGGATCCATGTTCCGGTCGATGCTTCGGAATATCCTCTCTGCCCCGTCGTCGTCTTTTCCCCGGATAAGGAAGGCCGCGAAGGATCCCTCGGTGACGTCGTTCAATATCTGAGCGCCCATGGCTATATCTGCGCCGTCGTCGGGCATCCCGACATGCCGAAAGACCCGAACGAATGCCGTACGCTCCGCTCCGGAGACCTTTCCTTCGCCTTGGATAATCTGCTGGCCCGAGATCAGGGAATTGCCCTGCTGCGAGGCAGGGTCGACCGGATCAACGTCGGGGTCGCCGGCTGCGGCTGCGGCGCGGGAGCCGTGCTGGACATGGCCGGCCAGGTGGCCGCCGTCGAAGGCGGCAAATGGTCGAGTCTAAGGGATATGCGCGTGCGTGCGGCGGTGGCGGTGGCGCCCCCGCCGGCCGATACCGCAGCCGCCGCGGGCTGGTCGTGGGACAGGGTCCGCATCCCGGTGCTGACCGTCGGCGGCGAGCCTCCCCGGAGCTCCGAAGGTCAGTCTGAAGGATGGGGATGCATCCCTTTCATGAATCTGCCGGACGGCCATAAATACCATTTGAGCCTGCGCGGCGCCGAATGCGGCGAAGAGCTGCCGAGTCGGCCCGGTCGCTGGTGGCGGACGATCGGCGGCGAACGTCATGAACTTACCCTTCAGACCATGATCGCGTTCCTCGACGACCATCTCAGCGACATCCCCCGGGCCGAGAGCTGGCTCGAATCCGATTCCCCCGAAAATGCGACCGGCTCGAACGGAAGTTTCCTGCGCAAATGACAGTTCCTCATCGTTGCTGATCCCGCCGGGAACCGGAGTTTGTGGGATCAGGGTGATGTTCCGCTGAACCGACGGCGGGATGTCTCAGGCGGATCCCCGGCGATCCCGGATCATTATCGCTGACATCGAGACGACCGATGTGGCCAGGCCGGGAAAGATCGGCTCGATTCCCAGCCAGTTCTCCCCGCCGCCCAACAACAGCCAGCCCAGACTGACTCCGCCGGCGAGCGTCATCGCCAACGGGATCCCTTTGCGCGGAACCCGGACCGAAGAGTGGGCCAGCGCCACCGGCAGCAGCAGCACCGGAGTGCCCACGCTGCCGAGGTGATGCCAGAGCTTGACCACCGAACCGGACCAGATCGCCATCCCCGAGGCCAGGACGGCCGCGGCCAGCAGGCTCCAGCGGATTATCGAGAGGGAGGCGGGCGCGTTCTCGGCCATGGCCGCTTCGTCGCCCCGGCTGCGCAACAGGATGTCGCGGCCGCCGGTCACCGCGGCGAGCAGGGCGTTGGTGTCCACGGTCGACATGATGGTGGCCAGCAGCCCGACGGTGAAGACTCCCTCCCAGAACGGAGTCAGGGTGCGGGCTGCGAGTGCGGGGAAAGCCGTCACCGGATCGGCCAGGTCGGGGATGACGGCCCGGGCGTAGAGTCCGGCCGTCGTGGTCAGCAGGTCGAAGAACATCCAGCAGAGGATCGAGATGAGGATGCCGCGGCGGGCGACGCCTTCGCTGCGCGCAGCGTAGCATCGTTGGTAGAAGGCCGGTTCGATCAGTGTGGACAGGGCGATGAAGTACCAGACTGCGACGGCCTGGGCTCCGCGTCCGCCGTCCCAGACCAGATGTTTCGCGGGCAGGGCGGAGCCCAGGAATTCCCATCCTCCGTATTTCAGGACACAGGCCGGCACCAGGACGGCGAATCCCAGGAACATCAGGACGAACTGGACCGCGTCGGTTCCGACGACCGCCTTCAGGCCGCCGCGGAAAACGTAGCTGACCGAGAACGTCGTCCCGACCAGGACGCCGACCCATACCGGCCAGCCGGTGGCCAGCCGCAGCAGTACTCCGAGCATCAGCACATAGGCGGCCGGGACCGTCATCACGAAGAGCGTGCCGGCGCCGACCAGGGCGGCGGGCCGGCCGTAGCGTTGTTCCAGGAGGTCGGGCAGAGTCAGGACCCGGCTGCGGCGTGCCCGGGCGGCCAGGAAGAGGGCGAAGACGCCGGCGTAGAGATAGTAGGGCACTCCGAAGACGAGCCAATTGCTGATTCCGTAGCTCCAGGCGTATTCGCCCACTCCGAGGATGCCGCCGTACCAGGACGCGACCATCGTGGCGATGAACGCGGGCAGGGTCAGGCGGCGGCCGGCGACAATGTAGTCGGCGGCGTTGCGGGAAGGGGAGCGGAAGAGGCGCAGAACCGCGTAGACCAGGAAGATGATGTAGACGGAGAGCGCGGTCATCAGGGGACCACCGTATGGCCCTGCTCCGAGAGATCGTGGCGCACGGTGAACAGCAGCGATCCGGAAGTGATTTCAAGGAAGAGGGGAGGCTCGGCGACGGTATTGGAGATCGTGGCCGGACCTTTGCCGTCGATGTCGAACTCGCGCCGCGAAAACTCGGCGCCGGCGATGGTGACGCCTTTCGCATTGCCGGTCAGCGGGCTGAGAGAGAACGGCGTCCCGGCCGGAAGATGCCAGTGCGTCGATTCCCCGGGCCCTATACGCACCGTGCTGCTGAAGCGATCCGAAAGGCAGATCCGCAGCCGGTCGGCGAATTTCTCGAGGAGCGAGACGTTGTACAGGGTGTGGTCGATCAGCCAGCCGGTGGCGCCGAGCAGCACAACTTCAGCGACGCCTTCGCCGGCGCAGAAGACCAGGGCCTTCTCGGAGTCGGTGGTGTCCTGGTCGGTCGACTGCAGATAGCGGGGCCCGGAACGTCCCGACAACAAATGGCCGCTCAGGGAGTCGAAATCGCCGATGACGATGTCCGGCGGCCGGGGAATCTCATCATAAGGATATCCGGCCCCGTCGGCGCAGATGAACATTTCGGCTCCGTCGAGCCAATATTCGATCAGGGGGGACGGAGGCAGGGGGCCGTCGCACAGCACGACAGCCCGGCGCCCGCCGATCGGAAAGATGAGAGAACTGGCTCCTCTCTCTTTCATGCTTTTCCTTCCATCAGAAAGCAGCCCTGATCCCAGCCAGGAAATTACGTTTGGCGGCGGGAATCCTCATGTTCCCTCCAGCCCAAGGATCGTAATATCCGTTGGTCTCGTACTCCACATCAAACAGGTTGCGCAGGCGAAAATCGAAAAACGCTCCGGAAAGCGACTCGCCGCCCAGGGCGGCCAGATCGGCGCTCAGGCCCAGATCCACGGTAGTGTAGGCGTCGATGACCCGATTGTCTCGACCGGTATTGTCGAGATGCTGCCTGCCGACTCGACGCAGGCGAACGCTGGTGTCCAGGGGGCCGAGATCCGATTCCACGGTCGCGCTCAGCAGGTGGTCCGGGAACAGCGGGATGGGATTGCCGGAGTAGTCCGTCTCGGTGGTTCCCAGGTATTCCCCGGTATCCCAGTCCCAGACATCCTCGAAAACGCTGAACCGATCGTACTCGTCCCAGCTCTTCGACGCGGCCAGGCGCAGCCGGTGGACCGGCGTGATCTGCGCCGCCAGCCCCATTTCGATTCCCCGGTGCAGGGTCTTGTCGGCGTTGCCGCGGATGGCGAGGCCGTCATCGTCCACTGCGCCGTAGGGAACGATTTCGTCCTCGAAATCCATCCAATAGCCGTTGACGGTCAGGGACACCGCCCGCGTACGCCAGCTGAATCCGCCTTCCCAGTTAAGCACCTTCTCCTGCCGCACCTGCGGATCGTACCACCGCACGTAGTCGACGCTGCCGTCGCCGTTCTCGTCCACCGGCTCGGAACGGCTGAACAACGGCTGGACGCCCAGGTCGTCCGGGCCGTCCCAGGTGTCGAAGAGATCGCTGTCGGCGGGTTCGCGATGGGTCTGTCCGACGTGACCGTAGAGCCCCGTGTCGCCGCCGAGCAGATCGCGCGGCAGATCCCAGAAGAAGCCGCCCTTGGGATTGAAGAAGTCATAATCGACGGTGTAGGCGTTGCGCAGATCGCCCTGGAAATTGCCCGCCGGTTCCTGCATGAATTCGTAGCGCTTATGCTGGAACTGCAGGTCGGCCATCAGGGTGAATCCGGGTAGGGCCTCCCAGCGTTCGTTCACATAGGCCGACCACGCGACCTTGTCGCCGGTGTACTCGTGGTACTTCAGCCCTCCGACCATGTCGTCGGGGGTGAAGCCCTCGACCGAGATCACATCTCCCCAATGATTGCTGTGGAAGGTGTAGACGTCGCCTCCGATCACGGTTCGGCCGCCGGAATGGTCCATCATCAGCTGGGGCACCCAACCCACCTGATCCTTGCGGACCCACTTGCGCCGCACCAGATCGACTTCGGCCTCGGGATCGAGACCCAGGAAGTCGGAGCGGTCGAGACCGAAATCGCCGGCCTGCCGGTCATCCTTGAAGTTCTCGTAGAATCCCTCGCCGTGGATGACGAAGGCCGAGTTCTTCAGCATGAGGTTGTCGCCCACGTTCCAGCGGTGGTGCAGCTCGTAATGGGGCTGCCGAAAGTCGTCGACGGCGTTGGCGTAGGTTTCGGGATTGTATGTGCGGTCGTTTTCGAGAGTGTCCTCGTCGATCGCGTCCCAGGCGTGCAGGGTCTTTTCGCGTCCGGTGTAGATGTTGATCTGGGTGGCGCTGTTCGGGGTCTGGTAGCGGCCGCTCCAGAACACGGCCCACTGGTCGCTGCCCGACCGGTCGCGGTAGCCGTCGCTCTCGAGATGGCTGATGCGCATCGCCGAACTGAACCGGTCGTTGACCAGCCCGGTGTTGTAGAGCAGCGACTGCTTGGCCGTGCCGTAGCTTCCGGCGTAGGCGGCGGCCCTGGCCCGGGGCTCCACCGAGAGGATGTCGGTCACCAGGTTGACTGTTCCGCCGATGGCTGTCATCCCGCCCAGGGAGTTGGTGACCCCGCGCTGCACCTGGACGTCCTCGAGCGAGGATGCGAGGTCGGGCAGATCAACCCAGTAGACCTGGTGGTCCTCGGGATCGTTCAGGGGGATGCCGTTGACCATCACGCCGACGCGCCGCTGGTCGAAGCCGCGGATCTTCAGGTACGTGTAGCCGATGCCGTTGCCCGCATCACTGCTGGCGTACAGCCCGGGCGTGTCCTCGAGCAGCAGCGGGATATCGGTGTCGGCGATTCTTCTCTGCAGTTCCTCGCGGGGGATGTTCGTCTGGCTGAGGTGCAGGTCCGATCCGTAGCGAGAAGCCGTCACGACGATCTGTTCCGTCGCGTAGACGGTGGGCTGGAGAGCCAGCTCCAGGAACTCGCCCGGCGCGATCGAGGCGGGATCCACGGCCAGCAGCAACGTTTCGTATCCGATGAAGGAGACGACCAGGGTATAGGGTCTGTCCGGCGCTCCGCGCAGGGAGAACCAGCCGTCGTTCGTGGTCATGGTGCCCGCGGTCGAGCCCTGGACCGAAACGTTGGCGTTGGCCAGCGGCGCGCCGCTGGCGGCGTCGGCCACGCGCCCGAGCAGGACCGTGCTTTCCCCGGTTTCGGCGCTGAAGGCGGCGTAACTCGTCAACAGGATCAGCAGCAGGGCGCTCGGCAGGATCAACAGGGGAGCGACGAATCCACCGGTGCGGCTTCGCCGGAGAAAGGACTGGGACAGCATTACGAGAGCCTCCTGTAAGGACGGTCTTACAGGGGCCGGCATCAGAAAACCGGCCCCTCCCAGGAAGCCGGCACGTGTGGGTCGCGTGGTTCTCATCACGTTTCCCTACGCCGGAATGACCCGGTTCAGGTTCCAAGGGTATCTCTCAGGTCTTGCGACCACCCCTAACGGATATGCGGCTACGTTAGAGTCGACCCCGGTGCATGTCAAGAACCGGTGGGCTGGCGGGGGCCAACGGCGTATGTTACCGTCGATCGCAGATCGCAAGACATAGGAGGGATGGCGATTGAAGACGGATATGCCGCAGTCCGCCGGCGCTGGTGAACTGGCGTTGGGCCGGGCTGCCAGGATCTTCTCGGGCAGACCGGGGCTCAGCCGCAGTCTGGGACGTGAGGCCCGGGTCGTTCCCTTGGCCGCCAATCAGATCTTTCGCCCCGAACCCGGCCTAGAGGTCGTGATCCGGCTCGGCCGGCTGCGCATCTCGGAATTCCTGCCGGACGGGCGAGAAGTCTGCCGTGCGGTACTGCAGGCCGGTTCATATCTTGTGGCCCGTTCGACTGCGGAACCGGAATCGAACGACTCGGCCCCCGGTCCGGAACGCCGCAACGTATTTCCCCTGGACCGGATGCTCGTGATGGCTCTCGGCAGGACCGATCTGTGGGTCCTGCCCGCCGGTACACTCAGGAGGCATGATGTCTGACGGATCGACGCGCAAACCACTGGTGCTCTGCATCCTCGACGGCGTCGGCCTGCGTCCGGAGGGTCCCGGACACGACCGGGGCAACGCGGTGGCGCTTGCCCGCCCCGCCTGTTTCGAGTCGCTCTTCGTGGATTATCCCTGGACCAGCCTTGTCTGCTGCGGCCCCGCCGTGGGTCTGCCCGAGGGGCAGATGGGCAACAGCGAAGTGGGCCATCTGACCATCGGATCCGGCCGGGTGATCGACCAGGACCTCAACCGGGTCAGCCGGGTAATGGCGGCCGGCGGCCTGTCCGAGGTGCCGGCCTGGCGCGATTTCGTATCCGCGGTACGGCGGAAGGAAGGCAGACTGCACCTGCTGGGGCTGGTCTCTCCGGGCGGAGTCCATTCCCACACCGAACATCTCTACGGCATCGTGCGCGAGGCCAGGGACGCCGGCATCGCCGACATCTGCGTACACGCATTCCTCGACGGCCGCGATACCGACCCGGAAAGCGGACTTCGTTATCTGGGCGAATTGCAGGCGGAACTCGATCGCCTGGGCGCCGGCCGGATCGTATCGGTCGGCGGCCGCTACTGGGGCATGGATCGCGACAAGAGATGGGCCCGGGTGGAGAAGGCCTGGCGCGCCCTGGTTCACGGCGAAGGCGAAAAGGCCGGCGACGCCGAGCAGGCGGTCCGCGATTCCTACGCCGCGGGAATCACCGACGAGTTCGTCGAGCCCCACGTCATCGTCGGCGCGGACGGATCCCCGCTGGCAGTGATCGAAGACGGCGACGGCGTCTTCTTCTGGAACTTCCGGGCCGACCGGGCCCGCGAACTGACCTGGGCCTTCAACAAAGATGATTTCGACGGCTTCGACCGCCCTTTGCGGCCGTCGGTCGCATATCTCTGCATGACCCTCTACGACGAGAACCTCGATCTGCCGGTGCTCTTCCCGCCCCAGGTGCATCAGGGAATCCTGGCCGACGTTCTGGAGGCCAACGGCCTGCGCAACCTGCGCACCGCTGAAACCGAAAAATACGCCCACGTGACTTATTTCCTCAACGGCGGACGCGAGGAGCCTTTTCCCGGCGAGGACCGGCGCCTGGTCCCGTCGCCGCAGGTGGCCACTTACGATCTCCAGCCGGAGATGAGCGCCCCGGCCGTCGCCGCCGTCGTGCGCGAGGCCGTGGCCGCCGGCGAGCACGATCTGATCGTCGTCAACTTCGCCAACGGGGACATGGTCGGTCATACCGGTGTACTCGATGCGGCCGTGTCGGCGATCAAGACCCTCGACGGGCTTCTGGCCGGGATCGTGTCCGATGTCCTGGACCGCGGCGGCGCCATGCTGGTTACCGCCGACCACGGCAACTGCGAGGAGATGATCGACGAAAGCGGCCGGGTGCTGACCAATCACACCCTCAATGAAGTGCCTTTGATTCTGGTGGCCGAGAAATTCGCCGGCCGCAATGACGTGATCGCCGCGGGAAGTTTCGGATTGCGGGACATCGCGCCCACGATTCTGGACCTTTTGGAGCTGGCCAAACCGGAGCAGATGAGCGGCCGCTCAGTCATATCCGAGTCCTGAATTGCCCCTTTTGGGTATTTGGAGTCGTTCTGAAGGGGTTTGGGCCGTCACCGGCGGTTTTTTCGGTCTAGGCCGATTTTTTTGCTAATCCGTGGACATGCTTGCAATCAGGTGATATGATACCAAGTTAGGATGCAGAGGTTTCACGCGAGAACCCTGCGCAACGACTGCGTTCCGCTCTTCTGCGATAGTCCAAACTTGACACTGACTCCGCGGGCTTGTGAACGCACTGTTCCTAAGCAAAGTTGATTCGCCCCTCTGGCAGAGGAGATGGCAAGAATGAAGAAGTTAGTGAATGTGGCGCTGGCAGCCCTCTTCCTGCTGGCGCTTACCGGGGCGGCCTCCGCCCAGACCGTCGACATTGACGACATCCAGGTTTATAACCTGGACGGCACGCCCGATGCGACGGCTACCTATTACGGCCAAGTCGTGACTATCGAGGGCAAGATCACCTCGCCCAAGGGCGTCTACAACACCGGCACCCACTACATCCAGGACGACACAGGCGGCGTCGGCTTCTATGACACCTCCACCGCCGGCTACACCTTCGTGTACGGCGATCGCGTCCAGATCACCGGCACCGTCGGCGCCTACAGCGGCGAGATCCAGCTGCAGCCTCCTTTCAACTTCGTTCCCATGGGTCTCGAGACCGAATACGATCCCGCGATCCTCGGCATCGACGCGGTTCTGGCCGATTACGAGAGCGTCGGCTCCCTGATCGGTGTGATCGGCACCGTGGTGGAGAAGAACTGGACGTCTCCCACCGCGAGCGGTGATTTCAAGCTCTTCGTCGGCACAGACACCATTCTTGTCTACATCGACAAGGACACCGGCATCGACTTGGGCACCATGGCCGACGGCGACGAGTATCTCGCCTCCGGCATCTGCGTGAGCTACAACGGGCTGATCGAGCTCAAGCCCCGCCGCCAGAGCGACATCATCGAGAATCCTCTGGGCGACACCGCTCCGATCATCGACGGCGTCTTTTGCGATAACTGGACGCCTGAGGCCAGCGACGTGGTCACCGTCTCCGCGACGATCACCGACGACGCCGGCATCACTTCGGCCATGTTGTACTACCGCGACGACGCCGGCGACAGCACCGGCATCTTCAACTCGGTGGCCATGGCCAACGTCGGCGGCAACCTCTGGTCCGGCACGATCCCGGCAACCCACACCGGCGTTCAGATCGACTACTACGTGCAGGCCACCGACACAGCCGCTCAGACCGTGAACAATCCCGGCGCGGCCCCCGGCGGCTGGTACGAGATCGCGGTAGGCTTCACTCCGATCTACGACGTCCAGTACGCCCATCCGGACAGCCTTTCCCAGAGTTCGTCCTACTACGGCAAGGTCGTCAACGTGCGCGGCGTGGTTACCGCCGGCACCGGCGACGCGGGAACGGTCAGCAAGTTCATCATGCAGGACGGCGAAGGCCAGTTCTCCGGCCTCCTCGTCTATGATGGCTCCGGCGCCTACGGCTCCGTCTACCAGGGCGACCTGGTAGAGGTCGGCGGCTACATCGACGAGTACTACGGCCTGACCGAGATGGCCCCGCACTCCTCGGCCGGTTCCGCAGCCGTGAACATCGTTTCCTACAACAATACGATGCCCCGGGCGGCCAAGGTCGCGACGCGCTATCTGCGCGACGATACCCTGGAAGACGGCGACAGCGTCTACGGCGAAGCCTACGAGAGCGTCTGGGTCCGCACCGTCATCTCGA
Source organism: uncultured Fibrobacteraceae bacterium (assembly GCA_964646035.1). Taxonomy (GTDB): domain Bacteria; phylum Krumholzibacteriota; class Krumholzibacteriia; order LZORAL124-64-63; family LZORAL124-64-63; genus CAYLMM01. Next base: position 35,084 of record CAZYDJ010000001.1, on the reverse strand, counting down.
CGGTCATGGACACACTGGGCTACGGTGAGTACATCATCTCCGACACCCATGTCCGCGCGGACAGCGTCTGTGTCGATCCGAACATCGAGCTGACTTATCAGCCGACCATCGGCGACTTCGTGTCGGTCACCGGATTCATGGATTACGAGTACGGCGATTTCCAGATCACCCCGTATCGTGACGACCATGTCCTGGCCCCGATCACGGGCATCGGCGACGAACTGCCCAGCGTGCTGCCCGCGGGCGGCCTGCAGTCCATCGCTCCGAACCCGTTCAACCCGCAGACGGAGATCAAGTTCGTCCTCACGCGGTCGAATCTTGCCCAGCTCAACATCTACAACATCAAGGGCGAGATGATCACCTCCCTGCACAACGGCACTCTTGAGGCCGGCGAATACGCCATGACTTGGGACGGCCGCAACTCCGCGGGCCAGCAGCTGGCCAGCGGCACGTACTTCGCGCGCCTGCGTATCGGCTCCGAGGTATACCAGGTTCGCAAGCTGTCTCTCGTGAAGTAGCACTGCTGCTTACGAGCGTAGGCTCGGCGACACGGCCCCGGGGGGAATCTTCCTCCCGGGGCTTTTTTCTGGTCTGCGCGGCCGTGCGGGACTAACGTGATCGCCTTGAAGACCGGCGGCTGGCGCCGGTCCGGAGCATCGCAACGGAGGGGACATGGGAATTCACAGCCGGCCGAGCTGGGACGAGTATTTCCTGGGCCTGACGGCCGAGGTGGCCAAGCGAGCCACCTGTGACCGCGGCATGAGCGGTTGCATCATCGTCAAGGACCGGCGCATCGTGGCCACCGGCTACGTCGGATCCCCCGCCGGGCTGCCCCATTGCGACGAGGTCGGACATCTGCTGAAAAAGGTTATCGACGACCAGGGCGCGGAAAGCGTCCACTGCATGCGCACCATCCACGCCGAGCAGAACGCCGTCTGCCAGGCGGCCCGCTACGGAATCTCCCTCGACGGATCGACCCTCTACTGCAGCATGGAGCCTTGTCGCATCTGCGCCATGCTGATCATCAACGTCGGCATCAAACGGGTGGTCGCCCGGAAGCGATATCACGCCGGGGCCGAGACCCGCGAGATGTTCGCCCAGGCCGGCGTCGAGCTCGATGTCAGCGAAGACTCGATCGAATCCTACGATAACCAGTAGATCCATCGGTATTTGCGGGTGGCGGACGGGCGCGATCCTGATTTACATGTTTTTATGCTGGACGAATTCAAACGTACGTTTTAAGTTAACGTTCGAATTTATATTGATGTGATTCTCAGGCCGCGGGGGATGTTCCAGATGAAGGAATCGACACGGGAACGGTTGCTCGATGTCGGCGAAAGGCTCTTCGCCGAAAGAGGACTGGACGGAGTATCCGTTCGTGAAATCGCCGGCGAGGCGGAGGCCAATCTGGCCGCCGTCAACTATCACTTCCGGGGCAAGGAAGGCCTCTACGAGGAGGTCATCCGGCGCAGAATGGCGCCCAAGCGCGACCGCATCATTTCTTCGCTGGAGGAACTGCGCGCCCGCAGCGAAACGCCCGATCTCGAAGCGATTATCCGCGCCGTGATCGACGCCCACATCCGCGACACCCTCGACCCCTCGCATTGGGAGACCTCGCTGCGGCTTTTCGCACGCGAAGCCCATACCCAGGGGCACGCGTCAGGTATTCTGCAGGCCGAATTGATCCAACCGGTCCAGCGGATCATGATGGAGATCCTGGCCGAAGCCCGGCCCGACATCCTGCCCAGGCGCATGGGCTGGATCGTGATGAGCGCCATCGGACAACTGCTCTTCTTCATGATGCGCTGGTATGCGCGGCGGACGGGCCTGGGCGTGGACGTGGACGCGATTTCAGCCGGCATCTTCCCCGATGATCACGAGGAATTCATCGAAATGGTTGTCGATCACGTCTCGCGGCTCAGCGCAACCGGAGCCGAGGCATTCGCCGGCGAGACGGAACAAGGGGTAGGATCTTGAACCTCAGCCTGAAAACGGTGATCGGAGGCGTCGTCGCGCCGGTCGCGCTGGCCGCGCTGATCGCCGCGGCGGGATGTGCGGTGGGTCCGGATTACGTGCGTCCCGCGGACGTGCCGGTGCCGGGCGGATACGTTGCCGATCATGCCGCCGATAGCGTTGTCGGCGATGATCCGGCCTACGGATGGTGGCGTGATTTCGGCTCCGCCCGCCTGGATTCGCTGGTCGAGGAAGCTTTCGCGGCGAGCCCCGATCTGATGGCCGCGGCGGGCAGGGTGACCGAGGCCCGCGCGCAGTTGAAGGCCGCCGGGTCGAACAGCCTGCCTTCGGTCGAGATCGGGGGTAGCGCCAGTCGGAGCAAGCTCACGATGGCCCGTTTCGGTGGGCGCGGCTCGATCTACAGCACTCTTTACGACGCCTCGGCGAATGCGTCCTGGGAACTCGATCTCTGGGGTCGTCTCTCCCGCACGCGTCGCGCCGGCTGGGCGGATCTGATGGCCGTCGAGGCGAACAGGATCGCGGTCAGGCAGGGACTGGCGGCGGATGTGGTGCGGGCTTGGCTGATGGTGAGCGAGGCGGAAGGTCAGAGGGACCTGAGTGTTCGCACCGAAGAGAGCTGGGCGTCCAGCCTGGATATGGTCGAGGATCGATATGCCGGAGGCGTCTCGGCTTCGCTGGATGTGCATCAGTCCCGGCAGGCGCTGGCGTCGGCCCGGGCCCGCAGGGTGCAGTGGGAAGAGGATCTGGCTGTGGCCAGAAGGGCGTTGGAGATTCTCGTGGGCAGGTATCCCGCGGGCCGGATCGCCGCCGAGGGGGAGGCGCTGGCCCAGTTGCCCGAATTGAAGCCGGTCCCGGCCGGTCTGCCGGCGAATCTGCTCGGGCGTCGTCCCGACGTTGTCGCCGCCGAGATGTCGTTGCGGGCGGCCGGCGAAAGGATCGGCGCCGCGAAGGCCGATCTTTTCCCGCGCCTGTCACTGACCGGAAACGCAGGATATTCATCGCCCGAACTGGATAATCTGATCACCGACGGAGCCTCGGTATGGAGTCTGGTCGGTAATCTGACCATGCCGTTGCTGAACCGCGGCGCCCGCACCGCCCAAGTCGACGCGGCCGAAGGAAGGGCCGAGCAGGCGCGGGCCGCCTATGCCGGAGTGCTGCTCAACGGATTCCGGGATGTCGAGGCTGCCCTGACCGCGGGCCGGCTCCAGGACATTCGCCGCGGCTTCCTGCGCGAAAGCGTCGGCCACGCCGAGCGGTCGCTGGACGTTGCCCGGGATCGATACCGGCAAGGCCTGGATCCCTATCTGACAGTACTGGATGCGCGGCGTCAGTTGCATCTGGCGGAAAGTGAACTTTTGCGGGCCGAGGGGCTGGTCAGAAGAGTGCGGGTGGACCTGATCCAGGCCCTGGGCGGTCCGTGGGATGTGCGGCCGGATCAGGATTCCGCCGCGGGAACAAGAACCGATGTCGCGGATGCGCCGCGCAACTGATCTAGGAGCTGGCTGATGAGCCGAATGAGTTTGCCCCGGGGAGTGCTGCCGCTGGCCATTGTCGCTGTCGGCCTGATCGGAGCAGTGGCCATGATCGCGCTGCGGCCGAGCCCTCCCAAGCGTCCGGCCTCGCCAGTGCTGCCGGTGGTCGAAATCTTCACGGTCACCGACGAGACGCCCCGGGTAGTGGTGACCGGTTACGGCAATGTCGCGGCCCGCGAACGGATCTCGATCGTGCCCCAGGTTTCCGGAGTGGTGCTCGGCAAGTCTCCCGCATTGGCCTCCGGCGGATCGTTCGCGGCCGGCGATACCCTGTTGCGGATCGATACCGCGGACTATGAGCTGGCCGTGGAAATGGCGGCGGCCCAGGTCGCTCGCGGAGAATACGAAATGGCGCGGGCGGAGCAGGAGGCGGAAATCGCCCTGCGCGAGTGGATCCAGGTGAAGGAAGGCGCCGCCAAACCGCTTCCGGAGCCGAACTCTCTGGTCAGGCACGAGCCGCAACTCCACCTCGCGCGAGCCGATCTGGCTTCCGCCGGGGCCGGATTGGCCAAGGCCAGGCTCGACCTCGAACGCTGCACCATCACGGCTCCTTTCGCCGGTCGCGTAGTGCAAGAATCGGTGGATGTCGGACAGTACGTCCGCGCCGGTTCCGAGCTGGCTTCGATCTACGCCGCCGAAACGGCCGAGGTGACCGTGCCGCTTTCCGATGCGGATCTGGCGTTCTTCGACCTGCCCGGAGACGGGCCGGGCGCCCGGGTCGAGATCTCGACGGACTTCGCCGGCAGCGAGCGACGCTGGTCGGGGAGGATCGTCCGCGTCGGCGGCGTCCTGGACGAACGCTCCCGCATGGTCGACGTGATCATAGCTGTCGACGGCGAGGGCGAGGCGGCGGCCGGCGCCCGGCTTCTGGACGGGATGTTCGTATCCGCGGCGATCGAGGGGCGCACCGTTCCCGGAGCGAGAGGCATACCGCGTTCCGGGCTGCGCCCGGACGGGACGGTCTGGACCGTCGACGATCAGGATCTGCTCCGCATCCAGGCTGTCGATATCGTGCGGATGGACCGCGAAGAGGCGCTGATCCTCAGCGATATCGAGCCCGGTGAAAGAGTCGTCGTCTCGCAGTTGGACGTCGTGACCGAGGGGATGAAGGTGCGGGTCGCCGGAGGTGGGAATCAGTGAAGGGATTGATCGACTGGTTCGCCGACAACCATGTGGCAGCGAATCTCCTGATGATCTTCCTGGTTCTGGCCGGGATCATCTCGGCGCTCACGATCAAGCAGGAGCTTTTCCCCGAGATCGATCTGGACATGGTCTCGGTCAGCATCGTCTACCTCGGGGCCAGCCCCGAGGAAGTAGAGGAATCGGTCTGCATCCGGGTCGAGGAGGCCATCGAGAGCATCGACGGCATCAAGCGGATCACCTCCCTGTCGGTCGAGGGGTCCGGAATGGTGATGGCCGAGATCAACACCGACGCCGACGCCGAAAAGGTCCTCGACGACATCAAACAGGCCGTCGACCAGATCATCACTTTCCCCGAGGAGACCGAGAGACCGGTCATCAACCTGATGGAGTCTTCCGAGCAGGCAATCGACATCGTCATCCACGGCGACGCGGACGAAAAGACGCTGAAGGTGCTTGCCGACCGGGTTCGCGACGATCTGCTCGCGGACGGCGTGGTGACCCAGGCCCAGCTCGTCGGCACCCGCCCCTACGAGATCTCGATCGAGATCGGCGAGGATTCGCTGCGCCGTTACGGACTCTCTTTCGACGCGGTGACCGACGCGGTTCGTCGCGGCAGCCTCGATATGCCCGGCGGCAGCGTCAAGACCGACGCCGGCGAAATCCTGGTTCGAACCAAGGGCCAGCGCTACAGCGGCGATGAATTCGCCGGGATCGCCGTCCTGACCCGCCCCGACGGTACGCGGCTGACCCTGGGCGAGGTCGCCGACATCCGCGACGATTTCCAGGATGTCGATACGCGCACGTGGTTCGACGGCAGTCCGGCATCGGTGGTGTCGGTCTACCGCGTTTCCGAGCAGGGAATACTCGAGGTCACCGACTCGGTGCACGAGTACGTCCGGAACAAGAGCGATTCGATGCCCGAAGGTGTGGAAATAGGCGTTTGGGCGGATCGTTCCGACATCTACCGGGGCCGGATGAACCTGATGCTCAAGAACGGAGCGATCGGACTGGTGCTGGTGTTCTTCTGCCTATCCCTTTTCCTCCAGCCGCGGCTGGCGTTCTGGGTCGCCCTGGGCATTCCCATTTCCTTCCTCGGCGGCTTCTGGATAATTCCCGGTTTCGGAGCCTCCCTGAACATGATTTCGATGTTCGCGCTGATCATCGTTCTGGGACTGGTGGTCGACGACGCGATAGTGGTGGGCGAGAACATCTTCACTCATCGCGAGAAGGGCGAGACCGGGCTGCGGGCCAGCGTGATCGGAACCCGGGAGGTGGCCGCCCCGGTGATCATCGCCATTCTGACCACCATCTTCGCCTTCTTTCCGCTTTCGCAGGTCGAAGGGATGATGGGCAAGTTCATGGGGCAGGTCCCCGTGGTGGTGATCGCCGTTCTCGTGGTGTCGCTGGTGGAGGCCCTGTTCATCCTCCCCGCCCACCTTTCGACCATCCCCAGGTCCGCTCTGCACCTCGACGATTCGAAGGATGAACGCAGCCGGTGGAGCATCGGCGGTCTGCAGGGACGCTTCAGCCGCAGCTTCAAGTTCTTTATCGACCGCTCCTACCGGCCGACGCTCGAATACGCCGCTCATCACCGCGGAGTCGTGCTGGCGGCGGCGGTGGCGATCATCCTGCTGTTGGCGGGTTTCGTCGGGGGCGGTCATATCCGCTTCACGTTCATGCCCAAGATCGATTCCGACAACATGCTCTGCGTGATCGACATGCCCGCCGGGACGACCCTCGCCCAGACCGACAAGGTGGTGGGCCGGATCGAGGCGGCGCTGGAAGAACTGCGGTCGGATGTCGATGGCGGTCGCGACGACGCGGAAGAGCCCATCATCCGCCATGTCCTATCGACAATCGGCTTCCAGCCGCGAGGCGGCGGGGCCAATCGGCCGGGAACCGCCGCCGAGACGACATTCCTCGGATCGCACAAGGCGGAGATCAACGTCGAATTGCTTGCCGGCGAGAAACGCAGCATATCGAGCAACGAACTGGTCACCCGCTGGCGTGAACTGACCGGGCCGCTGACCGGGGCGAAATCGGTGACGTTCACCTCGAATCTCTTTCACGGCAGCGCGGCGCTGCAGCTGCAGTTGTCGAGCGAGGATTCCGGCCGGCTGACCGCAGCGGCCGCCAGGCTCGAGGAGATCCTCGAAGAGTATCCCGGAGTGCAGGACATCAGGGACAGCTATGAAGAGGGCAAGGTCGAGCTGAAGCTTTCACTGTTGCCCGAGGCCAGGACTTTGGGCCTCACCCTGCAGGACATGGCCCGCCAGGTGAGGCAGGGATTCTATGGCGACGAGGCGATGCGCATCCAGCGCGGACGCGACGATGTCAGGGTCATGGTCCGCTATCCGCGTGGAGAACGTCGTTCTGTCGGGGATCTGGAGAATATGATGATCCGGACTCCGGCCGGGACCGAGATACCGTTTCGCCGGGTCGCGATTGTCGAGACCGGCCGCGGCTACGCCTCCGTCGACAGGGTCGACCGTCGCCGCATCGTCAATGTCGAGGCGGATGTGGACCAGAACGTCACCAACGCGGGCGAGGTGCTGGCCGATATGCAGAAGCAGGCATTGCCTGATCTGCTGGCCGAGTTCCCGGGCCTGAGGGTCTCTTTCGAGGGGGAAGAGCGGGATCGCGCGGAGTCCCTCGAAAGCATGCGCCAGGGATTCCTGGTGGCCCTGCTGGCCATCTATGCCCTGTTGGCGGTGCTTTTCCGATCCTACGCCCAGCCGGTGATCATCATGTCCGCGATTCCTTTCGGATTCGTCGGCGCCGTCCTCGGCCACGTGCTGATGGGATGGGATCTGACTTTGTTGAGCATGTTCGGAGTCGTAGCGCTGACCGGAGTCGTGGTGAACGACTCGTTGATCATGATCGATTTCATCAACAGGTGCCGCGCCGAAGGCATGGGGTTGAACGAGGCCGTGCTGGCCAGCGGAGTCCGCCGTTTCCGACCCATTGTCCTGACCTCCCTGACGACTTTCGCCGGCTTGACGCCGATGCTGCTGGAGAAAAGCCTGCAGGCGCGTTTCCTGATCCCGATGGCCATCAGCCTGGGGTTCGGTGTTCTTTTCGCGACCGTGATCACCTTGGTTCTGGTTCCGGTGGGATATCTGCTGATGGAGGACGCCAAGCGGTTGCTGGGATTGACCTCGAACAACGAAGGACCGGGGAAGGCATGATACAAGACCGAATAGGCCGATTTAGTATTAGAAGGTTTGCAGATTCGACATCGCTTGATTATTGTTGGAGAAGTCAACAAAACACGGTCTCTCACGTCACGGGATGGTGGAAGTGAATCAAACCGATTTGATCAGGATCTCTCCTGCGGCGGCCCAGGCTCTCGGTGATCTGGACATCTCCGCCAAGGAAGGACCGCAGACGATCAGGGTATATTTCCAGGGTTTTGGCTGAGGCGGGCCCTCTGTGGGCATGGCTCTGGACGAGCCCAAGGAACAGGATCGGGAATTCAAGCTCCAGGACTGGACGTTCATCATGGAGCCCGAAGTGGAATCCATGGTCACCCAGGGCGGTGGAGTGTCGATCGACTTCGTCGATGACGGTTTCCGCAAGGGATATACGGTTCAGATCGGCAACGCCGGCGAGTGCGGCGAAGGCGGCTGCGGGAGTTGCGACTGCAACTGATCGCACCGACGCGAACAGCTGATCGGATCAAACGAGGGGAGCTGAGGCTCTCCTCGTTTCTTGTTGATGGCTTAGGCGACCGGATTCAATAGAGGTCGTCGGCCAGGTCCGCGGACAAGGTATCGTCGACATCGTCGTCCAGATCAACTTCCAGATCGTCGTTATCCAGCAGGAGATCGTCCAAAGAATCCTCCTCTGCGCCGGTTTCCCCGATCTCGAAATCATCCTCGTCGTCAAGGTCACGGCGCCAGTCATCCCGACAGTCTTCCGAGCAGAACGCCATTCCCTGGTAAATGATGGGCGTCTCGTCCAAATCCGAGCCGCAAAGAGAGCATACACTCATGTCCATGGTCACGATCCTCCCGATCGGCAGGCTGAAATGGGCAGCCTTGAATCAGCGAAAAGCAACTATGTAGGCGATCCAAGCCGGTGATTGATCGCCACGCACGCTGTGACGGAATATTCCGTTGGGATTACCCTTCTTGTCCGCGCCCTCCCAGTATACGACCGACTTGCGGAAACCGGCCTCGGCCAGGATCTCGCAGGCTTCCGGGATGGACCACAAGCGCCAATGATAGCGGAACGCGTTTTTCATCTCGCTGCCGTCGGGGAACTGGAAATGGATCCGGCAGCGGTATTCGTGTGTGATCGGGTTGAAGACGTCCTGATCCCAGACGTAGGTGAACCCTTCACATTCCCGTTCCTCGAACTGGAGCACCTGGGCCTCGGGGCCGCCGTAGATGTCCAGCATCAGCATGCCCTCGTCCTTGAGGGATTCGTGACAGACGTTGAAATATTCCAGCAGTTCCGGGCGGGTGTGGAATCCCCACCAGGAGAAGTTGGTCGCGGCGAGAACATCGGCTTTCGGCGCGGTTACTGCGCGGACATCGGCGTGGACCAGTTCCACGGAAGCCGCGCGGTCTCCGAGAGGGGCCAGATTATGGCGGCGGCCCCAGTTCAGCGTCGGCAGATGGTTGTCGACCCCCAGCGCGGTGTTCCCTTTGCGGAGGGAAACCCAACAACTGCTCAGGTTGGCGGTGCCGCAGAAATCCTCGCGCAGGAAGGAGGGCCGGCGCTTGAATTCGGACCGGAATACGCGGTCGATGAACTGGACTTCGGCCTCGGGATTCTGGACCGAGTTCTCATAGAGCCAATGCTTGTCGGCCTTGCTAGCGGTCAATGCGCTCATGCTGGAATTTCTCCTTCGAGGATCGCGTATCGCTCGGTTTTCTGACGGGAACGATAATCCTCGTTCGCCCGCCCCACAATCCCATTTATTCGTCCGCCGGAAACGGGCCGGGGAATTATTCCCAACCGGTCGCTGGAGTGGAATTCCCCGTCGTCGTCGAGAGTGCCCCGGGCAGGGTCATCGCGTCCTGTCGCGCCCTGTAGCGTCCTGCAATCTCCATCTATGCCCTGGAGTTTCCGCCCGTTACCCGACGCTTCTGCGGGCGTGTCGGGGGATCGGGTTTTAAACAGGAATCAAAGGGCATCATTGGGAAGCATAAGCCATTGTTTTCCATGGCATATCACTTGCTGGCTTCCCGTCTCGGGTCTCCCGGAATGGGCTCCAGGGCGCCGCCGCCGTGCATTCTGCATGACCCAACCCATTGGAAGACGTTTTTTCCACCCAGCAGCGGCAGGATTGTCATGCGAATCAAGACTGCACTGATATTCCGGATCATCATGGCCACCGTCATTCTTTCGGCCTTGCCGGGATTGGCGGCCGCTTTCGATCATCTCGAACTCACGGTCACCGATCCGAACATCGTCGACGGCTATCCGGCGGCGACATCCGGCGCTGGTTTCAGCGTCAGGGTGCGGGCGGTCAACGCCGACGGCACGACCGACACCGCGGCCGACTTCATCAACGCCGACCTCCGGTCACCGGACGTTCCGACCACCTTGCCTGCGCGGGCGTATCTCCAGAACGGCGAGCGTCAATTCGACGACATCACTTTCCTGGCGCCCGGACAGCCGCTTCGTCTGCAGGTCGGCGACTATGACGATCCCTCGGTGCCCGTGGCCGAGATCCTGATGAACTGCTACAACCCCGTGGACCACATCGTCATCAATGTGCCCGCCGGCGACAAATACGTGGGCCAGTCCATCTCCATCACTATCACGGCCGAGGACGCCCTGGGAAACGCGGTGCGTAACTTCGCCGACAACGTGTTGCTGCAGGCGGCCATCGGCAACTTCGACTCCGGCCCGACAATCACTCTGCCCGGGGCCTCCTTCAGCTTCGGAACACTGACCACTTCGGTGACCCTGCTCGGCACCGATCCCGTGACCCGCGACAACAACCTCAGCGCCACCGGCAGCGTCATCTATCCCGGCCAGGCCTTCCCGGCTTCCGGCCAGGTCCTGGTGACGCCGCTGCATCCCGGCAACCTCGCCACCATCGTGCTTCTGCTTCCGGGCGAGATCCTGACCCCCGGAGTGTATCCAGGCAAGGCCGGCACGCCCCTGGCGCAGATCTCGGGCGCGGTTTTCAACGGCGTGGACGTCTACGCCACCGACGAATACTGGAATCCGATTGAGGTGGGTCCCTATCCCCATCTGACATGGACCTGCAACGACCCCAGCGCGGGCGTGGTCCTTCCCTTCGATCTGGACATGACCAGCAGCGTCGAGCAGGACCTGGACATGACCCTGATCCAGTCCGGAACCACGAGGATAGAGGTGGCGGCCACCGGCACCGGCGGCTCCTTCAGCGAGAGCTGGGTCGAAGTGAACCCCCAGGGCCTGGACCACTTCGTCTTCGATTACGCCGTCTGGGATACGACGGTGGCCCAGGTGACTACGATTCCGTTCCTGGTCCGGGTCAGGGCCATGGATATCAACGACAACCTGTTTCCGTTCAACGGCGCGGTTTCGATGCGCGTCAAGATCGGCGAGACCGACGAGAGCGCCGATTTCCTGATCACCGATACGGCGACGTTCGTCAACGGCGTCCTGGATGCGCACGCCCAGGTCACCAAGCGGGCTTTCAGCGCCAACCTGATCATCGACAGCAACGGCGGAGTTGTCGGGGTATCCGGCGGTTTCCAGGTGAATGCGGGGCCCCTGGACCGCATCCTCTTCACCTACCCGGGCGAGACCTGGCTGCCGGGTCTCAACGACCCGGCTTTCAGCGGCAATCTGGGCGTGCCCAACGGCCTGGTGGCGGGCAACGTGATCGAGCCGGTCACGCTGCGTCCCGTCGACCGCTACGGGAACCTGGTTTCCGGATCGCGGACCGTGACGCTAAGCTGCCCCACCGGTTATATGCTGTTGCCGGAGTATTCCGACAACATGATGGTGTTGAGCAGCCCCACCGATATCCGGGTCATCTTCAGGACCCACGGCGGCCAGGTGCTGCAGGGTGATATCGGCGGCATCGGCACCAGCCTGTCGAGCTCCGTGCCGGTCATTCCCAACGTCTACAAGCGGATCGTGGTCGAGGCTCCGGGCGAACAGCTCGAGCCGGGTATTTTCGATTCGATCGAGAGCGACGGCAAGATCGGCACCCCCACTTCCCAGGATGCGGGAGTTCCGTTCAACGTCACGGTCATCGCCGCCGACGCCTATTGGAACCCGATCGCGACCTCTTCGCCCTCCTTGCCCCGCACGCTGGACTTCAGCAGCACCGACGCGGCGGCCGTCCTGCCGGCATCGCCGCAGACCCTGCTCACGCCTACGGCCCTGTTCCCGGCCACGCTGCAGACCCTGGCCGAGCCCAACGAGCAGACCGTGCAGGCGACGGATTCGGTCAGCGGCGCCGCCGGCACCGCGATCATCCCGGTTTCCCCCGGCGTGATCGACCATTTCGACATCGGCATCAACAACCAGACCAATCCCGACCCGGGCGACATCCTGCAGCCGGTTCCGGATCATCAGGCGGGTTCCTGGCTGCCCAACGTGACGGTCATCGCCCGCGACTTCTTCGGCAACCACATCACCAATTACACCGATGAGATCTCCCTCTCGGTCAGCCACGGCGCCGACATCATGACCCCGGTCAGGATCGACATGTCCGACGGCTTCGGCTCGGGTTCGTTCGTGGGCGTGTGGCGCAACCAGATCCAGATCACCCGGGTCGGCGTCGACGTTCATCTCGAAGCCCGCGAGGACGTCTACGGACGCACCGGATCGAGCAACGACTTCACGGTCTTCGCCGGTCCCTACGAGAATCTGCAGGTCCTGCTCGACGGCGAAACGGCGAGCCCGGGAGAGGCTCCCGGTAAGATCGGCGTGCCCTTGCCGGTGGCCGCCGGCGACACCGTCACGGCCCACATCCAGGCAGTGGACGCTTTCTGGAACCCGGTTGCGGCCGAACCGATCGTCCGTATCCAATGCGATGAATTCTTCGAGATGGTTTCCCTGAACAACTCGCCCCTGGCGGCGGACGGGACCGGCGATTTCGATCTCTACTTCCGCACCGCCGGCCTGCGCACTCTGACGGCCTTCGATCTCGCCTCTCCGGAGCGCGCCGACTCGAGCCGGGTGCAGGTGGACCCGGGCGAATTCATCCAGTTGCAGATCGTGGCCCCCGGCGAGACCCCTCTGCCCGGCGGCTACGAGGCAGACGGCAAGATCGGCCTTCCCGATCCCCGCATCGCGGCCCTCCAGTTCCCGGTGACCGTCCAGGCGGTCGATCGGTTCTGGAATCCCGTCTCCCATGACGGCGGCGTGATCCGATTGGTCAGCGATGATGCGTCGCTCAACGACACCAATCCCCTGAACAACGGCAATCCCCTGGTCGACGGCGACATCATCTTCCCGATCTCATTGACTTCGGTTGGCTACGTGACGGTCACCGCTTCGAACGAGGATGATCCGGCAATCGCGGACCAGTCAGTGATCTTCCTAGTGGAGGAAGGGGCCCAGTACGTCATCAGCGTGCCCGGCAACGCCCAGGTCGGGCCGCCGAGCACTTTCGCGATGTCCGTCCATCTGGTCGACGGCGACGGCAACATCATCGATACCGCCCAGACCGACGTCACGATCCGCGCTCTCGGCACCGACCTGCAGCCCGCCGACGGGACCCTGCTGGTTACAGACGGTCATCTGGCCGACGGACAGCTTGCGGTCCCGGCACAGGCCTATGACACCGTCGAGCCGATCGTGATCGAGGTTTCCGACATCTCCGGGCGGAAGGGCTATTCCACGCCGATCACCATGCTCGACAACGGAGTCGAGTACATCGTAACCGTCCAGACCGACCCCGCTCCCCGGGTGGGGCCCCCGGCCACGTTCCCGGTTTCCGTTTCGCTGCGCGACCGTGAAACGCGAACGGTGATCGACGACGGCCGCCTGTTCAACATCGAGATCTATGACGAGACAGGCGTGCAGGCCGTGGGCGCGGTCGGAACTATCCTGCAGCGACTCGAGCACGGCGTTCTCGATTTCGAGCAGAGCTACACCCGCGCCGAGAACATCTATCTGAGGATATGGGATGATACCGGCCTGGTCGGCTACAGCCCGCTGTTCAGCGTCGATCACGACGGGTACAAGCACCTGCAGATTCTGGCCCCCGGCGAGACGGCCCATCCCGGAGATCCCGCCTATTCGCTGACCGGCAAGGACGGCGATCCGGATTCCCAGAGGCCCGGCGAGCCGTTCCCGATCGATGTCTACGCCGTCGACCAGTACTGGAACGTGGCGGACACGACTGCGGTCGGCACCGTACATCTGGAAGCCTCCGACGGCTCGTTCGCCATCGTCGGCAATCCCGACGTCAACGACCAGTCCTTCATCAACGGGGCCCGGACGTTCTCGTCGTTCCTGACCCAGGCCGGTCCGGTCAGCGTCACGGCGTCCGATCTGGACGATCCCGCGCGGACCCCCCAGACCACGACCGTTACCCTGGTCGATCCCTACTACTACGAGATCGACGTGCCGGCAGCGGCCTCCACCGGGCCGATCCCCGGCTTCGCGATGACCATCAGGCTGATGGATCCGCTGACCGGATTCCCCATGCCGTCGGCCTTCAACCACTTCACGCTCGAGCCCCTGCGCGCCGATCTCTCGGCGGGCACCGGCAGCCTGGGCGTGACTTCAGGGGCCCTGGTCAACGGCGTCGCCGTGATCAACAACCAGAGCTACAGCGCTCTCGAGAACCTGGTTGTCCGCATGGTCGACGACTACGGCCGGCAGATTGTCAGCGACGTCATCGACATGCAGACCGGCGGGCTCTACTACGCCGTCTCGATTCCCGAGAACGCCACCGTCGGCGGCCCGTCGACATTCCCGCTCGAAGTCGAACTGATGGACTCCAACACCGGGGAAAGGGTCACCACGCAAGGCGGCATGCTCGACATCGAGATCCTCAGCGCGGTGACCGGAATGCCGGTGACCGGCAACTACGGCATCCACCAGCAGACCTACAACAGCGGCTACTGCCTGATCGAACAGAGCTACACCCTGGCCGAGGAGATCTTCATCAGGGTCAGCGACATCGACGGAGTAGTCGGAGTCAGCAACACCTGCCGGATGCTTCCCGACGGATTCAAGCAGGTCCTGGTCCTGGCTCCGGGCGAAACCGCAGTTCCCGGATCGATCGATACCGCGGGCAAGACCGGTGAGCCGCTGCCGCAACATGTCGGCGTGGCGTTCCCGCTCACGGTTCAGGCCGTGGACCAGTACTACAACAGGCTCACCACCCTGAACTCGGGATCGATCGACGTGACGTGCTCGGTCGCCGGGTGGCTCATGCTCTCCGATCCCGCCGCAGCCGGCGCCGCGTTCATCAACGGATCCCGCACCATAGACGTGATTCTCGCTGGAACCGGACAGGTCTCGATCTACGCGGCGGATGCCGATGCTCCGGACGCGATCGGCGGCGTGGTGGATGTCCAGGTGCGCGACGTGACGTACGCGATCGATCTGCCGGATCCGGCGATCGTGATTACCGGGCCTCCTTCGACGTTCCAACTCGGCCTGCGCCTGATCGACACCCAGGACGGCACGCCCATACCGGCCGGCGGCGACTTCACCATCAGCGCACTGAAGCCGAACTGGTCGGCGGCCACCGCCGAACTGGGAGTCGCCGGCGGCAGCCTGGTCGCGGGAGTGGCTGTCATCGACCACCAGACATACGGCATCAGCGAGCAGATCGTGATCCGTGCAGTCGACGCATACGGCCGTGAGGGTTATAGCGGCGTGCTGACCGTCGTCCCGGCCAGCGTGGAATACGATATCTCGGTTCCGGACACGGTCATAGCCGGAGCCACCTGGCCGATGACCATCGGCCGCGTCGACGGCGACACCGGTGAATTAGTCACCTCGGCCGACGTTGCGTTCACGGTCACGGTATTCCATGCCTGGACCGGCGATATCCGGCCCGACATCTCGCTCAGTCCCGCCGGCACCCTGGCCTACCAGATGGGTTCGACCGAGGGCGGGATCGCCTCCTTCGCCTACCAGTCCTACGACCGCGCCGAGGTCATCTACCTGCGCGTCGAGGATAGCGAGGGCGGCTCTTCGATCAGCAGCCAGATAACGGTCCTGCCCGGGGCTGCGAACAGTTTCGTGGTCAGTCTGCAGGACGGAGACGGCGGAGCGTTCTCCGGTGTCATGCGCCCGAACGACGTCGTGACGGTCATCGCCGAAGTCGACGATGCAGCGGGCAACGCCATTCCCGGCCTGGACATCGATTTCGAGGTTCTCGAGGGCGACGGTACGGTCGGACCGGCCGGCCAGCCTGAAATTCTGGTCGTCACCAGCGCCGACGGTCATGCGGTCGTCTCTTTGAGGGCTGATTACGACGCCACCGAAGACATCTTGCTTCAGGTCTCGTGCCTGGGCATGGCGCCGGAGCTGCGGGAACTGCTGGTGGCAGGACCGCCGGCGACTGAGATCAGCTACGAGGGCGTGGCCTCCGATTACGAGGACGGCAAGTACATCACCTTCGACACGCGGATCACACTGACTCCGCAGACCGAGGCTCCCGACGGGATCAGGGCCGTGTTCATGGATATCGACGGTTCGGACGGCACCCTGCCGACGACGGCGTACAGCGGTCCCTTCTCTCTCGCCGAACTGATCCCCGCCGACACCGGACTGCACGTGCTGCGCTTCTTCGCCGAGGAAGTGAGCGGGGTCCGCGAGGTTGTCCAGTCGGTGAATCTGTACACGACGGCGGCTTTGGGAGTAGGCAAGCCCATCACCAACCGCCCGAACCCGTTCCGAGCCGGCGACGAGTCGACGTTGATCCTCTTCAATCCGCCCGCCGACGGGCCGGCCAAGATGATCATCTATGACCTCTACGGTGCCTCGGTCCTGACCATGAGCATCGATGCCCGGGCCGGAGTCACCAACCAGTTCACCTGGAACGGCTGCGACGGCGACGGCGACATTGTCGCCAACGGAGGCTACATCTGCCGGATCACCGGCACGGGTTATGACATCCGCCGCAAGATCGCGGTGGTGAAATAGGAGACGGCAATGGGTATCCACGCCACCAGCCATGACAACCCGCTCGACAGCGGAGCCCGCCGTTTCGGCTCACCAGTCTGCCGTCTGCTGCGATTCGCGGTGACGTTGCTGCTGCTGGTCCTGATGGCGGTTTTAGCCCGCAGCGCGTTCGCGTCGTATGACGCCGGAGCTCCGGGAGCCTATCTGCGCTTCGGCAGCAGCGCCCGCAGCCTCGCGCTCGGCGGAGCCGGTGTCGCCGCCGGCGACGATGTCGCCACAGCGTACTGGAACCCGGCGGGGCTTTCTCAGCTGCGCACGATGGAGTTGACCGCGATGGGCGCTACGCTCTTCGAGGACACCAAGTACTCCTTCTTCTCGCTGGGAATGCCCACCACGAGCATGGGCACGTTCGCCTTCAGCGGCACTTTCGTGCACAGCGGGGACTTCGAAAGAACCAGCATCTTCGACGATACGGGCGAGGAGTTCAGCGAGAAGGAGGGCGTGGTTTCGATCAGCTACGCCTTCGGCAACAGCCGGATGGGCTGGGGCCTGACCGGAAAATCGGTCTCCCAGGACATCGACGGCTACTCCGGCAGCGGGATGGGCCTGGATGCGGGATTCTACATGCGCCCGAACAAGCATCTCGGAGTCGGCGTTTCGGTCCAGAACCTGGTGGCGCCCGAGATCACGCTGAACACGGAGCCCGAGAAGCTGGCCCGCACCGTCCGCGGCGGCGCATCCCTGCGTTTCTTCAACAACCGTCTGATGCTGATCACCGACCTGATGAAGACGGAGTACATGGACGCCAAGGTCCAGGCGGGAGCCGAGGGCTGGGTCGCCCGCAACGTGGTTTTGCGCGGCGGCTACGATTCCCTGCGTGAGCAATACAGTTACGGCGCCGGCGTCCGATACCAGAACTGGCAGCTCGATTACGCCTACGTGGGTCATGAACTGGGCGGAACCAGCGTCATGAGCGCCACGATGAGGTTCGGAGTCCCCGACGGCATCCGGATCCAGGCCGATCGCGAACGCTTCAGCCCCGCCGGACAGGATCGCAATGTGACCTTCGACGTCAGCACCGCGGTCAACGGCAAGGTGAAGTCCTGGCGCCTGGAGATCCTGGACGGGCAGGGAGCCCTGGTCAGGGCCCTGAGCGGCAAGGGCGCTCCCGCGGAATCCATCACCTGGGGCGGCGAGGACGAGAACGGACGTCTCGTCGGCGACGGTCGCTACACCGCGACCATGGAGATCGTCGATGAACTGGACCAGTTGTGGGATCACTCGGTGAACGTCGAGATCCTGAGCTTCCGGAACCGGACCCGGACACCCATCCGGATCGACATCAGCGGTTCCGGCGACCGGAAGAACGGGGGAGAAGATTGATGAGACGAATCCGCGCCATCACCATCGCGCTGCTGCTTCTGGCGCCGGTAGCGCTTTTCGCCGGGGACGAGGAGAAACTCGTCCCGAGCGAGGATGAACTGTGGATCACCGCCGGCAAGTCGTTCACCGGGAGTGAGGACAAGGCCGCGGCGATGCAGCAGTACCAGCTCTACCTCAACGAATACGGCAAATCGTCCCGCGCGGCGAAGGCCAGGTTCATGTTGGGCGAGTGCTACTTCAAGACGGGCGACAGCCACGGCGCCCTGAACGAATACGAGAAGGTCGGCGATCACAACGGCTTCGATTCCTATCTCGCGGCCAGTGTTCTGCTGCGCAGCGGCGAGTGCCTCTTCAACCTGGAACGCTTCGACGAGTCCGTCGCGATGTTCGACCGGTTGTTGGCCGATCACTCCGAGACCTTCCTCGAGGGCGAGACGCTTTTCGACCTCGGACAGACCTATGTCATCACCGGCAACTGGGAGGGGTTGGAGAGGGTCTACGAGAAACTGCTGGAGGCCCGGCCGGGTTACCGTGATCTGCCGGCGGTAAAGTTCGCCCTCGGCGTGCTTGCCTACCAAGCCGATCGGTTCGATGAGGCGATCACTCTTTTCGAGGACGTCAAGACCGACCGCGGTCTCTATTTCCTGGGTCGATGCTACGAGGCGACCGGCCAGTTCATCCTGGCCATTCAGCGTTATCGCCAGGCCCAACGCCGTTTCCCGGACAGCCCTCTGGCCGAGGATATCGCTTTCAGCATCGCCGACGCTTTCTACAACAGCGGCCAGGACCGGATCGCGCGGCGCAGCTACAAGGGTTTCATCGAAGAGAATCCCGAAAGCCGCCACGTTCCGGTGGCTCTGTACAAGCTGGCCTGCATCGCCTATCGGGAAAGCGCCTACAACGACTGCATCCGGCAGGTCGAGGATCTGGTCGAGGCCCATCCCGATGCCCATATCTGCGCCGAGGCCGATTATCTGGCCGGCCTGTCCTATATGGCGCTCGAGCGGCCTTCCAACGCGATCTTCTCGTTCACCGAGGTGTTCAAGCGGCATCCCGAGAACCCGGTCGCCAGCGCCGCCCTGCACAAGATCGTCTACGCCTATACCGCCGAGCAGAACTATGACCAGGCCGTCCTGATGGCCGAACAGTTCTTCCAGCAGTATTCGGGCGACCACCTGGCGGCGCGGGTGAGGGTGCTGAAGGGATTCAGCCACTACCGTCTCGAGGAATACGATCTGGCCATCCGGGATTTCCAGAACGTGATGGACCAGTACGTCAACACCGACGTCGGCGAGCGGGCGCTGTTTTTGGCCACGGTCGCCTACTTCGACCTCGCCCAGTTCGACCGTCTGATCACCAATTACCACTTCATCGCCAACCGCCTGCTGCCCACTCCCAGCGACTGGCGCGCGCGGACCTACTACTACCTCGGCGAGGCCTACTATTCGCAGGGTCTCTTCCGCGAGGCTGTGGGGATGTACCGCCTGGTGTTGACCGGTTACCCCCGCAGCAACGTGGCAGTGGCCAGCCTGCAGGGGATGGTCGCCGGATACAGCCAGATCGACGAATACGATCTCGCCCTCGAGGAACAGGAAAAATTCATGCTCGCGCTGGCCAACGCCGACAGCGAGGAAGGTGAGAATTCGCTGGCGGTGGGTTCGCTCTACTTCAACCAGCACAAATACGAAGAGGCGCTGCAGCACTTCACCGATTTCCTGGCCAAGAACCCGAGCGGCGACGAAGCTCCGTCGGCGATGCTGAACCAGGGCGATTGCTACTACCGTCTGCAGTACTACGAACAGGCCGTGGCGACATGGCAGAAACTCCTGTCCGACCACCCGGAATCGACTGAAGCCGAAGAAGCGCGCTATCGCGTGGCCGACACCAAGTTCGGTCTCGGCGACTTCGCCGGGGCCCGCAGCAGCTATTCCGATCTGCTGCGCCGAAATCCCGAAGGCCAACACGCGGCCGACGCCGCTTTCGGAGTCGCCAACTGCCATTACAACGAGCAGAACGACGACGCGGCCATCGCCGCCTTCGGATCCTTCCTCGAAACCTTCCCGGATGATGCGCGGGTCGAGGACGCCGAGCTCGGCATCCAATCCTGCTTCTACCGCAGCGGCAGGGACATAGAGGAGTATGTCGCGTTGCGTCCGGACAGCCCGATGGCTGCCGACTATTACTGGACTAAAGGTCAGGAATCCTTCGCCGAAGGTAAATACGAGACGGCAGCCAAGGCTTTCGAGAAAGTCACCCTTGAATTCGCAGACAGCGAGAGCAGCCCCGGCGCGCTCTACTACCTGGCAGAGAGTTACTACCGCATGGAACAACTGGACCAGGCACTCGCGGGGTTCCGCAACTTCGCCAAGACGCATCCCGATCACGATCTCGCGGCGTTGTCGCGATTCCGGGCCGGGACCGTGCTGTTCAAGCAGGAGGAATACGAGAAGGCCTCGACGACCTACGAACTGCTCGCGGAGCAGGAGCCCGGCAGCGAGTACGCGCCGATGGCTCTCTACAACGCCGCTCTCAGCTACCAGGAACTCGAGGACTGGCCGTCGG
The DNA here is from genome assembly GCA_964646035.1 of uncultured Fibrobacteraceae bacterium. Lineage (GTDB taxonomy): Bacteria > Krumholzibacteriota > Krumholzibacteriia > LZORAL124-64-63 > LZORAL124-64-63 > CAYLMM01. Next base: position 14,439 of record CAZYDJ010000001.1, on the reverse strand, counting down.
CGATAGGCACGATGATGTGGATCATGGCCGATTTCCCCGAGCACGAGAACGCCAAGGGGCTGTGGTATCAGGTGGCCTCGCTTTACCAGGAGGAGATGGGCGATTACCAGCACGCCCTGGAATCCTACGACAAGGCCGAGGCGGCCGGAGACGTGGATCCCGACGAGATCGGTTTCCGCCGCGGAGAATGCTACGAGAAGATGGGGCGCATGGATCTGGCCCTGTCCTGTTACGAGATCTCGGCCAGCGCGGGATCAGCGTCGGCTCCGTTCAGGATCGCCAGCCTTGCCCAGATCGGCCAAATCTGTGAAGGACGGTCGGACTGGCCGGGGGCGATCCAGGCCTATCAGAGAATAATCAACGCGAACGGAAAGCCTGAATGGACGGAGATGGCCCAGGGCCGGATCGCTGAAATCCAGGCAAATCAACCTGCCGGCAACTGACCGGCTCCAACGGAGGGGAAAGGCACATCATGTTGGGTATGTCTCTGACCGATCTGTTCATCGGTTCGCCGACGATGGTCGTCCTGCTTATCTGCTCGATCATCACCGTCAGCTACGCCTTCGAGCGGGGGCTGTATTTTCTGAGGACACGCACCGATGTCACCAAGTTCATGAAAGGCCTCGCCGGCTACATGACCAAGCAGGATCTGCCTGGAGCGGTCGATTACTGCAATCGCCAGAATGGATCCGCGGCCCGCGTGCTGGGGCACTGCCTGGAGCACCTGGATCTCAAGCCGAGCGAGATGCAGCAGCGATTCAACACCGCCATCGAGGTCGAACAGGTGGAGATGGAGCGCAATCTCAGCGTGCTGGGCACGATGAGCAACATCGCGCCCCTGCTCGGACTGTTCGGCACGGTGATCGGCATCATCAGGGCTTTCGCCGACATCGCCCGCACCGGGGCCGGCGGCAGCGCCGTTGTCGCCATGGGCGTTTCGGAGGCCTTGTTGACCACCGCCGCGGGTATCGTCGTGGCTGTCATCGCGACAGTGTTCTTCAACGTTTTCGTGCGTCGGATCCGCACCCGGATCATCGAGCTCGAGGACGTACGCGAGGAATTCTTCCTGATGACCCGCGTCATCCCCGTCGTTCGCGAGCGCCAGGCCGAGCCTCGCCCCGCGGCCGCGGTCGCCAGTTCGGATCCGATCTACGAATCGGTCGAGGAACAAAAGGCCGAGCGTGAGCCGGTCGCCAGCAACTACTAGAGGCGGGAGTTCAAGATGTCCGGCGTGAAAAGATCGGCCATGCGTGGCCAGAACGATGCCAACATCACTCCGCTGGCGGACGTGACGACCACCCTGATCGTGGTGTTCCTCATCACTATGCCGGCCATTCTCGGCAACGGCATCCAGGTCAACGCGACCCGAGCGGAGGCCAGTGCTACCGTTGTCAGCACCAGCGCCGACCAGAAGGACGAATTGGTGATGGTTTCGGTGACGACCGACGGACTTTTTCTCAACGGCGATCCGGTAGAGTCCGCGGATCTCGAAGGAGCCCTGCGGGACAACCTGTCGGGCCGCATCGAAAAGACCGTCGTCATCATCCCCAGCGATTTCGTGAAGCTGGACGAAGTCGTGTTCGTGCTTGACGCGGCCAAGGCCGGCGGAGCGAAAAGCCTCGCCCTCCTCAACAAACGTGAAGAGGGGGCGCGATGAAGGTATACCGCTACAGCAGCAAGATCGATGTCGTGCCGGTGATCAACGTGTCGTTGGTGGTCGTGCTGACGCTGATGATAATCTCACCGTTCCTGAACGAGACCGAACACGATGTGGCGTTGCCGGAAGCGCGCGCCCATCAGATGGACGATACCGAGAAGACCGAGATCATCTTCACCATCGACGGCCGAATCTATCTCGGCGAGGAGGAGCTTGCTCTCGACGAAGTGCGTTCGCGGCTGACTCCCCTGTTCGAGGGTAATCCGGACGCGGTCGCCGTGGTCAAGGCGGACAAGGATCTGCTCTACGGCGATGTCGAGAAGCTGATCGCCGAGGTCGAGGCGGCCCAGGCGCCGCGCATCGCCATCGCGACCGGGAAGAAGCCCGAGGAGGCGGCGCCATGATGAAAGCCGCCGTCAGCCGTCGCGCCGCCACCAGCGGCGGGTTCGGTGTCAGCTTCGGCGTCCATGCGGCGCTGCTGCTGCTGCTGCTGTTCATGATGCGCATCGGCGCCACCGGTGTCAGCGAGATGGTCGATGAGCTGACCGAAATCGCCTACATCGAATCCCGCTACGGGGAAGACGTAGCCGAGAAGGTGCGCTTGAAGACCCGGCCGGCTCCGGCGCCGGTGGAGCGCAAGGCGGAGCCGGAGAAGGCTGTCGACGATTCCCACGTGGAAAGCAAGCCGGTTCTCAAGCAGCGGACCTTGCCGATGACCAAGCCGGTCCTCAAGCGGCAGAAGATGCGGATGGACGTCAAGACGCCCGATCTGAAGATGGCGACCGAGCCCCGCACGCAGTTGCAGACGGCCAGCCGGCTGAATTCGCGCCGGTTCGCGGACACCCAGGCTCCGGTGGCCGGGCTGGAGAACCTGCGCAACAAGCAGGCGCTCGCAGCAGATGTCGGAGCGCCCGCGCTCAGTTCGCGCCAGCCCCAGGCGAAATTCAACGCCGATACCCAGTCGCTGGTGGGCCGCAAGAGCAAGCTGAATCTCGACGAGGTGGATTTCGAGGTCGGTGACGGCGGCGGCAGCGGTCGAATGGCCCTGCAGCTTCCCTCCGGAGGAGTCGAGGGCGGCAACGCCGGCCTGGTCGGCGGACAGCTCGAGGAAGGCAAGGAAGTCTACCAGGGAACGGTGTCGTCATTGATCCCCGCGAGCGGCTTCAAGAAAGAGGCTCGTCAGGCGCCGGCGGAAGTGGATATCGCCGCGGCGGCGACAGCGGCGGGCGGCAATCGCACCGGCCGCCGGACCATCCTCGATTACGGCGCCGGCGGCGGTGGCGGCAGCGGGGCCCTGTCGGGCCGCAAGTCGTCCCTGAAGGAAGCCCCTTCTGCCGGGCCGATCGTGGAGAAGGCGGCTTCAGCGGACAGCCGCTCGGCCCCGGTCGAGGCGGCGGCGGCCCTGGGAGGCAACGGTGTCTCGATGACCGTCAGCGGGCAGATTGTCGGACGTGACATCCTGCACGCACCGCAGTTGGAATACACCGAGACTGCGCGCCGCAACGGATGGGAAGGCGTAGTCGCGGTCCACTTCACCGTGATGCCCGACGGCAGGGTGAAGGACAACCTCTATTTCGATCAGACGGCGGCGCATCGGGATCTGAACAGATCAGCGATGGCGGCCATCAGGGAATTCCGCTTCGAGCCGCTGCCGGACGGTCAGCCCAAGACCGAGCAGTGGGGGGTGATCACCATCGTCTTCCGCCTCAACTAGGCGGTCTGCGGAGATAAGAGAACGGGCCGGATAGACAAAGGGAAAGGCCCTGAGTCAAAAGGAAAGCATCATGCACAGCAGCAACGACATCAGGATCACGGTCATTATTCTCGTCGCGGCGGGTTGGCTCTGCCTCGGCGCAGCAACGGCCTTCGCCTGGACCGAAGAGGACGGGGAGGTCAACGCCGACATCCCCGAGATGGTGGTCGAGGCCGAGAACCAGGTTCGCCAGGACATCCAGAAGAGCACCTACTCCCTGGAGCTCGGGGCGGCGATCATTGACACATTCTTCAGCCGGGAGGACGAGGCCGTCATGGCCATCAGCCCGGTGGGCGGATTGCGGTCGCTGGTCAACAATCCCGGCAGCCTAAGCAGCGACCAGGTGCCTCATTGCTGGGCTCCCGATATGTCGGGGTCCCCGGTGGCGACATTCTTCCCGGAGGATCCCGAGGGTCACGACGCCGAGTCCTGGGAGCTGACGGTCACCGATTTCCGGGGATCGCCGTTCCGCGAGTACAGGGGCCAGGGGCGTCCGCCGCGCACGGTTGACTGGGACGGACGCGATGATCAGGCCTCCGTCCTCGACGTGGGGTATCCCTACAGCTACCTCTACAGCGTCACCGACAAGGGCACCAACACCTACAACTATGCCGGCGTGAGCTTCCGTATCCCGGCTCTCGACTACCGCGAGCGGGGCGATCGTTGCCTGTCCTTCGCCGGAGACCGCCTGTTCTCCAAGGGGAAGGTCGATCTGGACGAGGAGGGGCTGGCGTGGCTGACCGGAGCCCTGGACATCGTCCGTCGCGATCATCCCTACTCTCCGCTGAAGGTCCTGGTGGTCGCGGAGGAGGAGGTGCTGGCCTTGCGGCGAGCCGAGAAGGTGAAGGATTTCGTAATCGAGGGAATGATCATCACTCCCGACAAGGTCGAGATCGAGACCCAGGTTCGGCCCAACTTGCGGGCCGAGTTGGACGGTTCGGTCAGTATCCTCGTCGAGCACGCCGACTGATTCCACATTCCACTACCCGGCGACACGAGTCCAGGGCGCCCCGAGGCGCCCTGGACCCGTTAGGGGACCGCGATGGCTGGACAGCCCCGCCCGCGTCGCCTAGATTGACGCCCCGGCCCTCCAGCTCCGGAGGGCCGGGCAACGCCATCCCGCCGGGAAAGGAATCATGACCACGGAAGCCCAGACAAATGCGCGGATCATCGAACAGGTCGCTTCGGACCTGTCGCTGCCCTTGCGGTCGGTGACCGCCGCGGTGGAACTCTTCGACGCCGGCAACACCGTTCCCTTCGTCGCCCGCTATCGCAAGGAAGCAACCGACGGACTCGAGGACGTTTCGCTGACCGGGATCCAGGAAAAGCTGAAGTACCGCCGCGAACTCGAGGAGAGGCGCGCCGCGGTGTTGGAGAGCATCGCCGAACAGGGCAAGCTGACTCCGGAGCTGGAAAAAGCCGTCAACGCGGCCGAAACCAAGACCGCCCTGGAGGATCTCTATCTGCCGTTCCGGCCCAAGCGGCGCACGCGCGCCATGATCGCCAGGGAAAAAGGCCTCGAACCACTGGCGGAGCGGATGTGGGAGCAATTCGAAACCGCAGGCGATCCGCAGATCGCGGCGGCGGAATACGTCGACCCGGAAAAGGGCGTCGACGACCCGGAGGCCGCGTTGCAGGGGGCCCGCGACATCGTTGCCGAGCGAATCGCCGAGACCGCAGGGCTGAGAGCCATGATCCGTGATTTGACTCGTCGCGAGGGGGATATGATCTGTCGCGCGGCCCGGGGCAAGAAGGACCAGCGCAGCAAGTTCGAGGACTACTACGAATTCACCCAGCCCGCCCGTGATCTGCCGTCTCATCGCGTGCTGGCCATCAGGCGCGGCGAGAAGGAAGGATTTCTCTCCTATCGGATCCAACCCGATCCGGAAAGGGCGCGGTCGCTGTTGGCCTCGGAGGTGGTGGCGGTGCGACCGTCGATCTGGAACGGCCAGGCCCGGACGGCCTCCGACGACGCCTACGACCGCCTGCTCTCGGTGCAGATCGAAACCGACATCCGCCTCGAACTGAAGAAACGGGCCGATGAAGAGGCGATCACCGTCTTCGCCCGCAACCTCCGGGATCTTTTGCTGGCGCCGCCTTTCGGGGCCCGTCCGGTCCTGGCCATCGACCCCGGCTATCGCACCGGATGCAAGGTCGCCGTCCTCGACGCCACCGGCCGGCTGCTCGCCGATACCGTGGTCTACCCGACTCCGCCGCGCAGCGACGAGGCGGGCACCGCGGCCGCTCTGGATCGTCTCTTCGCCGCCCACAAGCCGGAGGCCGTGGCCATCGGCAACGGCACGGGGGGGCGCGAGACTCATGCCGTGGTCCGGAAATGGATGGCCGACAAGGACGTACGGGCCGCCGCGGTTCTGGTCAACGAATCCGGAGCGTCGGTCTATTCTGCCAGCGGGATCGCGCGCGAGGAATTGCCGGACAAGGATGTGACCGTTCGCGGAGCGGTGTCGATCGGTCGGCGCCTGCAGGATCCGCTGGCCGAACTGGTCAAGATCGACGCCAAGGCCATCGGGGTCGGCCAGTACCAGCATGACGTCGACCAGAAGCAATTGAAGGAGAGATTGGACCAGGTAGTCGAGAGCTGCGTGAACTCGGTGGGCGTGGATGTGAACACGGCATCCCCTTCGCTGCTGGGATATGTGGCCGGACTGGGCCCGTCGTTGGCGCGGGCGGTGGTCGCGAGGCGGGATGAGGCGGGACCTTTCGGGGGACGCCGCGATCTGCTGAAAGTCGCCGGACTCGGCCCGAAGACCTACGAGCAATGTGCCGGATTCCTGCGCGTGAAGGGCGGCGATCCGCTGGATGACTCGGCCGTGCATCCCGAGCGTTACAAGCTGGTCAAGAGGATCGCCGGCGATCTGGGGCTCGAAGTCGCGTCTTTGGTCGGTGATGCGCGGGCGGTCGCCGGCATCGATGCCTCGAGATATATCGATGACGAGGTGGGCAGGTTCACCCTCGACGACATCCTGGCCGAGCTGGCGAAGCCCGGCCGCGATCCGCGCCGGGAATTCGAGGCTGTCGATTTTCGCGAAGGGGTCAACGAGGTCAAGGATCTGACCGAGGGCATGGAGCTTTCGGGCGTGGTCACCAACCTCACCCGCTTCGGAGTCTTCGTGGATATCGGAGTGCACCAGGACGGCCTGGTCCACATCAGCGAGATCGCCAACCGCTTCGTGACCGACCCTGCCGACGAACTCCACGTCGGGCAGACGGTGAAGGTCAAGGTGCTCGCGGTCGACATCGCCAGACAGCGTATATCCTTGAGCATCAAGGCTTTGCTGCCGAAACGCTGATCATCCGCCGGCGTCGGGCGGGGGCCTGATGCGGGGCCTGGCGCTTGACAGCCGAGTCCCGCGGACCTATTCTTGGCGACTTGCGGTCAGACGGCGCCCGCCCCTTCGTGGTGCGCTGCGAACCGCTTCATTTCCGGGCATGGCCTCCATTCGCGACCAGAAGACGCGAGGGGCCGGCTCGACGTTCACCGCCCCACTGGGAGGAAGACCGTGAAGTTTACAGGATCGAAGGTGAAGCTGTCCCGCGCTCTGGGCACGTCCCTGACGCCCAAGGCCGACCGCTACATGGATCGCAAGCCGTATCCCCCCGGCCAGCACGGCAAGATGCAGCAGATCCGCCGGCGCAAGATGTCGCCCTACAAGATCCAGCTCATGGAGAAGCAGCGCCTGCGCTCGCAGTACAACATCCACGAGCGCCAGATGCGCAACTACTACAAGAAGGCCTCCCGCAAGGGCGACATGAACAACACGATCGTGCAGCTGCTCGAGAGCCGTCTGGACGCCATCGTTCTGCGCGGCGGACTGGCCCGCACGATCTACGCCGCCCGCCAGTACGTCAACCACGGTCATGTCCAGGTCAACGGGCGCAAGGTGGACATTCCTTCCTACCAGTTGAAGCCCAACGACGTCGTTACCGTGAAGAACGGCAGCCGCAACCTCGAGTGCTTCGTTTTCGCGCAGGAATCGGTCGGAGCCATTCCGCCGTATCTGGAGCGGGACAAGAAGAACTTCTCGGTGAAGTACCTCTATGTTCCTCCGCGCGAGGAAGTGCCTGTGATCTGCGAAGTGCCCCTGGTGATCGAGTTCTACTCCCGCTAGGTCTCTGCTGATCGCGGAATCCGACATT
>CAZYDJ010000001.1:0-6771 GCA_964646035.1 uncultured Fibrobacteraceae bacterium | reverse complement strand
TCGCCCTGTTCGCCGGCACCGCTTTCGCGGGCGCCATCTACGATTGCAATACTGGTGTCTACACCGAGCTGGACGTACTGACCGTCGAGGGCGCGGTCGTCACCGCCGTTACCTACAACGGCTTCTCCGCCACCGATATCCCGGCCGGCCCGTACACCGCCGCCTGGGTCTATACCGGTGGTGCTCCGACCGTTGCCATCGGCGACGTCGTGACCCTGACCGACGCGACCTACAAGGAGTATTACGACCTGACAGAGCTGGACATGACTACTTCCGGCACCGGCCTGGTCACGGTCACCGGTACCGCTGTCGCTCCCGTCTTCACCATGACCCTGGCTGAAGTGCAGGCCGATGACGAGGCGTGGGAAGCTCACGTCCTGAACATCACCGACGGCTTCATGGTCAGCGAGCTGCTGAGCTACGGCGAGTGGAAAGCCATCTCCCAGGAGAGCGGCCTGGTTCTGCATCACGACGACATCATGTTCGATGAGACCGGACTCGCCGTCGGCGATTGCTACCTGGGCGTGACCGGTTACTACACCTATTCGTATGGCACCTTCCGGATGATTCCGTACGTCGACGGTCTGGTCGAGGTCGACTGCACGGTCGATAACGAGACGACCTCTTTCGGTTCGGTGAAGGCTCTGTACCGGTAATCGATCGTATATTCCGATCGATTCAGGTTTCGAGCCCTGGATTGCGGGCCGCCTTCGGGCGGCCCGTTTTCTTTGTTCGCGGAAAAGAGGACCGGATCATTCCTGGTTTGATTTTTGATAAGATAGGGTTTGGCTATATTGGTGTAAAAATGTTATGATTCCAGGAATCACGTTTCGTTGTGGGGGAGCGAAATCGTGAAAAATATTTCTGCGGGCAGGGGCTATATTCCTGGAGGTGTTTGCAAATGAAGAAGCTACTGGTTGTTTCCTTGTTGATGGTGATGGCGGCGAGCGTCGCTCAAGCCGGCGTGATCAGCGACATCCGCAACGGATTGGTCGCGGTGGACACCGAGGTTACCGCTACCGATGTAGTGGTGACGTCGGTCAGGTACAACGGATTCTCCGGCAGCGAGATTCCGGCGGGAACCTACAACTCGATCTGGGTCTACACGGGCGGCGCCCCCGGCGTCGAGATCGGCGACATCGTGACGATCAACGCCATGTACATCGAGTATTACGATCTTTCGGAATTGAACGTGACCACCGCCCCCGCGGGCTACGTTACGATCACCGGCTCCATGGTCGCCCCGGTCATTCCGCTGACGGCGGCCGAGCTGATGGTCGATCCCGAGGCCTACGAGAACGCCGTGATCCAGATCACCGACGGCATGGCCGTTTGCCAGGCTGCGGATGGCTATGGCGTTTGGATGGTATCGACCCTGGGCAGCTGCATCGACATCCAGATGGACGATTACTGGTACGACGCCGCGACTGTAGTCATCTGCGACTGCTACAACTGGGCCATCGGATTGTGGACCTGGAGCTACGGCGCCTGGGAACTGAATCCCTTCGCCGACGGAATCGAGAAGGTCGACTGCACGGTCGACAACGAAACGACGACCTTCGGGCAGATGAAGAGCCTGTTCAACTAGTCCGGTATCGGATCGCAATGGTTCGACATCTGTACGCAAAGTAATGCGGGCCGCCCATGGGCGGCCCGCCGGATTTTCGGCTCGGGGGATTTGGATAAAGGGTATGCAATGTGCTATCCTTTTAACGAATTGTCATAATCAGTCAGGGGTTTGGCTTGGCATTACTCGCCGTTAAGAGGTTGAACATCATGAAGAAAGTGCTATTGGCGGCATTGTTGATGGTCGCAGCGACCGCGGCCTGGGGGGCGACGCCTGGTGAAATTCGAGCCGGTGCCGTCGAGGAAGGAACCAGCGTCGAATTGCCCGGAGTCGTCGTGACCTCGGTCCTGCACAGCAGTTTCACGGTCACCGCCCTGCCGGCCGGACCGGACCAGGCCCTTTGGGTCATGACCGACCCGGATCCGATGGTCGCGGTGGGGGACGTGCTGGATCTGAGCGGCGTCTACATCGAGTACAAGGAGATCACCACCATCTGGGCGCACGGCTGGACCGTCGTGGATCAGATCGATCCGCCGACCATGTATGCGACCGCTTCCCAGCTGATGGGCGAGCCGGAGCGATACGAAAGCTGCGTCCTGCAGGTGACCGACGGCCTGATCGTCGTGGAGATCCTGCCGGAAGGCGACTGGATCGTCGTCTCCTTCGAGGACGGAACCACCCTCGTCAGGCTGAATGCCTACTGGTTCGATCCCTCGATCGTTTTCGCCGGCCAGTGCTACAACAACGCGACCGGCCTGTTCACCTTTCATGACGGCGAATTCCTGCTGAAGGTCTTCCCCGACGGCCTGGCTCTGACCGACTGCACGGTGGACAACGACGATATCAGCTTCGGGTCGATCAAGGCCCTCTATCGCTGACGCGCGGTTTCCGGCCGATAAGGAAAGGGCCGCTCCTTAAGGGAGCGGCCCTTTCCTTATCGGCCGGGAGGGGCGGAGCGGATCAACCGATGTCGCCGGCGTGGCAGTCGGCGCGTGTACTCCAGTACCAGATAGCCTCGGCGAAATCGCGGGCGGAGTAGTCGCAGGGAGTGCCGCCGGGCTTGACCAGCATGTTGCGGGCCATGGTCAGTGGATCCATCGGCTCGTCGGGAACCGGCGAAGCCAACACGCTGACTATTTCCCAATCGTAATTCCCGGAACGTCTGCCGTCGCCCAGTTCCAGGGTGTCGGCGCTGTAGAGAACTACTCCAGCGAAAGCGGCCGCCTCGGGCTCGCCCTCGGCGGTGATGCGGGCGTAACCCTGTTCATGGGGCTGGCGGCGCTGGAATTCGACGTGCAGGGGAGTGTCCTGGTCGATGCGGACCGTGCCGCAGACGAAGCGATCCGGGGGCAGGGGTACTACCACGACTTCGTCCAGTGTTGCGCGGCCGGCCCCGGGGCGCCGCTGTTCCCAGTTGGCGAGGACCATCTCGATCAGCTCGGATTCGGATCCCTTGAAATGGCTGTGGCCGCCGCCGGGCCGGTAGCGGTCCCTGGCGAAATCGCTCCAACCGATGACCGGCGGATGTCCGGCGCCGATATCCGATGCGGACGTCATTTCCGGGCCTCCTTCGACCGGGCGGGGGTCAGTTGCCGGCGGCCAGATAGTTCGTGACGTAGTCGCGGACGCCGTCCTCCAACTCGGTGAAGGACGCCGAGTAGCCCGCCGCGCGCAGTTTCGCCGGGTCGGCCTCGGTGTGGTATTGGTACTTGGCCCGCAGATGATCCGGCATGTCGATGAATTCGATTTCCGGTTCGCGGCCCATGGCCGCGAAGACCGCCCGGACGAGATCCAGCCACGACCTGGCCCGCCCGGTGCCGCAGTTGAAAAGGCCGGACGCGCCGCGGTCGTCCATGAAGTGCAGGGTGACGTCGACCGCGTCGCGGACGTAGACGAAGTCGCGCACCTGTTCTCCGTCGGCGTAGTCGGGACGATGGGAGCGGAAGAGCCGGACTTTTCCCGTCTCGAGAATCTGGTGGTAGGCCTTGTGCACGACCGACCGCATATCATCCTTGTGATCCTCGTGCGGCCCGTAGACGTTGAAGAACTTCAGCCCGGTGATCCGGTCGAAGAGCTTGTTCCGCAGGGCCCACAGATCGAACATCTGCTTGGAGTAGCCATACATGTTCAGCGGACGCAGCAGCGGAGTGACCGCGTCGTCGTCGTCATATCCCCGCGACCCGTCGCCGTAGGTGGCGGCGCTCGAGGCGTAGACGAAACGCACGTCGTGGCGCAGGCACCATTCGCAGAGATCGCGGGTGTAGCGGTAGTTGTTGTCGGCGAGATAGTCGGCGTCGGTCTCGGTGGTCGAACTGCAGGCGCCCATGTGGATGACCGCGGCGACATCCAGCGGGATGTCATCGAGGATGTATTCCCGGAACTCGTCCTTGTGCAGGAAGTCGTCGAAGCGGTTGACCGCCAGATTGCGCCAACGTTCGTCGGATCCGAGTTCGTCAACGACCAGGATGTCGTCGACACCCCGTTCGTTGAGGGCCTTGACTATATTGCAGCCGATGAAGCCTGCGCCGCCGGTGACGACGATCTGTTCGCTCATTGCTTCCCTCCGGAAGTCGTGTCGGACGCTGGGGACGGGGACAGGTCCGAATCTAACCGCGGCGCCGGAGGGCGTCAATCCCGCCTCCGGAAAGGTCAATTCGGTGGAGACGGGAACCCGGGCCTGCGCTATCCTCTGCGACCGGTGAAATCAATGCCGGCGGACCCTCGGCGCCGCATGAAGCGAAAACCTGCAAGGAGCCGCAATGGAATATCCAGCGAACGAGAGACAGCTGATCAACAACTGCAAGATCGGTGAAGGCACCAAGGTCTGGAATTTCGTGAACATGTACGGCTGTGAGATCGGCCGCGACAGCATGGTCGGTTGTTTCGTCGAGATCCAGGAGGGCGTGAAGATAGGCGATCGGACCCGGGTCCAGAGCCATTCCTTCATCTGCGACATGGTGGAGATCGGCGACGACGTATTCGTCGGCCACGGAGTCATGTTCATCAACGATCTCTATCCGCCTCAGCCGGAAAAGGAGAAGTGGAAGGCCACGGTGGTGGCGGACGGTGCCAGCCTCGGCTCGAATTGCACCATCCTGCCGGTGCGCATCGGCAAAAAGGCCATCGTGGGAGCAGGGGCGGTCGTAACCAAGGACGTTCCCGACGGCGCGGTCGTGGCGGGCAACCCGGCCCGTCTGCTGCGCTATCAGGAGGGATTCGGCCCGCAGGAGTGATTCTTGCGAATTGCAACGTGCAATACGCAAGGCGGCTTCGTGGCCGGCCAACGCCCTGGATTAGTTAAAACGTTATCTGATAAAGACTTGGGATAATGGCCGCCGCGGACGGGACCGCGCACGTTCCTTGCGACCGCGATTCCCTGTGAAGACGATGAAATGATCGTCGACCGCGTGGGACGGAGCTGGCAGCGGAAATTTTGAAAAGGGTTTCGAAATGGAATTTCGAAGCCCTTTTTCCTTGTGCGGACTTCCCGATTGGATCAGGCCTCCTGCAGGATCTTCCGTACCCGGTCCGGCCGGTCGGATATCACCCCGTCGATTCCCATCTCCAGGACATCCCTGATCCCGGCCTTGTCGTTGACGGTCCAGGTCGTCACCACGATTCCGGCCGAATGCAGATCATCGATCAGGGAGCGGGACAAGGCCGAACGACGCAACGAGAGCACCTCGGCGCCCATGGACGCCAGGTCGGCGGCGGGATCCGCGCCCGGGTCGTTCGCGATCAGACCCAGGGCGGGACGGCGGTCGGCCGGCAGGCCGCGGCGGGCGGCGTCGAGTTCCGCTAGGATGCGGCGATCGAAGGATTGGATGTTGATCCGCAATCGTTCGCGCCAGGGATCGAGCAGACGGATCAGTTCCGGCGCCGAGTGGAGTCCCTTTACCTCGATGAAGGCCACCGGGCGATCGCCACCGGACAGCAGCCCCAGGACGTCCTCCAGCCTGACCAGGCCCCTCTCTCCGTTCTGCGGAAATCTGAGCTTCAATTCGGCGAATGCAGCATTGCGGATCGGCAGGCCGGAGATTTCCGGGTCGTGATGGACGGCGAAGCGTCCGTCGGCGGTCTCGTGCACATCGAACTCGACGCCGTCGGCGCCGAGATCGAGGGCCAGGGAAAAGGACAGCAGCGTGTTTTCCGGAGCTAGACCGGCCGCGCCGCGGTGGCCGATGTTGAGCGCCTGCTTGAATTCGGCCGCCATCGCCTCATTCCTGATCCAGGGTATGCAGGAATTCCTCCTGCAGATGCTCGTGCATCCTGAAGTCCGGATCCGTTTCGACGGCCGGCATCAGGAATCGGAAAGGCCGATCACTATCGTAGGATAGGATCGAGTGACAGAGAGTGCAATCGTCGGAAATCGATTCCCCGCCATCTGCAATCAGGTTCGGATTGTGGCAGCGGAAGCAGCCGCCAGCGGCCTCATGGCCGAGATAGCTGGGGTACGAGCCCCATTCGACTTCCATTCCGTGATGGATGTTGCGGCGATGCGCCGCTTGCAGGGCGGCTATCGTCCGGTCGACGGCATCCTGCAGGCCCATGGTCTCGCTTCGATGGTTGCGGGCGTAGAATCCTCTGATCCGATTCTCGATGCCCGCCATCGCCTGTTCGCGATCGGGGTAGTCGACGGTCAGCGCGGCCAGCGCCTCGCGTTTGACGTAGGGCAGGCGGATGTCGATCAGGCCGGCGGAAATCCGCTCATCGACTGCCTTTTCGGGATCCTCGTAGATATGAGTGGCCCGGTTGTGGCAGTCGACGCAGTCCAGGGTGCGCACGGCTTCTTCTTCGGCCGGGTGGTCAGCCGGCAGCCGGTTGCGGTACCGACGCCAGCCGCCGTCGGGTTGCAGCACCTCGACCCAGATCATCTCTTCGCGTTCGTCGTCCACGGACGAGTAGCGAACCATGTTGTCCTCGGCCACATGCCAGTGGATCTCGCCGCGTTTCCGGCCGGCTCCCGACCCGACCTTCATGCTGAGAGTCGTGTAGGAGGGGGACGAATTCCGGTCGAAGCCGAATCGGGTTTTCAGCATGATCCGGTCGCCGTAGAACTTGTCCGGCCAATGGCACTTCTGACAGGTTTCGCGGGCCGGGCGAAGCTGGTGGACCGGGGTCGGGATGGGACGTTCGTAGAGGTCGAAGGTGGCCGATACGATCTGCCAGAGGCCGTTGATCTTGGAGTCGACCAGGGCCTGGAA